>JAFZTP010000002.1 GCA_017618815.1 Bacteroidales bacterium | reverse complement strand
GGCTGACCGCTTATGATCCGGACGCGTCGTTGAGGTTCCTGACTCCGGAGACCGATGGCAGCGGCAACGAGACGCGTTTTGCCTATCCTGTAAAGGAAGGGCAGGTCAACCGTTTCCTCGGAAATGTATGGAACAGCAACAGCGGCGTCCTCAGGGGCTGTTTCATGATGGACCGCAACTTGGGCGCGCTGTCGACGACTGAGGCCAGGGGTCCTGGATCATTGTACTATATGTGGGGCAGGAAGGACCCTTTCCCTTACTCGTCGGCCAACTGGCATGCCATCAAGAATGGTGTCGTCATATACAACAGGTACAATAGCGAGAACATGATTCCTTACAGGACTCAGAACCAGCTCGCGAACATCGGAATCACCGAAGACTTTATCCGCTATTCCGTGTATCATCCGGAGATTTATATTGCGATCGCCTCAAACTGGAGCCGGAACGACGTGGATTCTGACGGGGCTGCCTACAACAATGCCGGAAATTGGTTCGACACAAAGCTCGGTAATGACCTTACCGCCAAAAGTATTTTCGATCCATGTCCTCCCGGGTGGAGAGTGGCGCCAAACAACTGCTTTGCAACACCTTCGGGCACAGTCACTGTCGCGAACTCATATACGCAGACTCGCACCCTGCCGAATGGGGCGGTGATAACTTTCCCGTGCCAGAGCTATTATTCCGCGGACGTATGGTCCAACTCCGTACAGTTCCCGGGGGAGTGTACTTCGTTCTCCCCGCCATGGTCGAACCAGAGGTCGAATGTTAATAGTGCATTTTACTCGACAGGAGGCGGCTCCGGGACCGGAACCGGCCGTCCCGTCCGCTGCGTCTCCTACGCCGAGTAATGCAATGGAAAACTTTGCGATAGGAAAAAATGTGTATATTTGCAGGCTGAATTTTAGTTGGTTATGAAAAATAGTACAAAAGGATTCAACTTCTGGTTCAATATGTTCATACTTGTCGGTATGATCGTAGCGGTATGCATAGTGAACTGGTTCAAACTGCAGGAACCCGATGTGGTCGCAGTCAAGCAGATTATAATCGCAGTCGGTGCCGTAATGGGCGTTGTCAACACGGTGCTGGTCGCAAATGGAAATATATGGACTTTCCTTTTCGGCGTCATCGACGTCTGCATCTGTTCATATGCAAACTATGACAGCGGCAACATGGGACAATTCCTCCAGCACGTCCTCTACTTCCTCCCGATGCAGTTCGTCGGCCTCTGGCAGTGGCGCAAGCGCGGTGCCGGAGTGAAGGTCAACGAAGACGGCAGCAAGGAGACCGTAAAGGTCCGCGCACGCAGGCTTTGCCCTAAGCACTGGGGATACGTCATCGCCGGATTTGTCTTCGGAACAGCTATAACCTATGGCATCCTCTATTGGATAGACATGTCCCAGTTCAACGCCGGCCGCATCGCCGAAGTGGACAAGGCAAAGCTTCTTTTGGACGCTTCTGTCGTAGTGCTCAACATCATCGGCCAGATCCTGCTGTCTCTCGCATACGCAGACCAGTGGTTCATCTGGAACTTCGTGAATATCTTCTCAATCATGCTCTGGGCCAACAGGCTTTCAGCCGATGCTTCAAGCTACACGGTGGTCATGATGGTCAAGTACAGCTTCTATCTGCTTAATTCCATCAACGGACTGCGTATATGGCTCAAACTCAGCAAGGAAGGGTCTGACGACATGCCGGAGAAGGCAGGTTGCTGCTAGGGCGGATATGTCGTTTTTGGTCGAAAAGTTTTATAAATAGGGTTTTTTTACTTACCTTTGCCAAAATTTTGCGAGCAACGAATAATTAGTGTATTTTAAATCATAAACTATTTAAATTATTACATTATGGCAAACGAAGCTGTAGTAAAAAAAGTTAAGGACATCATCGTTGACAAGCTCGGCGTTGAAGAGTCAGTAGTTACCGAGTCTGCAAACTTCACCAACGACCTTGGTGCTGATTCACTCGATACAGTTGAACTTCTCATGGAGTTCGAGCGCGTATTCGGAATCAAGATTCCTGATGAGGATGCCGCTGGTATCGCAACTGTAGCTGATGCTGTCAACTACGTTGAGTCTAAACTTGACAAGTAAGCTAATAGTAATCAATCTATAGCAGAACAAAATAGGATGGCCTCAGCCATCCTATTTTTCGTTTATGTCGTGTCCGTTACTCGGACTTCTCGATCGAGAATGTGATCTTTATCTTCGGCCTGTTCTCGGAAGCTTCCGGACCGTGGAGGGCGCAGCGGTAGTAACGCTGTATGTCCATGACCTGCTCCTTGTTCTTCTGGGTCGTAGGAGTGCTCATCATCTGGGCCAGCATGAGATAGTTATAGTAGTTGCTATAGCTGCTTCCATATCCGCCGTAACCGCCGTATCCACCGTAGCCATAGCCGCCATATCCGCCGTACATGCTGTTGTAGTAGTTGGCATAGGCCATCTGCTGGTAGTACTCGCTCATGTCATTGTTGGTCGAGCTCGTGGTGGTGGTGATCTCGTCGGCAAGTGCCAGGAACCATACGTCGTAGTTGGCGATATTGTCCGTATCCTGCAGTCTGACGAGCTGCTGGATATGATGTGTCACGTCCGGCTGGTAAACGCAGAGAGAACGGTTGACGTCTCCATGGTTCTCGGTTGAGACGCTGGCGTCGGTGATGCCGGCGAATGTGACAGTATTGTCTTTATTGGTAATCCTGCAGGTCGGGCTGAGATATGACGGGAACTTGTCCATGTCAAGATAGTTCTCAGGAAAATCGAACGGGAGGATTATGGTAGCCTTGTTGATGATAGCCTTTGCAGGGTCGCCGTGAGCCGAGATTATCTCGTTGATCCTGGCCTTGAGCGCCTCGGCCTTGATTACAGGCTTGAGGCCGCAGCCGCCCTCGAAGTAGATCTTCTCGGCAGCGCTGCCTTCGAAGCTCTGGGTGCTGTGGGTGGTCTGGTTGTACGCTACCTGCGGATTCTCCGTGATGGAAGTGCTGGAAGCATTCTGGAGGTCATACTTCTCGACAGGACCGAGATAGAACAGGAAGGTGGTGTCCACCTGACCCTTGCCCTCGTATTCGGCAGAGAAGGTGAGGGTGGCGTAGGAACCGTTCATTGTTCCGCTGGTCACGTTGATAGGAAGCTTGAACATGTTGATCCTTCCTCCGTTTCCTGTCGGTTCGTCGCAGGTGAGGTAGATGCCCGGGAAGCGCTTCTCATATGCGTTTATGTCCTTGAGGTCATCCTCGGTCATCTCGAGGAATTTCTTTCCGAACTCCTCGGTGAAATCTATCGAGAGCGAGTCTGTTCCGTTCAGGACAGGGGTGCCTTTGCTGATGATCTTGTCTATGTATTTGATCTCCTGTCTCGGGTTCTTCTTGTCCAGAGGCTTTTCGAGCTCATATACGTTGACGTTCTGGAGAATCTTGGCGAACCTCCTGTCGTTGCATGAGACCGAGTCGTTGACGGCGGAGAGATGCATGTTTCGGAAGACCCTTGTGCCAGGCTTTCCGAAGTCGAGGGTCTTTGCGACCGGTACGAGGGTGAATGCGGCGGAACGTGTCGTAAGGCCGAACTCATCGTCACGGATGGCTCCGATGGAGAACCTGCGGGTGCTGAAGCATGAAAGGCTGTCAGGAACCTGCATCTCGATGTCGCTGATCTCGAACTCAGCCGTATATACGTCGTATTTCATGTTGGTGGCAAGGTAATTCTCACCGAGAGAATTATCCACCTTCACGCATGAAGACAAAAGGGAAGTCGCGGCGAGGGCCGCGATGAACGCAAATTTCAGTCTCATTTATAACTGATCATAAAAACTGTTATACTCATCCATATAAGAGCCGTCATTCATGGCCTCCGCGTTGTATGGGAGTATAGGGAGACCAAGGCTCTTACAGTACTCCACGATCTCTCCCGGAATCTTGTCAGCACCGAGAATGATACCGTCTGAGTACCGAGCGGCAGTTTTTGCAAGATTTATGCCATCTGCCTTTTCAAGAAGGCTCAGGTCCTCTGCGTCAGCGCCTCCGAATCTGGCGAGTCTGGCGAAGTCTTCAGCGAACGGAGCCGTAGGTGTGTCGTCGTAAAGGGACAGCACGACCTTGCTTTCAGAGAAGATAGGGTCGTCTCTGTATGCTTTTTTCAGATAGACTGGGAGGATGTGGGAAATCCATCCGTGGCAGTGGATGATGTCCGGTGCCCAGCGGAGCTTCTTGACCGTCTCGAGCACTCCTCTTGCGAAGAAGATGGCCCTCTCGGCATTATCCTCGAAGAAAGTTCCGTCCTCGTCGAAGAAAGTCTGTTTCCTTTTGAAGTAATCCTCGTTGTCGATGAAGTATATCTGTAATCTGGCTGCGGAAATCGAAGCGACCTTGATCACCAGAGGGCGGTCGACGTCGTTTATGATTATGTTCATGCCGGACAGGCGGATCACTTCATGGAGCTGGTTCTTCCTCTCGTTGATGCAGCCGTATCTTGGCATGAACGAGCGGATCTCTTTCTTCCTTTCCTGGATGCCCTGCGGAAGATACCTTCCGATGTTCGCTATCGGAGACTCCGGGAGATATGGATATATCTCGGAGTTGACGAACAGTATTTTTTTAGCGGCTTCTCCCATCTTGTGAAATTTTGTTTTACCAAATACAAAGGTAAGATTTTTTTTCCATATTTCCATAAATTGCTATCTTTGGAAGATAATTGGAGAACTATGGCAAAAACAGAAAACAAACTCATGCGAAGGCGTATGGTCAACGCCTACCTGTCATCCGTAATCAGTATAAGCATGGTCTTGCTGCTGGTCGGGATAGCTAGCATGATTCTCGTAAATACCGACAGCGTCTCCGATTATTTCAAGGAAAACATGAAGGTCAGCGTGCTCATGCTTCCGGAAGTTTCCGAGGAGCAGGCGCTTGACTACAAGGAGACGGTCGCTTCTAAACCGTTCATTCATACGGCGGAATTCGTGTCCCGCCGGCAGGGAGAGGAGGAGATGAAGCAGATGCTGGGAGAGGACTTCCTCAGTGTATTCGAGACTTCTCCGATACCGGTTTCGATAGACATTACCCTGGTCGCCGACTATGTGGTCGAGGACAGCCTCGAAGTCGTCAAGAACATTCTTTCGGAGTCGGCTCTCGTGGATGAAGTCGTGTACCAGAAATCCCTGGTGGAGGACTTGAATGCCAATCTCGGCAAGATATCCGCCATCATCGGTGTTTTCATCATTCTGCTGCTGTTCATCTCTTTCGTGCTGATCAGCAATACCGTGCGGCTGAATGTGTATGCCCGTAGGTTTACCATCCATACGATGAAGCTGGTGGGCGCAACGAGGTCCTTCATCCGCGGACCGTTCCTGGCCCGCGCCGCATTCTTCGGAGTGCTGTCGGCGCTGATTGCGATCATGATCATAATCGGCATGCTGTTTGTCATTAAGACAGGCTTTGTGAGTCTGTTCGAATTGTTCGACTTGCGTCTGCTGCTGCTCGCCATGGGCATCGTGCTGGTCTCCGGAGTGGTGATCTGCGTCGTGAGCTCGTATTTCGTGGTGAACAAGCTGCTGTCGCTGGATAAATCTGAATTGTATTATTGATATGGATAAAAACTTTGCTATGGACAAGAAGGGGCTCAGGTTGCTCCTCGCCGGCCTGATCGTGATGGTCTCCGGTTATATTCTCATGATCGGCGGCGGAAGTGACGACCCTGCAGTATTCAACTGGGCCATGTTCGACTTCCGCAGGCTCGTGGCTGCTCCGCTCGTGATAATCTGCGGAGTCGTGATCGAGGTGATCGCCATCATGGGCTGCTTCAAGGGCGGTAAGAAAGGGGAGGGCAAGTAGCTATGGAGTGGTGGCAGGCATTACTTCTCGGAATCGTCCAGGGACTTACCGAGTTTCTTCCGGTAAGCAGCAGCGGCCATCTGATGATCTTCAAGGAGCTGGTCGGCGCTGATGCCGAAGGCTTCCTGGATTTCACCGTGACGGTGCATTTCGCGACGGTCCTCAGTACCATAGTGGTCTTCTGGAGTTCCATCTGGAGCCTTCTCAAGGGATTTTTCAAATTCAGGTATAACGACGAGACTGACTATGTGCTGAAGCTTCTTGTCTCAGTCATTCCGGTCGGAATCGTCGGGTTCATGTTCAAGGATAAGGTCGAAGCCCTTTTCGGGGACAACCTTGTCACGGTTGGCGTCGGACTCTGCATCACGGCTGTGTTGCTGTTTCTGTCGGACGTGCTCGCCGGCCGCAAGCCTGTGGTCAGGGAAAGCACGGCGCGTAACGGCATCAGCTACTGGCAGGCTCTGCTGGTCGGAGTCGGCCAGGCTTTCGCCGTGGCTCCGGGTGTGTCCCGAAGCGGAACCACGATCGCTACCGGTCTGATCAGCGGCGTAAGGCGTGACGTGATGGCCCAGTTCTCATTCCTCATGGTCCTTATCCCGATTATCGGGGAACAGTTGCTTGACATACTGAAAGTCGCTACCGGGGAAGTGTCGTTCGGCGGCGGTGTCGGTCCTGTCGCGCTTGTCCTCGGTTTCGTGGCGGCGTTCTTCTCCGGCCTTTTCGCTTGCAAGGTGATGATCGCCCTCGTGCGCAAGGCCCGTCTCGGCTGGTTCTCGCTCTACTGCGTGCTGGTCGCAATTCTCATATTCGTGTTAGCATAATCGCCCATGGGAGAAAGGAAACTAACTTTTTTCGTATCGGATGTCCATCTGGGACTCGATGTCAAGGACAAGGAAGGCAGGGAAGCGCGTTTCGTGTCCTTCCTCAGGTCGATTCCTAAGGACAAGACGGCAGCCCTGTACATGCTGGGGGACATCTGGGACTTCTGGTATGAGTACCGGGATGTCGTTCCTCGCGGGTATGTCCGTGTGTTCGGAGCCCTGACCGACCTGATCGATGCGGGTGTCAAAGTCTATTTCTTCCAGGGAAACCATGATATCTGGTGCTACAGCTATTTCTCTTCGCTGGGCATCAAGGTCCTTGACCAGCCTTATCGCTGCCGTATCGGGTCCAAGACGTTCTGCATGGCCCATGGCGACGGCCTCGGCCCGGGGATGTACATGTACAAGCTGATGAAATGGACGTTCCATGCCCGTTTCTTCCAGCGGCTGTTCTCTACGCTGCATCCTTGGCTGGCGTTCAGCCTCGGCAACGGATGGTCAAAGCGCAGCCGCATAGCCAAGAGCCTGGAGTATAAGTTCAGGGGGACGGACGAGCCTCTTTACAAATGGGTGAAGAAGGTTGACTCCGTCGAGAGGGCAGATTACTATGTCTTCGGCCATTTCCATACGTCGGTGGACATGACCATGCCTTCAGGGGCGCGTCTGATGATTCTGAAAGACTGGATGGATGGCTCTCCTTATTTCTTCTTTGACGGGGAGACGCTCAGGTCCACGAGCTTGACTTCCGGCGGATACGTGCCGAATATCGAGTAGTACAAGCCTTCGAAAGTATCGTTTTCCCATGATTTGACGAGGTCCTCTATGGCCTTGTCTTCCTGGTTGGGGTCATACGGTCTCTTCAGGTCTCCGCCGAAGAACTTGGCGATTCCCTGCCAGAAGCTGGCCGCGACTCCATTCTTGTAATCTTTTATGATCTCGTACGGCGTCAGCCCGGTCTCGCGTCCTATCAGCTGGATCAGCAGCTTTCCCTGGGAAACCGTCATCTTGCGGATCACAGGCTCGTAGTTGTCGAGCACTTTCTTCTGTATCGCTGCGATGTATTTGTCTTTCTTCCTGCGCCTGAGCTTGTCGGCGGCTATGGTGCTGTCGACTTCGTGCATCATTTCCCTGACCTGGATGGCGAAGGGGTATGTCTTGCTGAAATTGTGCACGAGCTTGTAGTATTTCCTCCACTGGCGGCCTTTCTTCTTTCCTGTATATGTATATGCAGGCCTCAGTACGTCCACGAAGACGGTGTCTCCGTTCTCGACTATATATGTCATGTAGCCGCGGTTCTGTGCTGCGGCTTCGCGTGCGCCCGGGATAAGCAGTATAAGCGCAAGGGTTATTGTCAGTATCTTTCGTGTCACGATGCAAAAATACTCATTTTTCAGATAATGTATTGCAGGTTTCATGCCCGTGTCGAAAAGTCATCCGATTATTTTTTCACATGTTTTATAACGTGCTGAAAAACCGCAAGATAGCTTTTGATTTTTTGTGTCGAAAAGTTTGAAAAATTTTTGCGAAAGTGTTGGTTAATCAGATATTTTTCGTAACTTTGCAATCCCAAAATTGAGGTGAATTGTGCCCAAGAGATTGGGAATCAATTAGTTAGGAAATTTTTAGGAAAATTATTAAAAGTAATACAGCAATGTTACAACCTAAGAGAACCAAATTCAGAAGGGAACAGAAAGGTGTGATGAAAGGCAATGCCCAGAGGGGAAACCAGCTTGCCTTCGGATCTTTCGGTATCAAGACCCTTGAAAATTGTTGGCTTACTGCTCAGCAGATAGAGGCTGCCCGTCAGGCTATCACCCGCCGTATGAACCGTGAGGGTCAGGTATGGATCAGGGTATTCCCTGCCAAGCCTTTCACAAAGAAGCCGTTGTCAACCCGTATGGGTAAAGGTAAGGGAGATCCTCAGGGTTTCGTTTGCCCTATCACTCCGGGTCGTATCCTCTTCGAGGCAGAAGGTGTATCGCTTGAGGTAGCAAGAGACGCTATGAAGCTCGCAGCTTCCAAGCTTCCAGTCGACACCAAGTTTGTCGTTCGCAGAGACTATGTGGAATAATTTAATGGTAGAGAGAAAATGAAAATCAAAGAAGTACGCGAGATGTCAATTGCGGATCTCAAGGACCGCATCGCAGCAGAGAAAGCAAATCTTGACAGCCTTAAGGTCAATCACGCTATCTCTCCATTAGAGGACACTTCCATTTTTAGCAAGACCAGAAAGGATATCGCCAGAATGATGGCCGTCCTCGCTGAGAAAGAAAACAATCAGTAAATTGAAGTCCTATGGAAAGAAATCTTCGTAAGGAAAGAATCGGTATCGTGGTCAGCAACAAGATGGACAAGACCATCATCGTTGCAGTCGAGACAAAAGAGAAACATCCATTATATGGTAAGTTCGTAAACAAGACCACAAAGTTCGTCGCACAGGACGAGAAGAATGAGTGCAGCGAAGGCGACAAGGTTCTCATCATGGAGACCCGTCCTCTGAGCAAGACCAAGAGGTGGAGATTAGTTGAAATCGTAGAAAAAGTCAAGTAACAATGATACAGCAGGAATCACGTTTAAAGGTGGCTGACAACAGCGGTGCAAAGGAAGTTCTTTGCATCCGTGTACTTGGGGGAACCCACCACCGTTATGCTTCTGTAGGCGACCAGATCGTCGTCTCAGTCAAGAGTGCCATCCCTGGCGGCGACGCTAAGAAGGGAACAGTTTCAAAGGCTGTAGTAGTACGCACTAAGAAAGAAGTCCGCAGACCGGACGGATCATACATCCGTTTCGATGACAATGCATGTGTTCTTCTCAACAATGCAGGAGAACTCAGGGGTACCCGTATCTTCGGCCCTGTTGCTAGAGAGCTGCGTGAGAATTATATGAAGGTTGTTTCACTGGCACCGGAGGTCCTTTAATCTATAAGCATCATGAAAAAGTTTCATATAAAGAAAGGAGACACCGTTTTTGTGAACGCCGGCAACGATAAAGGTAAGACCGGAAAGGTCCTCGAAGTCCTCAGAGACAAGGATCGTGTCATCGTAGAAGGAATAAATGTAGTAAGCAAGCATACCAAACCTAATGCTCAGCACCCTCAGGGCGGTATCGTAAAGCAGGAGGCGGGAATCCATATTTCCAATGTCCAGCTCGTAGATCCTAAGTCAGGTGCAGCTACAAGGGTCGGCTACAAGGAAGTAGACGGCAAGAAGGTTCGCTATGCTAAGAAATCTGGAGAGGAGATTTAATTATGGCAAAGAAGAAAAACGAATCTGTTGAGGTTATGGAGCTGCCTGCAGGCTACGTTCCTACTCTCAAGAAAGTATATAAAGAAGAGATCGTTCCTGCTCTTATGAAGCAGTTCTCTTACACTAGCGTAATGCAGGTTCCGAAGCTCGTCAAGATCACCATCAACGAAGGTATCGGCGACGCTACCCAGGACAAGAAGC
>JAFZTP010000121.1 GCA_017618815.1 Bacteroidales bacterium | reverse complement strand
CGCGGAGTGACTGTGGAGACCGTCAAGGCCAGCATTACGGATATCGTTGATTTCTATAACATCACCCTGATGAACCCTAAAGTTCTCGTGGGCATCTTCCTCGGCTCGATGATGGCCTTCCTTTTCTGCGGACTCACCATGACCGCAGTCGGCCGTGCAGCCCAGAAGATGGTCGTAGAAGTCCGTCGCCAGTTCCGGGAGATCGCCGGAATCCTGGAGGGAAAGCAGCGTCCTGACTATACGAGTTGCGTGCGTATTTCAACGAAGGCCGCGCAGCATGAGATGATATTCCCGTCCCTCCTGGCAATCCTTGTCCCTATGGTCTGCGGCGTGGTCCTCGGCCCTGCCGGAGTCATCGGACTTCTTGCCGGCGGTCTCGGAGCAGGCTTCGTGCTGGCCATCTTCCTGGCCAATTCGGGAGGAGCCTGGGACAATGCCAAGAAATATGTGGAGGAGGGCAACCTCGGCGGTAAAGACTCGCCTGCCCATAAGGCTACCGTCGTGGGAGATACAGTCGGCGATCCGTTCAAGGACACGTCCGGCCCGTCCCTCAACATCCTGATCAAGCTGATGAGCATGGTATCCATCGTGATGGCCGGACTCACAGTCATGATCGGAGGATAGCATCCCCATAAAGTAAAACAAATCTTAAGACGGACGGCGGGCCTTCATTGCGGCCCGTCGTTTTTCCGTCATGATGGCTATCCCATCCTACTGATTTCTTCTTGTAAACGCTGCAGGAACTTCCCGGCATGGGCGCCATCCATCTGGGTGTGATGGAATTGGAAAGAGATAGGCAAGTAGTAACGGAAACACTTCTTACGGTATCGGCCCCAGATAATGAAAGGGTTGTTGAAGATGCCGCTGTTCATACCCACAGCTCCATCAATCTCGGTATCGATAATGGCCGAAGTTCCGATGACCATGCAGTCCTCCGAAAGATCCCTGTCGGCACAAGTGTCTGCCACTTCTGCCGAGTATTTCAGGTACTCTTGGTTGAAAGCCTCCATATTCTCGTTAAACCGGATATCACAGGAACTTACTTCGCCTGTCCTGTTCTTTACAATGGTATTCACGGCCAATGCATCATACTGGACCAGTTTGTCGCCGACCGGCAGTAGATAGAACTCTTTGATGTCAGCCGCCGCCTTGCCGATACACCAGTCCATTAGCATATTGAACTTCAGCCCTCTCCGGCGGCTGACTCTGACAAGCCGCGTTACATCGAGCGTCTTGAAGAAGGTCACCATCGGATTTGGCGCATTCATCCATAACTCAAATGCCTGGGCGCGCGTGGTCTCTTTGGAATTAACTTCTTTTTTCATATTTTAATTCTTTTATCACATTTTCAGCAATTCGTCAAGAAGATAGAGATCAAGTGGTGCGGTTATAGGAGGCCACAATACTCCGCAATTAGTGATGCAACCTTATCCGGATGGTCGACAAGCAATTGTCCGTGGTTCATCTTTGGGAATACGCTGACAGCCGCGTCAGGGTAAATCTTCTTCAGGTGCTCGGCCTGCGGTTTAGCAACAAAGGATTCTAAGCTGCCATGCCAATAGTGGATATCGGTCCCGTGAATAGATTCCAGCTTGTTGGTATATACGGACTTGTAACCTTCAAGCACCGCCCGACCGCCGCCAAATGGATACACCTTTTTGCATTCGTCCAGCAGTACGTCGATGTAATGGGAATGGAACGCCCGACGCCAGAATCCTGTCCAATGATAACATGTCCATACATTGGCGCACTGGTAGTAGCGAAGCGGCCCGACCAACCACTTTGGCAGCGGTAACAGCGGCGCCGCATCCAGAATAGCATGGTCGATTGTGACTTCATTTCGCTCCAGTATCCGGGACAGGATCTTTCCGCCAAGAGAAAGGCCGTAGGCGCAGTCCAGATGGCCGTTGTACCGTTCTTTGACATAGGCTATCACCTGTGCCGCCTGGTCGTCAACGGATGTGAACCGAGTATGAATACCCAGCGTAAAGCCGTCCACCTCGGCGACAACAACGCGGAATTTATCCTCCAACAATTCAATTAACGGAAGGAATATCTCATATGATACTCCCAGCCCCGGTATTAACAGCAATGTCGGAGCATTCCCGTCTGTCTTTCGTTCAAGCAATTGCATGGCAAATCATTCTAGTCATTTACGGAGTTGTTTTCCTTGAGTAGTTCTATGAACTTGCGGGCGGCAAGCTTATGATATGCACCCTTGATCTGGTGGTAGCAGCCGTCCATGCGGCTTGCCGGATGGGCGATAGGGACGGCCTCGAAGCCCTCCGCCTGATGGATGACCTCCTCCGAAAGGACGGTCACCAGCGGACTGCTGCCCACAAGGTCGAGAAGATAGCGGATACTGTTGATCTCCAGTCGAATGTCAAGGTCCACATTCTGGGCAAAAAGGACATCCTCCAGGGTATCCCGCGCCTGGAGGCCCCGGGAAGGCAGCGCAAGCGGAAAACGGGAAAGGTCCTGTACCGTGACCTCACTGCCCACGCCTTTGAGCTCTCCCTCCCGTCCGACAAGACAGAGTCGGCTCGGAAACAACAGATGGGACTCGATGCGATCGTCGCCGATGGTCGACTTGTAAGTCAGCGCCAGGTCAAGCTCGCGGTCAAGCAATTTCTGGCGGAGCTCCTCCTTGGAGGCAATGAGAAGGTTGAGACGGATGCTCGGAAACTGCCTGTTGAAATCCAGCACAGTCCTCTTAAACAGAGGCCCGAAGGAATAAGTCGCCCCGACGCTCAGGGTTCCTACCTTGAGAGCCTTTACGTCCCGGATGCGCTCCGCCCCGGCACGCGCCTCTTCCAGCACCTGCGAAGCGAACGGATAGAACTGCTCGCCGTAATCGCTCAGGGTGACATGTCTCGTATCACGTACCAGCAGTTCCACGCCCAGCTCTTCTTCCAGTTTCTGAATCTGCTGGGAGATTGTGCTTTGCGTTATGAAAAGCGACTTTGACGCAAGGGAGAAACTCCTCAGGCGACCTACCTCGACGAAATACTTCAATTGCCTTAATTCCATGACTGACTATATTTTACCGCAAATATAGCCAGATTTATCGATATTACCTATCAGTCATATCGAAACAAACCTTATCTGTCAATAAAAACAATTCTTCCGGCAATGTAATTTTGCACAATTATTTGAATTCAAAGAAATGAAAAAAATTGCAATTTTATGTTTAGCCCTTGTCCTTCTGGCTGTAGTATACTGCACCCAGGAGCGTGTCAACGTGGCCAGACTCGTGGAGAACTATGCCCTGGTGACCATTCCGGCACCTGACCTTTCGGGCATTACCGACAATGGAAAAGAGGTACTGAGCCTGTACCGCAAAGCCGCCGACGAGGTGGATAAGATCTACTGGCAGCAGTATCTCGGCGACAAGGAGGAATTCCTTGGCTCCCTGAAAGATCCTTCAGAAAAGCTTTACGCTGAGATAAACTATGGTCCATGGGACCGTATCGAAGGAAAGTCTTTCCTCCCGGGATACGGCGACAAGCCGGCCGGCTCCCGTTTCTATCCGGAAGACATGACCGAGGAAGAGTTCCTTTCATGGAACAATCCTGACAAGAACAGCCCATATACACTCATCACCCGCGGCGCAGACGGAAACCTCGAGACGGTATGGTATCATGACGCATACGCCGAATCCATCAGCAAGATAGAGGGTTACCTGCACAGGGCAGCCGATGTCACTATCAAGGAGAGCGTGCGCAACTACCTCCTGAAGATGATCGAAGGTCTCAAGACCGACGACTATTATGAGAGCGACAAGGCATGGCTGGAAATGAACGACAGCAAGATGGACCTCGTAATCGGCCCTGTAGAGGCAGTGGACGACGCCCTTTACGGAACCAAGGCTTCATACGGAGCCTATGTCCTCCTCAAGAACCTCCAGCGCACCGAGGAACTCAACGCCCTTTCATCACGCATGCCTGAGCTGCAGAAGATGCTTCCGGGAGACCCGGCCAACCACGACTTCGTGCCCGGGGCCAAGTCCGACATCTTCTCCTGCAACGTACTGTACTGCAGCGGCTACACCAACGCCGGCTTCAAGGTAATCGGCATCAACTTCCCTTATGATACCAAGGCACAGGAAGAACTTGGCACCCGCTCGATAATCTTCGACAACATCATCCGCGAGAAGTTCAACCGCACCGTCCATCCGGTAGGAAGGGCCCTTCTGGAGGATGTATATCAGCCTCATGTGGACGCAAGCGCATTCTATTGGCTTATCGTCTTCCGTGAGATCGCAAAAGGCCTTGGCGTCAAGGAAACAATCAACGGCAAAGGCACAGTCGCAGAGGCTCTGGGCAACGAGGCTCTCGCAGTAGAGAAAGCCAAGTCTAACGTGCTCGGAACATGGCTTTGCGCACAGGAGGCCGAGGCATACCACATCTCAGCTCTTTTCCAGAAAGAGGATGTGCTCACGACCTTCGTTACCAACACGATCCGCTCTACCCGTTTCGGCGCTGCCGACCCTACCGGCATTGCCAACATCATTGTATATAACTACCTGCTTGAAAGCAAAGCCATCAGCTGGAATCCATCAGACCGATACAGCATCGACTACGACAAGACATGGCAGGCACTGGAGACTCTCGGTTCGGAGATTCTCCGCATACAGGCCCACGGAGACATCGACGCTGTCCATGCCTGGATCAAGAAATACGGAATCGCCGGCCCTGAAAGCCTGGCCGACAAGCGCGTTCTGGAAAATGCGGGCATCCCTGTGGACATCCGCTTCAACTACGAATAATCTACACTCGATATAGATAATACAACATGTTCAAGAATTTCCCCGGATTTAACATGGTCGAACAGATGCACAACCTGCGTCAGAACAACAGGTTCGACCTCTCAATACTAAAGAAGAAAAGTCTAGGCCTCATATTTGTCGGCATCATCGTGATGGTACTCTGGTTCCTGCCGACCGAGTCCTTCGGAATGGACGGACTGACCCATGTCCAGCAGAGGATTATCGCAATATTCGTCTATGCCACCCTCATGTGGGTGCTGGAGATCGTCCCTGCATGGGCCACATCGGTTTCCATCATGGTACTGCTGCTGCTGTTCACCTCCGACTCAGGACTGAAATGGATATGCAACCCTGCCGTAGTG
>JAFZTP010000120.1 GCA_017618815.1 Bacteroidales bacterium | reverse complement strand
GCTGGTGCGTGGCTGAAGGCGCAAACATGCCTACCACTCCTGAAGCAATCGCCATCTTCCAGGAAGCCAAGCTCCTTTACTCTCCGGGCAAGGCATCCAACGCCGGCGGCGTAGCTACCTCAGGTCTTGAGATGACCCAGAACTCAATCCGCCAGAAATGGACGGCAGAGGAGGTCGACGCCCAGCTCCACAGGATCATGTCTGACATCCACGCAGCCTGCCTGAAATATGGTACCGAGGCTGACGGTTATATTAACTATGTAAAGGGCGCCAACATCGCCGGCTTCATCAAGGTTGCCGACGCCATGGCAGACCAGGGACTCGTCTAAAAAATCCTGAACATCTCCGATAATCGGCAATATTTATTATATTTGTGCATATAATAAGTTAGCTGATGGAAAATTTCGGATTCATACGTGTCGCTGCCGCCTCCCCGAGAGTGAAGGTCGTAGACATAGAATTCAACATTAACGAGATAATCTCGATGATACAGAAAGCAAGGAGGGATTCCGTGTCCCTTCTTGCTTTTCCTGAATTGTCCGTTACCGGATACACCTGCGCAGACCTCTTCGGCCAGCAGTTCATGATCGAAGAAGCCGAGAGGGGAGTCAAGGCCGTGGCCCTTGCCACGAAAGGCACCGGAATGGCCGTGGCCATAGGCGTCCCAATCAGGATTACTGGAAGATTATATAATTGCGCCGCAGTCGTTTATGACGGCTCAATTAAAGGAATAGTTCCGAAAGTGTTCCTGCCGTCGTATGACGAGTTCTATGAGACCAGATGGTTCGCAAGCGGTGAAGATTTCATGAGAAATCCGGCCGAAATATGCTATGCCGGCGAAGAAGTCACGGTCTCCCCAAGCCAGATATTCTATATCGGCAACGCCAGGTTTTCCGTCGAGATATGCGAAGACGTTTGGACTCCTGTCCCGCCGTCTTCGTTCCATGCGCTGGCCGGCGCGAACATAATACTGAACCTGTCCGCCAGCAACGAGGTCCTGATGAAACATTCATACAGGAAGAGCCTCGTCGACAACCAGAGCGCAAGGACCATCTCGGCTTATGTATACAGTTCCTGCGGCTTCGGAGAGTCCACCCAGGATCTCGTATATGCAGGTTCGTCCCTGATTTATGAGAACGGAACCCTGCTTGCCGAGAACGAGAGATTCAAGACTGAAAGCAGCATGATAGTGGCGGACGTCGACCTGGAGAAGCTCGACGTGCTCCGCCAGAAGGAGAATACCTTCGGCGCAGTCGCACCGGACGGCACTCCTTCCACCGCCTACAGGTCTGACTACAAGATCGTAAAGCTCGGCAACGATGCCGGCACAGACTTCGAGAAGAAGCTGTACCGCCATGTCGAGGCCCATCCTTTCGTTCCGGGAGGCAACCCGGAGGAAATCGACCGAAGGGCACGGGAGATCACTTCCATTCAGGTTCTCGGCCTTGCTTCAAGGCTGGAGCATATCGGCAGCAAGACTGCCGTGATCGGCATCTCAGGCGGTCTGGACAGCACTCTGGCCCTGCTTATCACCGTACTTGCCTTCGACAAGCTTGGGCTTGACAGGAAGGGAATCATAGGTGTCACGATGCCTGGCTTCGGCACCACCGACAGGACTTATCGCAATGCCGTCGACCTGATGACGGCCCTCGGCATCACCAACCGCGAAATATCGATCGTGCCGGCCGTAAAACAGCATTTCAGCGACATCGGCCAGGATATCGAGAATCACGACGTCACATACGAAAATTCCCAGGCAAGGGAGCGCACACAGCTGCTCATGGATATCGCCAACAAGGAAAACGGCATCGTAGTGGGCACCGGAGACCTCTCTGAGCTGGCCCTCGGCTGGGCCACATACAACGGCGACCACATGAGCATGTACGGAGTCAACTCAAGCATACCTAAGACACTTGTGAAACACCTCGTGGAATGGGCTGCAAAGACTCATTTCGGCGAAGGTTCCGTATCCGGCCGCAGCGCCAAGGACATCCTCCTCGACGTCGTCGACACGCCGATCAGCCCGGAACTTACTCCTGCCGACGAGAACGGCAACATCCAGCAGAAGACCGAGGACCTGGTCGGCCCGTACGAGTTGCATGACTTCTTCCTGTACAATTTCTTCCGCTTCGGCTATGCCCCGGAGAAGGTATTCTTCCTCTCCCGCAAGGCCTTCGGAAAGACATATGACGACGAGACCATAAAGAAATGGCTGCGTAAGTTCTACTGGAGGTTCTTCAGCCAGCAGTTCAAGCGAAGCTGCCTGCCGGACGGCCCTAAGGTGGGTTCGGTAACTCTGAGTCCGAGAGGGGACTGGAGGATGCCTTCGGACGCAAAAGTGGCCCTCTGGATTGATAATTTAAAGTAACTTTATGTCACTATTACTTCTTTTCTTGCTCGGAGCGATGGCGATCTCATTCCTGTGTTCGCTGCTCGAATCCACTCTTATGTCCACCCCTTTTTCCTATATCACCATGAGGGAGGAGGAAGGAAGCAAGGATGCCGCAAGATTCAACAAGCTTAAGCAGAACATAGACAGGCCGATAGCGGCAATACTTTCGCTGAACACCATAGCCAACACTATCGGTGCCGCGGGAGTCGGTCGCCAGGCCACGATAATCTTCGGAAGCGAATGGTTCGGGCTTGTGTCCGCCATAATGACTATACTGATCCTGGTATTCTCGGAAATCATCCCGAAGACCATCGGCACGTCCCGCTGGAAAGGACTGCTCTGGCTTGCCAACGTGATGAACTTCCTGGTTATAATCATGTATCCTCTCGTCGTGCTCATCGAGTTTCTTACGAAACTGTTCGAGAAAGAAGAAGCAGATGTGTCCATAAGCAGGGAGGAAGTCTCGGCCATGGCCAACATAGGCGAGGAGGAAGGCGTTTTCGACAAGAGCGAGAACAAGGTAATCCAGAATATAATCAAGCTCGACGACATCAAGGCTTATGACGTGATGACTCCGAGGGTCGTGGCCGCGATCGCTCCGGAAAAGATGACTCTGAGGAAGTTCTACAAGGAGGAAGCCCTGTCCCACTACTCCAGGATACCGGTTTACAGCGATTCCCCGGAATTC
>JAFZTP010000119.1 GCA_017618815.1 Bacteroidales bacterium | reverse complement strand
GGGACAGGTCTTCATGGGAATCCCCCATCGTCTTGACAGGCCGGTAAGCGGCATAACCATCTTCGCCAAGACTTCGAAAGCCCTGGAAAGGATGTCCGCCATGTTCCGCGACGGAGATGTACATAAAACCTATTGGGCCCTTGTCTATGAGGCTCCAAAGGAGAAGGAAGGCCTTATCGAAAGCTGGATGTGGAGGAACGAGAAGATGAACAAAAGTTTCATCTGCAAGGAAGGGCAGCGCAAGGACGCAAAACTCGCCAGGCTCAGGTACAGGCACATCGCCGACACCGACAGATACCATCTGCTTGAGGTGGAACTCCTGACAGGCAGGCACCACCAGATCCGCTGCCAGCTGTCATCTATAGGCTGCATAATCAAGGGAGACCTGAAATATGGGGCGCCCCGTTCCAACCCGGACGGAGGCATCAGCCTTCTGGCAAGACATATCTCATTCATACATCCTGTCAAAAAGACTCCGGTAGAAATCACGGCGCCGGTTCCGGCCTCATGGAAAGGCCTTGAAGGAATTATTTAGGTTCGTTCCTGATTGTGCTGTTACGGTAATCGTTGCACCACTCGCTCGGGTTCTGGTTAAGGAACAGCTTGAAGGCGAGGTTGAACGTCACTCCGCTCTTGAAACCCGACATCATCGCCAGTTCCGACACACGGAGCCGCGTATCTTTCTTGAAAAGCTCCATCGCATACTGCACCCTGTAGTTGTTCATGAACTGGGAAAAGTTCATGCCGGTACACGCGTTCACCATCTTCGAAAGGTAGCTCTTGTTGGTATACAGGCTCTTGGCAAGCTCATCCAGAGAATATGAATCCGCCAGGAACGGCTTCTTGTCAGTCATGAACTCGCACATGCGGTTATACACTATCTTGTAATTCAGGTTCATCTTGCCGGGCATAGGCTTCAGCAAGGCGACAGGGCCGGCTGTCTTGAGGATTCCAGATTCCAGATGGCTCGCCAGAATTGAATTCTTGGTCAGCAGTCTGCAGTGCAGAAGGGCCACCAGGAAGACCATTCCACCTACACACACTGATTTCAGGACGATTGCAAGCGCACCGTGCAACAGGCACGCGCTATAGAACAGGCAGAGCACGGACAAGTACAGCACAGAATAGAAAATCTTGGAAACCCCGAGCATGTACTCCCATCCGACCAGACTTTCCGTTAGAAAATCCACATCGTGTATCAATCCCGAAAGATACAGTATAAGCATGACCAGCATAGGAATCACTGCCACCATGTTCAGACAGACTGCCACAAGTTCACCGGACAGGAAGAGCAACAGTACGGGAGACAGAAGGCAGAGCAGAGCCTGGAGCACCATAACGCGACAGGTAAGCTTTACCGGACATGTGCCCGACGGAGAAAGCAGCACCATGGAACAGCTGACTGAGAGCAGTCCCATTACTAAGGAGAACGAAATCTTTCCTACAGTGGACAAGATCAGGATAAACGTGGCAAGCGGGGCGAAGAAAGCTGCGGTTCTGACAATCTCCTTCCATCTTGCCTTGAGACGGGGATTACTGTTCATTTGTCTGATTGTTAGTCGTTTCCGCAAATATATAAAAAAAGAAAGTCCGCCTCAAAATCAAAGAGGCGGACTTTGCACATCTTGTTATGATTTTTAATCAGATTTTACGTTTTTTAACCTCGGCTTTACTTTTTCCCTGTCTTGATAGTGTCGAAACCCTTTCCATAGACTCCGGTTGCAGAACCAACCGAGAGGAATGCATCGGGATCTATAAGCTTGATGTGGCGCAAGATCACGTTAAGGTCGGCCTTTCTCGTTATCACCATCAGCACATGGCTGGCCTTCTGCGTATACCATCCGGTAGCAGGAAGGACAGTGACTCCCCTGTGGAGTTCTCCGGTGATACAGTCAGCAATCTTGTCATATTTCTGGGAAAGTATGAACAACTGTACAGACTGACGGGAACCCGAAATGTAGAGGTCCACCACATAGCCGTTGACAGTTACAAGGATGAGACCATACACGACGGTAGTGACCTTGTCCGGCCAGCTTACCAGGGAACCGTCCGCAGTATATGAAGGGACGACGATGGACGAAAGTATGATGAACACATCCATCCAGAGAATCAGACGGCCCGGAGAGAAATTCCTGTATTTGTTTACTATCAGGGCGATTATGTCCGTACCGCCGGTACTTCCGCCCTGTGTCATGGACATTCCGATTCCGACTCCCGCCATGATGCCGCCCATTATCACGGACATCAGCTTTCCGTTCTGCAAGGCAAGGGTATCCACGATCTGGAAAGGAATGATGTCAGGCAGCACGCTGAGCCCAAAGGAAGCCAGGATTATCGCATATATAGTCTTGCCACCGAATCCGGCTCCGAGTATGAAAAAAGCTATCAGCAGCAGGCCGGCATTGACGATGAAATAAGTGTAACCCATCTTGAATCCGGTCGCGTACTGTATGATAGAGCTTATACCTGAGACACCTCCGCCCACAAGGTTGTTCGGGATGAGAAACAGGGACCAACCCGAAACATAGCAAAGGATACCTACCGTTATGAGGAAGTACTCTTTGAAAGATACAAGTATGCTTTTATCCGATGGCATAGCCTAAATGTTTGAAGTTTCTTCTGTCTTTTTCTTTCGTTCGATACCGGTCTTGATCTCGTCGAATCCCTGACCATACACGCTGCTTACCGCCGATACGCTAACGAATGCCTTGCTGTCAATCTTCTTTATAGCCTTCGTAAGTTCCTGGATCTGAGGCTTGCGGACGAGGATGAGAAGCACCTTGGTATCGTTCTTCGTATACCAGCCCACGCTGTTCAGGGCGGTAACTCCCCTCTTGAGGTCATTTATGATATAATCGGCAATCTTGTCATAATGCTTCGAGAATACCATGACCTGCATCGTCGACTTGCTTCCCAGAAGGAAGAAATCCAGCATCATCGAGAAAGTTATCATCGCAAGGTAGCCATATATCATGTCCTGGAAAGTCTTTCCCGGGACGAGCAGCACCGAAGCGATGATGAAAAGGTCAAGCACCATGTACACCTTGCCCGGAGACACAGGATAGAACTTGTTCAGTATAAGGGCTATCACATCAGTTCCGCCAGTACTTCCGCCACGGTTGAAGATTATGAAGATGCCGACAGCCTCCACGAGACCCGCAATCACCGGAACGAGGACCTTTTCACCGATGAAAAGGGGATGTCCCGGCAGGGCGAGGAGAATGTCTATTCCAGGCATAATCCTGAACAGGAGTGACGAAAGCGCTATCGCATATATGGTCTTGAACCCGAATCCCTTTCCAAGCACCAGGAATCCCAGCGCGAGCAGGAAAACGTTCAGCACGATATATGAGACCGAAACCGGAATCGCTCCCATCGTCGCGAACTGGATGATCGTGGAGAGACCCGCGATGCCGCCGCTGGCAATATTGTTCGGAATCATGAACGATGTCCATGCCATGCAGAAGATCACGCATCCCAGAGTAACGAGGGCGTAATCCCAAAGAACATTAAGAACTTTCTTCAAATTCATTTTTACTTGACAACTATGTTGACAATCTTTCCAGGTACGACAATCACCTTGACAATACTCTGTTCGCCCACATACTTGGCCGTCTGCTCGAGTCCCCTCACGTGGGCCTCGACTCCGGCTTTGTCCATATCCTTAGGAAGATCAACCGTAAACCTCGTCTTACCGTTGAATGAAACGGCATATGTGACATTGCTCTCGACAGTATAAGCCTCGACATACTCAGGGAACGATGCATAGGCAACGCTGTCCTCATGGCCAAGGGCATGCCAGAGTTCCTCTGCGATATGCGGAGCGAACGGTGAGAGCATTATGACCATAGGCTCGAGGATTTCGCGCTTGGAAACCTTCCTGTCAGTAAGGTCGTTCACAGCTATCATGAACGCGCTTATGGTCGTATTGTATGAGAATGACTCGATGTCAGCCTGCTCTTTGCCGATAAGCTTGTGGAGGGTCTTGAGGTCCTCTGCCGAAGCCTTCTCGTCGCTGACGATGAACTGGTCACCGTTGTAGAAGAGTCTCCAGAACTTGCGCAGGAAGCGGTTGACACCGTCGATACCCTTTGTATCCCACGGCTTGCTCTGCTCCAGAGGGCCGAGGAACATCTCGTACAGACGGAGCGTGTCGGCTCCGTAATAGTCGCAGATATCGTCCGGATTGACGACGTTGAACATGGACTTGCTCATCTTCTCGACAGCCCAGCCGCAGATATATTCGCCGTTCTCGAGAACGAACTCGGCATCCTTGAACTCAGGTCTCCAGGCCTTGAAAGCCTCGAGGTCAAGGCGGTCGTTGCGGACGATATTGATATCGACGTGGATGCCCTGGGTCTCATACTGGTCGCGGAGACCGGCTGAGACGAACTTGTTGGTACCGACGATACGGTAAACGAAGTTGGAGCGTCCCTGGATCATGCCCTGGTTGATAAGCTTCCTGAACGGCTCGTCCTCGCATACATATCCGAGGTCGAAGAGGAACTTGTTCCAGAAGCGGGAGTAGATGAGGTGGCCTGTAGCATGCTCGGTACCGCCTATGTAGAGATCAACGTTGCGCCAGTATTCATCGGCCTTGCGGCTGACAAGTTCGCTGCCGTTATGAGGATCCATGTATCTGAGATAGTATGCGCTGGATCCGGCGAAGCCAGGCATGGTGCTGGTCTCGAGAGGCCAGCCCTCGTATGTCCAGTTCTCGGCCCTTGCGAGAGGCGGTTCGCCGGTCTCGGTCGGCTTGAATTCGCTGATCTCCGGGAGAGTGAGCGGAAGCTTGTCCTCAGGAAGAGGAGTCGGGATTCCGTTCTTATAGTAGATAGGGAAAGGCTCTCCCCAATATCTCTGACGGGAGAAGATGGCATCACGAAGACGGTAGTTCACCTTCCTGTGGCCGAGGCCCTTTGCCTCCACATAGTCCATGGCTGCAGGAATGGCCTCCTTGACATCCATTCCGTCGAGGAAACCTGAGTTGCACATCTTTCCTTCCTTGGCATCGAAACTCTCTTCGCTCACGTCGCAGCCCTCGATGATAGGGATGATAGGAAGGTTGAACTTCTTGGCGAATGCATAGTCCCTGCTGTCATGTGCAGGAACGGCCATAATCGCGCCGGTTCCGTAGCCGGCAAGCACATATTCTGAAATCCATACCGGAACTTTCTCTCCGGTAAGTGGGTTGATTCCGTATGATCCTGAGAACACGCCGGTAACAGTCTTCGTCTCGGCTATTCTCTCCCTTTCGGTTTTCTTCTTGACATAGGTGAGATATTCCTCTACCTCCGCCTTGCGGTCTGCGGTGGTAAGGGCCGGAGTAAGGTCGCTTTCAGGAGCGAGAACCATGAAGGTAACTCCGAAAATGGTATCCACGCGGGTAGTGAAGATGGTGACGTCAGTTTCCTTGCCGTCGGTATCCACCTTGAATACGACTTCGGTACCATATGAACGGCCGATCCAGTTGCGCTGCATCTCCTTGAGGGAGTCGGTCCAGTCAAGCTTCTCGAGGCCGTCGAGCAGTCTCTCCGCATATGCGGAAACACGGAGCTGCCACTGGGTCATCTTCTTCTGCTCCACAGGGTAGCCGCCGCGCTCTGAGAGGCCGTCCTTGACCTCGTCGTTGGCAAGCACGGTACCAAGCTTAGGACACCAGTTGACCGACGTCTCTCCCTGATATGCAATCCTGTAGTTCATGAGGACCTTGCTCTTCTCGAGCTCGGAGTAAGAGTTCCACTGCTCTGCGGTAAACTCGAGCTTCTCTCCGCATGCTACGTCGAGACCGGCGGTGCCGTTCTTCTCGAAGGCTGCGATGAGCTCCTCTATAGGGCGGGCCTTACCGCAGGAGTTGCAGTAGTAGCTGCCGAACATCTTGAGGAATGCCCACTGGGTCCATTTGTAATACTCCGGATCGCATGTCCTGAATTCACGGTCCCAGTCGTATGAGAAGCCGATCCTGTCCATCTGCTGACGGTAGCGTGCGATATTCTTGTCAGTAGTCACCTCCGGATGCTGGCCGGTCTGGATTGCATACTGCTCTGCAGGAAGACCGAAGGCGTCATAACCCATAGGATGGAGGACATTGAAACCCTTGAGTCTCTTGTAACGCGAGAAAATGTCGCTTGCTATATATCCAAGGGGATGGCCGACGTGAAGACCTGCTCCCGATGGATAAGGGAACATGTCGAGCACGTAATATTTCGGTTTTGAGGAATTCTCCTCTGCCTTGAATGTGTGTTTGTCAGCCCAATACTGCTGCCACTTCTTTTCTATACCTCTGAAATCGTAATCCATTATGTTATTTCTTTTATTTCTTCTTAAATCCGATACTCATCTTACCGTTCTTCTCCAGTCTGAACTCCACAGGGATGGAAATGCGAGACTTGACAATCCTGCCCTTGACCTTGCCCGGCTTCCAGTCAGGAGAGGCCTTTACAACCTTCTCAGCTTCTTCGTCGAGAAGGAGGTGAGCACCCTTGGTCACTTCCACGTCGGTCACCTTTCCGTTCTTGTCTATCACGAAATCCACGATCACACGGCCCTGGATGCCCTGCTTAACAGCCTGCTCAGGATATTTCAGATAACTGTAGACCCATTTCTGGATGAAAAACTTAGGGTCTGCATGCCCCATGAACGTAGGAGGCTGGTCGCAGTCGAAATATGCATATACATTGTCATCCGACTTCACTTCCTTTCCCGGACGGAACGAAGGGGCGACCTGGTCATTCGCAAGGGTGTGGGTGAATGCGTATATGTATTCCAACTCTGCCTCCATTCCCTGATAATCCAGGATTTCCGGCAGATCTCTCTCTGTATTGTGCTCAGGATATATTCCGGTCGAGAAAAACACGGAAGGGATTTCCTTAGAATAGAATGACCTGTGGTCGGAAGGATATGGCTCCACTGTCGTCACCTCCGGAAGTACTGGCAGCAGCTGCGACGTCATGGACGCGAGCTCGCCGTTAAGGTCAGCGTTCGAAGAAGTGAAAGCCTTGAAGGCATCGGCTCCGGAACCGAGCATGTCCAGGTTTATCATGGCATCGATGCTCCCTATGTCCGAGAATGAACGGTTAAGGAAATACCATGATCCGGCAAATGATTCCTGAGATGCGCCGAATGCAACGAATAGGACTGAACGTCTGAAAAGCAAGGAGTTGGTATTGACCATGCGGGCAAGTTCCAGCATCATTGCCAGTCCGGAGGCGTTGCCGTTGGCTCCGGAATAAACGCGGGAGACTGTCTCCCCGTTCCTGGTATATGTATCTTCGCCAAGATTGTCCATGCGGGCTCCGACGACGATATAATGTCCATTGAGACTGCTGTCATATCCCTGTACACAGCCGATCACATTTCTGGACGTAAGGGTATCTCCGTTCTCCTGGCGAAGGCCGAAGACGTCTCCGCTTCTCTGGCAGAGCATTTCAACGCCATATTCCTGGAGCTTGTCGAAAACATATTCGGCTGCGGCAGTCTCACCGGTGCTGCCGGCTTTCCTGCCGTCAAGCGATGACAGGTAACTTACATGGTCGCTCATCGAAGTCCCCATGTTTTTTTCTTCCAGGAGCACCGCCCCGCTCTTATACTGTGCAAAAGAGGTTATCGACAACAACAGCGCTACGGCTGACACAAATATCCTTCCCATAAGCTAATCGTTGACAAGAATCCATGCATCAGGAGGACAGAACGGCTCTTTCTTGACTGCGACAAGAGAAGCGAGGGCTGAATTAAGGTCGTTTCCCGGAGCTACGCCGATGGCGTTGTATCCATTTCTGAAACTGATGAGAGTGCCGGAGTAACCGGCCTCGTTTACCCTGCCCAGCAATTTCTCGGCGTTGTTCCTGTATGAGAAAGCGCCTACTATGATATAGTATCTGTAATCCAGTTTTGTAGTGAAAAGTCCTCCCATTGCAGAAGGGTTCAGAATGGTGCCGTTCATCTGCTTCAATGAGTCCAGAAGGGCAAGAGAATCCGCCAGGGCCTTTTCTACCCTCTTCAGGGAGTCGATCCTGGCCTGCTGTATGGCCAGACGAGCCTGTTCAGATTCGCGGGCCTCCATCACTTCAAGGCGCAGCGACTCAAGTTCGTCCGATGTCGGCCTGCCTGCAAGCTTGCGCAGACCGTCGCACCCTGTCAGCAGAAAGACCGACAGGACCATGATCATATAAAATGCACGTTTCATATCACGCATATTTACCTAATAAATGCAAAATTAGTCAAAAAACCGTTACATTTGTAAGAAGATAGCCAAAATTATCCATCAATGTATATAAAATGGAAACTTTCAGTTTCCGTCGTTGTATTTCTGACGGTATTTTCTGTTTTCTGCCCGCCCGCAAGCGGACAGAAGCTGGAAAATATCTGGATGAAAAGGCTTGACCAAATCTCTCCGATCTACGAAAAGACCGATACCGTAAGCCTGTTTTTCATAGGCGATGTCATGATGCACGCCAGACAGCTGGAGTACGACTTCCGGACCTTTCTGGAGCCGCTCAGAGAGAGGGTTTCCAAGGCTGATCTGGCTGTCGCGAACATGGAATTCACCCTCGCGGGGATGCCATATTCCGGGTATCCTGCATTCTCTGCCCCTGATGCCTATGCCGACTATGTCGCCGATCTCGGGACTGACGTTTTCCTGACTGCCAACAACCACATTCTTGACAAAGGACGCGAAGGACTCGAAAGGACCATCAGAATCTACAGGAACATGGAGAAGGTCATGATGACCGGAGTCTCGGAGTCCGCTGAGGCCGACGAGTCCGGATACCCTCTCATGGTTGCTGTCAAAGGTACCAGAATTGCCCTGATCAACTTCACCTATGGCACGAACGTCCCGAATGAGAGCATCTGGCCGAAGGTCAACTATGCTGACACCTCCGATATCCGGAAGGCCTTCCGCCGAGCCAAGGATGCAGGTGCCGAGTTCATTATCGCCCTCCCCCACTGGGGCGTCGAGTATCAGCTCAATCATTGCCCGGCTCAGGAAAAGCTGGCCACTTGGCTGGCGGCCAACGGTGCCGACGCAATAATCGGGGCTCATCCGCATGTGGTCCAGGACACGACCCACATAGGGAATGTCCCTGTGGTCTATTCCATGGGGAACGCAGTTTCCAACATGAGCGCGACAAATACGAGGCTGGAGCTGGCGGTCACAGTACGCATTGCCCGTAAAGGAAAAAACCGTGCCATCATGCTCGAGCCGGAGCTGGAGTTTCTGTGGTGTACGCTCCCGGGAACACTGACTTCTTCATACGCGACGATTGCCGTGCGTGACTATATCGGAAAAAGAAATCTCTGGAAGGATCCTTCCGACTATGACAATATGGTAGCAACCCTCTCCAGGGTGCTCAGATCAACAGGAATTAATGATACTTACAATAATCTATGAAGAAAAAAATCGTTCTTGATGCCATCGATCCCCTTGAGCTTTTCGGCCCGGGGAACAAGATTCTCGAAGAATTCTGCAGTTATTTTCCAGGGCTTAAGGTCATAGCCCGCGGCAACGAGCTGATTCTCGACGGAAAGAGTTCCCAGATTGAGGAATTCAATATAAGGTTCGGGGAACTTATTGAGAGGCGGCACAGGAAGATGAATCTTACGATTTACGACGTGGAGGACATTTTCGACGGGGAGAATTCGCCCGAGAAATTCCGTCTCAGCGGGGATGCCATCATTGTCCATGGTACCGACGGCAAGCCTATCAGGGCCAGGAACAAGACTCAGCAGGATATGGTCAAGGCTTACTTTGACAGCGACCTTATCTTTGCCGTGGGACCTGCAGGTACCGGCAAGACTTACATTGCGATAGCCCTGGCTGTGCGCGCGCTGAAGAATCGTGAGATCAAGAGGATCATTCTCACCAGGCCGGCCGTGGAGGCTGGCGAGAGGCTCGGTTTCCTCCCAGGAGACCTGAAAGACAAGTTGGATCCGTATCTCCAGCCTCTGTACGATGCTCTCGGGGACATGATTCCTTCTAAGAAGCTTCAGGAGTTCATGGGCGACGGAACCATCCAGATTGCACCTCTCGCCTACATGAGAGGCCGCACTCTCGACCGTGCATGTGTTATCTTGGACGAGGCCCAGAATACCAATGTCGGGCAGCTCAAGATGTTCCTTACCCGTATGGGACCTAATGCCAAGTTCATCGTGACGGGTGACGCCAGCCAGGTCGACCTACCCAACAAGGAAGACTCCGGCCTCCTCAAGGGCATCCATCTTCTCAAGGACATAAAAGGCATCACTTCCGTCTTCTTCACAAACGACGACATAGTCCGCCATCCTCTGGTCGGCAAAATCGTCAAGGCCTTCGACAAGAAGTAGTCCTCCACACCCCCATCCCAACGCGTCCTACGGACTGCGCGGCTCAGTCAGGTTTCGGAAAAGCTGCTTAGTCGCTGTCGCTGCCTAAACGGCTAACTCAGTCCTTTTACGCCGCCATCTTCGCTATGCTTGATGCCGTCGTAACGTCCTTCAGACACACGCCGTTCTTCACGGCAGCGACGAGCGCTCCTGCGCTCTCCGCTTTTCCTCAATTCCTTCGCCAGCGCAGCCCGCAGGCCGCATTGACACGCAGTTCACTTCAATAATGTGATTCATCCTCCAGCATGTCTGTCGGACAGGTCCGCGGGGGCTTGTCC
>JAFZTP010000118.1 GCA_017618815.1 Bacteroidales bacterium | reverse complement strand
GACATCAAGGCTTATGACGTGATGACTCCGAGGGTCGTGGCCGCGATCGCTCCGGAAAAGATGACTCTGAGGAAGTTCTACAAGGAGGAAGCCCTGTCCCACTACTCCAGGATACCGGTTTACAGCGATTCCCCGGAATTCATAACGGGCTATGTCCACAGGTATGACGTGCTCGAAAAGCTTGCCGAGGACAAGTTTGACGTGACCCTGAAGGACATCAAGCGAGAAATACGCTCATTCAACGAGGAGACTTCCGTCAGCGATATCTGGGAGTCGCTGCTGAAGACAAGGGACCAGATCGGAGTCATAATTGACGAATACGGCTCATTCCAGGGCCTGATCACCCTCGAGGACATCATCGAGACTATCATGGGTATGGAGATCATCGACGAGAGCGACACCGTCACGGACATGCAGCAGTATGCCAGGGAACGCTGGCAGCAGCGCATGAAACAGTACAACATAACAATCCCGGACTTCGAAGATTCTGACTCCGACAATCCGGGACGAGAAGAAACCGAAACTGAGGTTTAGAGCCTTTCTATCAGCTTGGAGAATATCGTGCACATCTTGGTGGCAGCGGCGTTTGCTGCCTGGATGACGTCGTCTCCGTCATTCACATAATCCTCAGAATAATCATCGTGGGCCTCGTTGGTAATCACTGACATTCCGAATACCGGGATGTCGGCGTGCCTTGCGACTATTACCTCCGGAATGGTGGACATACCGGTTGCGTCGCCTCCGATGATACGGATATACTTATACTCCGACGGTGTCTCGTAAGTCGGGCCTGTTCCGCCGAAATATACTCCTTCCTTGAGGTCGATTCCGCATTCCTTGGCGATCTCCTTGGCCATCTTGATGAGACCGAGGTCGTACGGGCGGGTCATGTCAGGGAAACGCGGGCCGAATTCATCGAGATTAGGGCCGATCAGCGGGTTAGGGAGCTGGTTGATGTGGTCCCTGATGATCATGAGGTCTCCGACATGGAAGTCGAAGTTCACTCCGCCGGCTGCGTTTGACACGAACAGGTATTTGATTCCGATGTATTTCATCACGCGCACAGGGAGGGTGACCATCTCCATCGGATAACCCTCATAGTAGTGGATTCGGCCCTGCATGGCGATCACGGTCTTGCCGCCAAGTTCGCCGATTATGAAATTGCCCTTGTGTCCGAGAGCTGTGGATACCGGGAAGCCCGGGATCTCGCGGTAAGGGATTGTAACTGGATTCTTTATCTGGTCTGCCAGAAGTCCAAGGCCGCTTCCGAGGATGACGCCGACTTCAGGCTGTTTTCCCGAGGAGGCCAATATGCCCTTGACATAATTGCCTGCCTGGTAGATCTTTTCAAGTCTCTGGTCCATAATTCAACTGTTATAATTATATAAGTTCAGAAAGCACTTTGCGTGCGTTCTCAAGTATTTCCTTTTCTCCTTCGATCACCTTGTTCTTCATCACGAGGCGGCCTCCGGCTATTACTGAATCAATGCAGTCGCTGTGGGCTGAATATACAAAGTTGGCAAGGAACGTGCCAGGGGACAGGAAGAACGAATTGCCCGGGTCGATCACCAGGATGTCGGCGAGCTTTCCTTCCTCGATGACTCCGGTATCAAGCCTGAGGGCCTTCGCTCCGTTGACAGTAGCTGTCTCGATAAGCTCGTTGAGAGGCCATGCCTTAGGGTCCTTCCTCCATCCCTTCTGCACCATGGCAGAGGTCTTCATGGCCTCGAGTATGTCGAGATTGTTGGAGGATGCGCAGCCGTCGGTACCCATGCAGACGTTTGCCCCGGCGTCACGGAGCTCATTGTACATGAACTTGTAGCCGCTGGCAAGCTTGAGGTTGGAGTTGATGTTGTGCACGCAGTTGACCTTTCTTTCTCCGAGGATACGGATATCGTTGTCGGATAGCCAGAGGGTGTGCGCGGCGATGCAGTAGTCGCCGAGAACCCCGAGGCGGTCCAGGTATTCGACAGGGGATAGTCCGCCGTGAGCGGCCTTGCAGTCAATGATCTCCTGCTCAGTCTCTGAGAGGTGGAAATGCAGGGTCAGGCCATGCTCACGAGCGAATTCTGCGGCCCAGAGGATCATAGGCTCGCTCACTGAATAGATGGCATGGAAGCCCATTTCGAACTTCGAGCCGTCCTTCCAGCCGAGGGATTCCTCGTATAGTCTCTGGCATTCTTCTTTCTGGCGGAGAGCCATGTCCTCGCTGTCATGGTCCATGACCACGTATGAGACGACAGGCCTCAAGCCAAGCTCCGCGGCAGCCTTGTGGGCATGGGAGGCGAACCAGTAATGGTCGTTGTAGGTGGTGGTCCCGGTCCTGATCATCTCCAGCACGGACACCTTGGTAGCCCAATAGACATATTCGGCGTCTATCTTTGCCTCGATTTTCCAGATATTGTTGATCCAGTCATGGAAGACCACGTCCTCCTGCATGCCTCGCATCAGCGACATTCCGGCGTGCGTATGCATGTTTATGAGTCCCGGCATGGCTACTTTTCCGGTGCAGTCGAGCACTTCCTCGCCAGTTTCGGGGAAGAGCTCCCCGGCCGGACGGATGCTGCCTATACGTCCGTCAGAAACGCGGATATCCTTAGGCAAGCCACCCAGAATTATATTCTTCAGCAATATATTTTTCATAGTATTTTAACGTCTTATTCGTCAAAAGTAGTAAAAAATCTCCATATACATTCATTTTTTGTTCTATATCCGATTTAAGGGCCTGCGAAAAGAAAACTTCTGCGGAATTTGTTATATTTGTTCTCGTTTAAAGCAAAAAAAGCAGACGAACTAAAACCCAATCAAATGAAAATCAAAGGAAACACTGTATTGATCACCGGAGCAGCCTCCGGAATAGGCAAGATAATGGGCCGCATCGCCCTCGAGAAAGGAGCATCAAGGCTCGTCATCTGGGATATCAACGAAGCGGCTGTAGAGGCTGTATGCAAAGAGTTCTCGACTCTCGGAAACGTATCCGGTTTCAAGGCTGACATATCCGACCCGGAGTCTCTCGACGCTGCCCTCGAGGCCACCAAGGCTGCCTGCGGCAAGATCGACATACTTATCAACTGCGCCGGAATCATCACCAACAACAAGCCATTCTACGAGCAGAGTGACGACGATATCCGCAGGACCATCGGCATCAACACCAACGGAGCCATGTTCCTGACCCGCAGGGTCATCGGAGACATGATCTCGGCAGGGAAGGGCCATATCTGCAACATCACATCGGCCGGAGGTATGCTGGCAATGCCGAAAATGTCCATATATGCGGCCAGCAAGTGGGCTGCGATAGGCTGGTCCGAATCCATGCGCATCGAGCTCGAAGAGGCCGGAATTCCTGTCCATGTGACTACCGTGGCCCCTTATTTCATCAATACCGGAATGTTCGAGGGCATCCGTTCGAAGGTGTTCAAGATCCAGAAACCGGAGAAAGTGGCCGCAAAGACGATCAGGGCCATCGAAAAGAACCGTATCTTCATCGGAATTCCTTTCGGATTCCACTTCATAAGGCTGATGCAGGGAATCTTCCCTTTCAGGCTGTTTGACCCGTTCTTCGGCCATCTTTTCGGCCTTTACACAGTTATGGACCATTATACTGGAAGAAAGAAATGACAGGCACTCCAAAAGAAAAGATCGACGAGCTTGTAGAACGCCAGAGAGCGTTTTTCAAGACTGACGCGACCCTGGACCTGGGCTTCAGGAAAGCCCAGCTCAAGAAGCTCCGGGCTGCAATCAAGAAATGGGAGCCGGAAATCTACGCGGCTCTCTGGAAGGATCTCCACAAATCCGAGCAGGAGGCCTATCTCACCGAGGTAAGCCTTGTGACAGGAGAGATCCACAACCACCTTAAGCATCTGAACAAATGGGCCAGGAAAAAGCTGAAACCAAGCCCGCTGACTCTTTTCCCGTCGTCGAGCCATATAGTCTCCGAGCCTCTCGGAAATACCTTGATAGTATCTCCATGGAACTATCCTTTCCAGCTTCTAATCAATCCTCTCGTCGGCTGTATTTCAGCAGGTTGCACCGCGATACTTAAACCATCGCCTTACGTGGAGAACGTATCCCTGACCATCGAGAAAATGATCAAGGACACCTTCGACGAGGAGTATATCGCTGTCGTCCAGGGCCATCGCGACGTGAACGGCTATCTGTTCGAGCACAGGTATGACCTGGTGTTCCTTACGGGAAGCCCGGACCTCGGCAAGATCGCCATGGAGTCCCAGGCAAAATACCTGACGCCTGTAGTACTGGAGCTGGGAGGAAAGAGCCCGTGCATAGTGGACAAGGATGCCGACCTGGCCACTGCGGCCAAAAGAATCGCCTGGGGCAAGACTTTGAACAGCGGACAGACATGTATAGCCCCGGACTATCTTTTCGTCCATAAGGACGTAAAAAAGGCCTTTATCGAGGAATTCGGGAAAGCTGTCCGCGCGCTTCACGGGGAGGACCCGCAGAAGAGCGGCCATTACGTGAGGATGGTCAGCGACAGGGCCTTCGACAGGGTCACCGGCTACCTCAAGGACGGCAAGGTCGTCGCTGGAGGACGCTTTGACAAGGAGGACAGGTATATAGAGCCGACTCTGCTTGACGGAGTGAGCCCTGACGCCCCTGTAATGCAGGAGGAGATCTTCGGTCCTGTTTTCCCGATGATGGAATTCACCGACAGGAAAGAGGTCATCGACTTCGTCCGCGGCAGGGAGAAGCCGCTGGCATTCTACTATTTCGGAAATAAGAAGGACGGCTGGGACATGATCAGGCACACGACGTCCGGAGGAGCATGCATCAATGACACGATCATGCACATCGCCAACGACAGCATCCCGTTCGGAGGCGTCGGTAACTCAGGCATGGGCAGGTATCATGGAATCGAGAGCTTCTATGCATTCTCGCACCGCCGTGCCGTAGTATGCAGCCCGCGCAAGTTCGACATGCCGTTCAGGTACATGCCGTACAAGTTCATGTGGATGATGAAGATGATTCTGAAATAGCTATTTGATGCGTCTGCGGAACTCGGCGACCGTTATGGCTGTCGCCACCGCGGCGTTCAGGGACTCCGAACCCGGATCATCTGCCGGATAAGGAGGGATATACAGGCGGTCGGTAACCCTGGCCGCCATTTCTTTTGATATTCCGTTGGATTCGTTGCCGACAACGATCACGACAGGGGAGTCCTCCCCGGTCTCGAGTTCATGTCCATAGATGTTCCGGCCGTCCAGGAATGTGCCGTAGACGCGGCCGCCGCCGGCCTTTACGTAGTCTGCCAGAGCGCACAGGTCAGCGTATCTGAAGTCCATCCTGAAGATCGCGCCCATGGTGGACTGGACGACCTTGGGGTTGAATATGTCCACGGAATCGGAAGTGGCGAAGATGCCCTTGATTCCGAACCAGTCGGCAATGCGGATTATAGTGCCCATGTTGCCCGGGTCGCGGATTCCGTCCAGTGCAAGATACAGTCCGTTTTCCAGCTTTGCAGGGGCTTCCATGGCAGGTTTCCTTACTACGGCCAGCACCGGAGAAGGGGATGAGAGCATGGATATCCTGGCCATCGCAGCCTCTCCGATCTCGTCGGCACGATACACAGAAACGACTTCGAAAGGAGACTTGAGCGCTTCTGCGACCATTTTCTCTCCTTCTACCACAAACAGCCCTTTCTCGTCGCGGAATTTCTTGTTCGCGAGGGCTTTTATCGACTTGATTTCGTTATTTGATATCGAGGCCATCTCTTGCAGGTTGTTGAACTATAACGCAAATATGGCCAAAAAGTTTGAAAAATCTTGTGAAATGGGTACTTTTGTAAGGATGTACATGACTAAATTGAAATATTGCCTTTTGATTCTTGCGGTGGCCCCGCTGGCTGTTTCTTCGTGTAGCAGCACAAAGGTGCTCGCCGACGGGGAGTACAGGCTCGCGTCCACCAAGGTAAAGACGGAGGGCGACCTTTCGGTCGGGGACACCAAGGTCGAGTCCTATATCAGGCAGAAGGCAGGATGGAACCCGATGGTCTATGTATACAACCTTTCGACCAAGAGCGGCAGGGGATTGTGGAGCAAGACGATGCGCAAGATCGGATCCGCCCCCGTCGTGTACAATGAAGACCTGGTCGGTCTCTCCGTGGAGAACATGGAGAGGCATCTGGAATACCTCGGATACTATGATTCCAAAGTCATCCCGGAGATCGACATCAACGGAAGGATAGTTAAAGTCACGTATAAAATAATCCCAGGCAAACGGATTGTAATCAATAAGATAAAATACGAGCTACCGAGCAGGGGAGAGTTTGCCGAGGACTTCGGGAAGGACAGCCTGAACATCACTGTCCGCAAGGGGGACTACCTGTCCGAAGCCGCCCTCGAGAAGGAGAGCGCTCGGTCGGCAGCATTCTTCAGGAAGATAGGTTATTACGGGTTCAACAAGAACTACTACTTCTTCGAGGCCGACACGATCGGAAAAGCCGGGAAGGCCGACCTGACGATGCGTATCAACGAATACACCAGAAACGAGGCTCCTTCTTCGGCAAAGCCGCTTGTCAAGTATCATTTCGGAGAGGTGAACATCTTCCACCCGGAATCTTTCAAGATCAGGGAGAAAGTGCTCCGCAACCTTAACAAGATCGTGCCAGGAGAGCCGTACAACGAGGATATCGTCAACAGCACATATACCAGGCTTTCGTCCCTGAACGTACTCAGCACCGTGAATGTCGAGCTTTCCGGAAACGAGGACAACACCGTCGACTGCAACATCAGCATATCTCCGGCAAAGATGAGGGGAATAAAACTCAACCTCGAGGGTTCTTCCAACGCCATCGGCCTTCTCGGAATATCTCCGGAGCTCTCTTTCTTCAACAGGAACCTTTTCCACGGAGGAGAGCAGCTCAATCTCGGATTCATGGGAAACTTCCAGTTCAAGCCTGGCAGCGACATACGTTCCACCGAATTCGGCGTGTCCGCCGGAATCATATTCCCGAAGTTCCTGCTGCTTCCGGACAGGCTCTTCAAGGGCATAATCCCTAAGACTGAGATCAACGCCTCATTCAACTATCAGGACCGTCCTGAGTACCGCAGGAGCATTCTTTCGACTTCTTTCGGATACATCGGCTCAAGGGGAAAACTCTACTACCAGCTCTATCCGGTACAGCTCAGCATAGTGCAGATCTCCGACATGACAGAGGAGTTCCGCAGCAAGCTGATGACCAATCCGTTCATGTATTATTCATACGAGGAGCACTCTAACCTGGGTCTCGGCGGTACGCTGTACTACACGACGGACGCCTCCGTCAATCCGCAGCATTCATACTTCTATACAAGGCTCCAGTTCAGCACTTCCGGCAACCTGCTGAGCGCGTTCAAGCCATGGCTGAATACCGACAGTGAAGGCAGGGGACTTGTGCTCGGAAATCCTTATGCCCAGTATGTCCGCGGAGAACTGACATTGGGGCGGACATGGAAGTTCGGAAAGAACGACAGTTTCGGAATCGCCACCAGACTGCTTGCAGGAGCAGGATATGCCTATGGCAACTCTTCGGCCCTCCCGTTCGAGCAGCATTTCTACAGCGGCGGCGCAAACAGCCTCAGGGGCTGGCAGGCCAGGAACGTTGGTCCGGGTCTTGCCACCGCTGATGTCAACAGCATGTTCGTGATCCCTAGCCAGACCGGAGACATGAAACTGGAAGCCAATATCGAATATCGGTTCCCAGTGGTGTGGAAGCTGGCCGGCGCGCTGTTCATCGATGCCGGAAACATCTGGTCGATAAGCAATTATACCGAAAATAAACTGGCCCTGTTCAGGATCAAGGACTTCCACAAGGCGATTGCCGCCGACTGGGGCCTCGGCGTCCGGGTGGACCTGAATTTCATCCTGCTCCGAGTTGATATGGGCTTCGTGACGAGAGATCCTTCAAGACCTGAAGGCCACCGCTGGTGCGGGCCGAAAAGATGGATCAAGGACGGCATGCATGCCATCCATTTCGGTGTCGGATATCCTTTCTGATAGGTTTATTTCTTGCTGAGAGTGCCGTAATATTTCGGCCAGCATGCTTCGAGGTAGGCTCGGAGCGTGGATTCCTGACGGTTCTCGCCGGGATTGTAGAAGACTGTACCCTCAAGCCCTTCCGGCATGAATTCCAGGTCCGTGAAATGGCCCGGGTAGTCGTGGGCGTACTTGTAGCCGTCGGCATATCCAAGCTGCTCCATGAGCTTTGTAGGAGCGTTCCTGAGATAAAGGGGGACTGAAGCGGTCTGAGTCTTCGAGGCCATCTCCAGTGCGCTTCCTATGGCCATGTACGCAGAATTGCTCTTCGGAGACGATGCCAGATAGATTGTTGTCTCAGAGAGTGGAATCCTAGCCTCAGGCATTCCGATATTGGAAACGATGCGGAAACATGCGTCTGCCAGCAGCATGGCGTTCGGGTTGGCAAGTCCTACATCCTCGGAGGCGAGAATG
>JAFZTP010000117.1 GCA_017618815.1 Bacteroidales bacterium | reverse complement strand
TAACTCATCAGACCACGGATTGCAGCAAGAGTCTGAGGCGCCTGGACGGCAGCATCCTTGTCATATGCAAAGATAGCCAGCACCTGCATCAGCATGAATGCGCCAAGTGCGCCGCCAAACTTCTGGGCCATCGAAGAAGACGAGAAAATCAGACCGGTCGACGCCGACCCGTTCTTCTCCTCAGAATAATCCGCCACGTCAGCAAACATAGACCACAGAAGCGGAGACTGGATACCCACGGCGATGCAAATCAGCACCTGCAGCACGACAAGCCCCCAGAATCCCGCAGGAGTCTCCGGCAAGAAGAACACCGCAACGCTCAGCACAGTGACCGTAGCAAGCACAGATATGAAAGTGGCCCTCTTTCCGATACGCTCAGAAATCGGAACCGTAAACAGCACACCGACCATCTGGGCAACCTCGCCGATAAAGAGGTAGATCGCGCAAGTCATGAAGACACCCGTACCGAGAATGTTCGAGAAATAGTATGCCGCTGCGCCGCCTCTGATAGAGTTGAAAAGCAGCATGCCGATGCCGGCTCCGAGAAGCAGCCACCACGGGCGGTTCTTTCCGAGAGCCTTGAGGTCAGCCCATACTGAACGCGTTCCGGAAGATTTCATCTCGGAAGAGGCTGCTGAACCGTCGGCGCCCACTCTTTCCCTGGTCATGAGGAAACACAGGATAAAGAGCACCAGGCAGCACAGGGACACGATTCCGACAGTCAGGGTCCACTGGCCGGGAGCGGCATCACCTACGCCACGGACCACCTTCTCGGTCCCATCCGGGAGCGCTCTGACCGTACCGGACACAAGCTTCTCGAACACGCCGAATATACCCATGGCGATGAAACTGCCGATATACGCAAAGAACATCCTGTAAGACGAGAACACCGACTTCTCACGGCTGTCCGGAGTGACGACTCCCAGCATGGCGCCGTAAGGAACGTTGATCGCCGTATAGACAGTCATCATCAGGATATACATCACATACGCATAGACATGCTTGAAACTGTATCCGGACTCCGGCGTGTAGAAAGAAAGCACACCGATCAGAGAGAACGGAACGGCGATCCAAAGCAAGTAAGGACGGTATTTGCCCCACTTGGTCTGGGTCCTGTCGGCGATTATTCCCATCACAGGGTCGGAAATCGCATCATAAAGTTTCGTAATCAGCAGCAGGAAGGCAGCATGCTGAGGTTTCAGGCCAAAGACATCGGAGTAGAATATAGGCAGGTAATAGGAAAAAATCTTCCAGAACATCGAAGACGACATGTCTCCGAAGCCATAGCCTATCTTTTCCTTCAATGTCGGCCTTTCCGGCGCAGAAATAATATCCATCAGAATTATGCGTTTTTACAAATATAACATTAAAGGGAAAGATTCTTGTCGATAAGAGCATTGAGGCGGCGTACCGAAGAAGTTGTCGTCAGCAGGTCCGGCTTGGTGTTCATGCAATAGTCCACCAGACGGTCGACCGTCGACGTAGCCACATGCAGGCGGGTATCGCAGGACGCATAATAAATGTAGACCGTCCCGTCCTCGTCGCAGATCCATCCGTTGGAGAAAAGCACGTTCATGACATCTCCCACATACTCTTCGCCTTCAGGAACCATGAAGAAGCCGGCAGGCTCAGCAATCACCTTGGAAGGATCCTCCAGCGAGGTCATGTACATGTAGAGCACATAGCGGAGACCTGAGGCGCAGCCCCTGACTCCGTGCGCAAGATGCAGCCAGCCCCTGTCCGTCTTGATAGGAGCAGGGCCCTCGCCGTTCTTGGTCTCCTTGATGGTGTGGTATCTGCGGAAGTTGATAATTTTTTCGGAAGTGACTTTGGCGTTCTCCATACTGTCCACGAGGGCCCAGCCGATACCGCCTCCGTTGCCGGCATCGATAAAACCATCCTGAGGACGCGTATAGAGGGCATATTTCCCATCTACGAATTCAGGATGAAGGACAACGTTGCGCTGCTGGGAATCCGATACCAGATCCGGGAGCCTCTCCCAGTAAACGAGGTCCTTAGTACGTGCTATGCCGGCCGCAGCCACAGCAGAGGAGAGATCTCCCTCCGGGGCATCCGGGTCTTTTCGCTCGACGCAGAAGATGCCATAGATCCAGCCGTCCTCATGGGCCGTGAGACGCATGTCATAGACATTGGTAGCTGGCTCTCCATAGTCAGGCATGGTTATGGGGCGGTCCCAGAAACGGAAATTGTCAACTCCGTTCGGACTCTCCGCAATGGCGAAGAAGGACTTGCGGTCAGCTCCTTCGACACGGGCGCACACTATATATTTGCCGTTCCACTTGATCGCACCGGCATTGAATGCAGCATGGATTCCGAATCTTTCCTCGAGGAACGGATTCGTAGCCTTGTCCAGGTCATATCTCCAGAAAAGCGGAGCATGGTCCCCGGTAAGGACAGGGTTTTCGTACCTTTCATAGACGCCATTGCAGTAAACAGGCGAGTTTTTCTTCGCAACAAGTTCCTTGTGGCGGGCTTCAAGCCACGCCAGTCTCTCTTCAAAACTCATGTTTTCCATATCTTTTCTTATTCTGTTGTATTTCCATTAAAATCCTGCAGCAGTCCTATTCCCGGCTCTGCCACAAAAGCATTGAAGTCTCCCTCACGACCAGGGAAAGGAGCATAGTAATGAGTCTCCTGATTCCAGGCATTGCGCCATGTAAGCACATACACTATCGGATAATCCCTGATCACGGGATACAGCACCGACGTCCACCATTTCTCATCAGGGATGCCCTCCACTCCGGTCTCGGACAGGGCCATCAGCTTTCCATGCTCAGCGGCAAGGTCCCGGACCATGTCTAGGCCTTCGGCCAGCAGAGCTGCATAGTGCAGTCCGGCATCGTACAGGCTCTCCCCTTCCTCCACATACTCATAATGGTCCAGTCCCAGCATGTCCACCAGATCATCTCCCGGATAGCGGGACATGTAGAGTTCGGCATCAATCTGAGAATTCGGAGAATAGCAGAACAGTATGTTGTCCAATCCCCTTTCGTGGCGGAGATATGAGGCCGTGGTGCGGAACAAGGCTATGTACTCCTCCGCAGAGCAAAGCTTACCGCCCCACCAGAACCAGCTTCCGATGTTCTCATGCCATGGCCTGAATATCACAGGGACAAGATTCCCGTCTTCGTCTCGCAAAGAATCGAAGAAATCCCCAAGACGGACCAGCCAGCCGCGGAACATGTCCGCATGCTCCCCTCCTTCCAGAATGGAAGCCACGGCCTTGTCCGAAGAGACATCCCAGGCATTGCTGCCGGTATACGGATTGTGGGGATGCCACGAATAAGTCACGATTCCGCCCCTTCGGACATGCTCCACGGAGGCACGCCGTATCAGTTCGAAAGGCACCTTGTCGATGCTTGTCTCCCAGCCCAGTTCCAGGCCTCCGAGTTCAAAGCCGACGACTGCCGGATAATCCCCTGCGACGGCATGGACATCAGACCGGGTCAGGTCGTCCGTAGCCGCGGAATCCGGAGAAACATGCCATGTATGGCCATATACGAGGTCATCCTGATGTCCATACAATATCATTCCAGCCTCGACGGATGCGGCCATCCTGTCTGCCAGTCCGGAGCATATGGCTGTCCCGGCCGCAGTCTTGTTGCGTCCGCAACCGGTCACAGCGACAGCCAATGAAAAAATGAAGATAGGCTTTAGTATATGATTCATGACTAATTGAATTTCGGTGCTTTGTTATATACTGATTCGAGAGTATATGACGGATCCTCGCTTAGCATTCCCTTGACGAGGAGCTTGACAATTTCCTCTGAATCTCCCATGTAGCCGCCAGTCCCATGGTCTATATAGCCATGGCACTCCTTGCCGGTCGTCTTGGAGCCATTATCCCAGAGGAGTCCCGGGAGTTTGTAGGTGCCCGCAGCCTTGGCCACATACTCCATGTAGTATTTGTAGAAGGCCCATGCCCTGGTGTCGCTCTTGGACCTCATAGAACATCCGAACTCTCCAAGATATACCGGTATGCCCTTTGCCACGAACTGGGAATTGAGCTTATAAAACAGGTCCTTGATATACTTTTCGTCACCCCATGTAGCTTTCTTCCCTGAAGCTCCGGTATGGCCCCAGTCCGAATACTGGGAATCCCCGAGAGTATATTCATACGGATCATAGCAATGCACGGCCATCATGGTCTTGCCGGCAGGATCCGAAGGGAGCCTGAAATAATCCACCCACGCAGTTCCTGCCGCATATGTAGGAACGCCCAGCCACCTTGTGGCATTGTTTCCTCCGGTCGCACGCACGGCGTCCACGAACACCTGATTCCAATCATTCAGCACATCGCACTGCTTGGAAGGATCTTTCTTGAACTCGGCGCTGTTGCCCCAGCCGCCATCCTGAATCTCATTGAAAGACTCCATCACCAGGAAATCTCCCTTATCCTTGAATTTTTCGGCTATCTGGGTCCATACAGCCGCAATCTTAGTCTTGATTATCTCATTGTCAGCGGCGCTTCTGGAAGCAGTCTTGATGTCGAGCCAATGGTCGTCATTGTTGTTCTCGTCATGATGTGTATTGATTATTGCCACAAGACCGGCCTTCTCTGCAAAGCCCACGACTTCGTATATCCGGTTCATCCAGGTTTCGTCTATCTTGTACTCCGGACCAGGACCGATCATGTTGAGCCAGGTAATCGGTATCCTGACTGACTTGAATCCGGCCTTCTTCACGCCGTCAAATGTAGCCTGGGTAGCTGGACTTGCTCCCCAGCAGGTCTCGTCCGGATAATTGTATTTATCTCCGGCCCATGTGCCGTTGTAGAAAGCGTCGAAATGGTTGCCCATGTTCCATCCGAGCCCGAACAGCCCGAACGCGGGATTGTCCACCGGCTCCAGAGGCTCGTCCGGCTTGACGGCCGCATCCTGGGAGACACTTACCTTAACGTCCTGCACTCCTTTAGAAGAAAGCGTAAGAGTAGCGTTGCGGGGCTCGTAAGTCGTATTCTTAGCCACATTGAGGGTGATCTTGCCCTTGTATGTATCCGAGTTGAACGGTCCCATCTCATAGGTAAGCCAGTCTGCGGAAGAGACCGCAGCAGGCTTTGAAGGAGCCGTAAATGTAATCAGTACGGAAGTACCGTCTGCACCTGAGCTTACAGAAGTCTTGTCGACAGTCATAGTCTCGGGCGCCTTGGGGGGAGCCGGCTTGTCAGGTTCATCTTCCTTGCAGGCTGGCAGCGAAACGAACATGGCCGCCAGAACCAGCAGATTAAAGTACTTTTTCATATTCTCTTCAGATGTGTTTGGCTGCCGGAGGCGGTATCACCCCCCTCCGGCAAATAAGTTTATGATTTACAGTATGCAAACCTTGTTGAT
>JAFZTP010000116.1 GCA_017618815.1 Bacteroidales bacterium | reverse complement strand
TACATGGGCGACGCTTGCCGACGGTTCCCAGCCTGTCTGGGCCGGTTCGGACGTGATTATGCTATATGACGGATCTTCGGTGCAGACTCTCACCAATTCGGCAGAGGCCGGGATGGTGGCCAAGTTCCCTGCGACCGTCGCCGACGGCTCCACTTCTTTCTTTGCCGTGACTCCGGCTCTTGAGGGAATGTCGATTTCGGGACAGGAGTTGACATGCGTACTGCCGACCGTCCAAACTTCTGGTGCAGTGCCTCAGGTAGCCGTGGCAAAGTCTTCCGGTGCGCAGCTGTTCTTCTGCCCGGTCCTTTCCAGCGTTTCTTTCTCCGTGGGTTTCGAGGGGGCTACTAAGGTTGTCTTCAAGACTCATGAGAAGATTGCCGGGAATGTCTCGGTTGATTATAGCGGTGATGAGCCGGTGCTGAGCGCTTCCGATACTATGGTTACTGTCATTGGTTCTTTTGCCAAGGGTGAGAAATACAGTTTTGCAATACTTCCGGCGGAGATCGGTGGCTATACGGCCGAGGTCTATGTCGGAGATGCGGTCAAGGCCCATATCACCGGGGAGGCTTTCTCTGCGGTGGCCGGCGTCGTGACCGAGCTTCCTGCTTTTGCCCCGGATATCCCTACCTACAGGATTGTTTCGATGAAGCTCTGGGGCGGTACCGGTCCTGAGTACAACTGCACCAAGATATATGACCTGCTCAAGAAGCCTGGCTGCTTTAACAATGATGATGGCCGCGGTATCGAGGCGCTGAAGGACAATTATATGGTCATGAAGGATGACGGTACGTTCATCAACTATGCCGGCGAGGACGGACGCAACTGGTGGTTCGTCTACAGCGGTTCGCAGAACCCTGAAAACGGCAAGGATATCGATCTGCGCAGCTTCTATGACCTGTATCCTCTCTATGAGGGCAAATGGGCCATGAAGTCGGCCCAGGAGATTGCGTTCACTAAGCCTGACGGCACCGTGACCACTGCGACCATGCTTCCTCCGGGCACATACGACATGCCTGGCACTTCTCCGACGCTGTCCGTCACTCTCGACCATATGGCCCTGATGTTCCAGATCAAGGGCGGAAAGGACAACTGGACCCACACTTGGGATGATTACGGCGTGATTGCCTGCCGTCCTCGTGCGCTGTTCGTCGAGATTGAGAAGATGCCTGACGGTTTCGTGGTCCCTGAGGCTTCGATGACCCGGGATGACGACTTTAAATATGTACCTCCGGTTGTGGTCGACTTTGACTGGAACAGTCTTCCTGGAAAATGGACGGTATATGGCGGCAACGCTTCGCCGTTTGGAATCTTCGTCCTGGGCGGCTCCGGCAGCGATCCTGCTTTTGTCAGTCCGATTGACAAGAGCTGGCTCTGGAATGATTCTATCTGGAGGGAGTCCGACAATGGACTGTCGATTGCAGTCACTTCGATGGCTGGTGCCGAGGTCAAGGGTACTACCAACTGGTGGGCCGGAAACGACGGCAAGTTCTGGGATTACAAGTGGAAGAGTACGGATGAGGATCTTTCGAGGTTCTACAACCAACTGCCTAAGGGTAAGTATGAGTTTACCATGAACCTCCAGACTCTGGAGATTACTCTTGGCAACGGCCACAAGGCAAGGTTCCTGGGCCCGGGCGTCAATGAGTTCGTCTATGGCAAGACGCTTACCGTGCCTGATGGCTGTTTTGCCCTGGCTTTCCATCTGATGGATCCTATCCCGGCGACTGCCGACCACTACAAGGATGTGGATCGCTTCATAAATGCTCCTCTCGAGTATGTGATAATCTTCGAGAGACAGCAATAAATTCAAGGGCTGCTCCTTTCCGGGCAGCCCTTTTTTTCTACCTTCGCCGTATTGTCTGCCGCCTTCGCGACGGGAATCCTCGTGGTCTCGGCTCTGTTCCGCCGACTGCGTCGGCTCCATCCCTCCCAATGTCTACTTCGTCCTGCTCCGCAGAACTCGTATCCATCGGGTCCCTCCCTCTAACGTGGCCGAGGGTGGCCACGCTCGCCGAGACCAGAGGACACCCGCCGTTTTCTCGCTCACCGCTTTTCCTCAATGCCTCCGGCGTCTCGGCCCGCCCTCCGCCTCGGCCAAAAAACCGCTTCATCCCCCATCGGACGAAGCGGAAATATTTTTATAATATAAGATCTGGTTGATTAAAACCGGACACCCCAGCTGACCCCTACGAGAGAGCCCTGTTTTAGATCCTTGCCAAGTACTGCTTTGAAATCAAATGCCAAAAAGGACTTGTTCCCAACGTTGATGCGAGGCTGTACATTAAGGACACCAACTGCTTTGTTCTTGTACTTTTCGTCAACCTGCAGGTCTCTGAGCAAACCCGGGCCCAAGCCGGCATAGAGACTGAACCTGTCCTTGACAGGGCTGCATACTCCGAACTGCAGAGAAGCAAGTTGAGCCTTATTATATTTTCCGACAAGACTTTTTCCTCCAGCGTAGTCAAAAGAAACTTTTAGATTATCAGTAAAGTAGTAACCAAAGTTGGCTCCGGTATAGCTCATGAGATCATATGTCCCGTGAAGGAAGTTCTCGTAGATGCTGACCTCAAACTTTCCCCTTTCAGTCGGGGTCTGTGCGTTAATGCTAGATTTTCCGCAAATAAATAGAGCGATAATAGCTGAAAGAATAAATTTGTACTTCATCATTAATGGTTTTTATAGTTCATTCCATAACTGAGAGCTCCCTACGGCAACACTCGTGCCAGAGAGAATAGTACGCTTGGATTCTTTAGTGATACTTGAATTTGCGACGAGTTCTATTGCGGGGTGGTGCACCCTCAAAAATGGTCCACGCCGGTCCTTCTATATTCTCTTTCTGAAAAGGAGCGTGATTATCACCATATGTATGATGACAATGGATAATCCGACAGCGGCTATAGCCACATTCTCCGTTAATCGGAAAGCTATAAGTACAGTTAAGGCTGTTAAACCTTGAATAATGTGATGAAGTCTGAATTCTCGTTTTGTCTTTTCATCAGCTTTTATGTCTTTCTTCCAGAAGAACCTCTTGATTTGCCTGTCCGCATTGCCAATCAAGGTATCCAGGAGATCCGCGCATATCACGACGATGAAAAAAAAATCATTTGACATTATTATCAGTTCTTTGATTATATAAGATAAGAAATACGGGAAGTCTACTCCAAAGTTAGTATTTCTTTTTCGAATTTAAACTCAAACTCATGAAGATTTTCTCAGGGATTAGTCCCCGAGGTTGAATCTGAGGCCGGTGGCGACTGAGAAGGAGGGGTTCCTGACGGAGCGATAGGTCTCCAGGGTGCGGTCGTCTGAGCAGACGGTCCAGTTTAGCTGCGGTTCCAGATAGATGCCCAGCCTGCGTGAGAAGTTGAACTGAACGCCTCCGGCTGCGAGCAGCGAAAGGCTAGGACCGTCCTTCTTTAACGAACGTCCTTCCTGAGTTGCTCCGATGCACACGTCTCCCTCGATGCCGCCTCCGACATAGACATCAAATTTCTTCTTAGATGCGAATATCCAGTCAAGACGAACCGGGATTCCGATATAATGGGCATGCTGCTTCTTGCGCGGACCTGAAGCATATTTTACATTTGAAGAATAAAGCGAGTATTCGAGCCCTGTGGTGACCTTCAGGTTTTCGGCGACAGGAATGCCGGCCGAGAGCCCGAAACGAAGAGGCATTATATGATCATAAGATACTTTAGACGGGTTCAGAATAGGGCTGGATATTCCCCCATAATGACCAGGGGCGCCTATCGGGGCAGCCTGATCCTTGGCGTCGGGCTTGCCTTTCAAGGCAGCGAGCTCCGGGATGACGGCGGCAATCAGACCTCCGCCGGCAACGCAACCGGCAGCTGCGCCGACGTCAATTTTTTTCACCTCCTGCTTAGGAGAATCCGGGATAAATGGTGAATATGAATCTTCATCTTCCAAAACTGGCTCCGGCCCAATGGCAGCCGTCTGGTTGTCCGGTCGCTGAATCGTCTGTCCATCAAGTTGATTGTCCGGTCGCTGAATCGTCTGGCTTTCCGTTTGATCCGGATTCTCGTCCGTCGGCTTGATTAGCCCGGCGTCCGGCTGCTCATCCGGCTCCGCCGAAACAATCTGGCTCGCTGAAACCGTCGGCCTTGGCGTGACGGTCTGGGCGACCATGACATCGGCCGGAGCGTCCGAAGACTCGGCCTCTGCGACCACAGGATGCTCCACTATCTGGATCATGTCCTCCTGAGGGGATGGCTGTCTCAGGAACAAGATGGCTGCTATGCATGCGGCAGCCGCGACAACAAGAGTTCCCCAGAGCAGAGGATGACGCTCCTTAGGAAGAGCGCTTCCTGCCCCGTTGCGTAGAGCGCGGAACTCTGCAAGGCTTCCCTCCGGAAGTCCACTCTCGTAGCCTTCCAGCTTATCCTTGACTATGTCCTCCCAATTTTTCATAGTTTCTCCTCTTTATCAAGATAACTCCTTATTTCTATTTTCAGTTGTTTTTTTGCCTTAGCCAGTTCGCTCGAGGAACCTTTCTCGGAGATCCCGAGCATCTTGCCGATTTCCTTGTGGGAATAACCATCTATGCAGCACAAGTTGAACACCATTCTCCTCATGTCAGGCAGCCTTGAAATCAAAGCGATGAGGGCTTCCTCCGGAATCCTCACCATCTCGTCTTCCGTTGGCTCGGGGATGTCGTCCCGGACCATCGTGTCCAAGGACAACATCCTTCGCCGTTGTCTATTTAAATAATTCAGAGAGTGGTTAATTGCAATCCTGCTAATCCATCCGTAAAGGGAGCCTTTTCCCGAGTATCTGAAAGATCCGATTTTGTCCAAAGCCTTGATCAGAGCCTCCTGCATGAGGTCTTTGGCATCGTCAGGCTCTCCGGTGTATCGCCTGCAGAGCGTATACACCCTTGCTGCATATCTTCTATACAGCTCGTCTTCTGCCAATCTGTCTCCGGCCGAGCAAGCACTGGCAAGTTCTGGCTCGTCGATCTCCTTATACACTTACGTTATGAATTTGCGATTACAAAAGTACGCAAAATACGTTTATATGGTTATTCTCTACATGTATAACACGCATAAATATGGAATACGTCTCCGGAAAATTACATTTTTATTAAAATTGGCCCCCAAGGCCCCGAGGCATATTTGAAAGCACCGAAAAATATACGAAATTAGTCCTGTCAAAATAACTAAGCATGGACGCTGTAACCATTACTTCTGCAATCCTGACGCTGGTAGCCGGCATAGGTATCTTCCTCGTGGCATGCCAGATGATGAGCTCAAATCTCGAGTCCGTCAGCTCAAAAGGCCTTAAAAACATGTTCTCAAAAGCCTCCGGCAGCAAATTGCTGGGAGTCGGCATCGGTACCGTCGGTACGGCGGCCATACAGAGCTCGGGTGCGATAACCGTAATGATCATCGGTTTCGTAAATGCAGGAATCATGTCGCTGACCCAGGCGGCCACGATAATCTACGGAGCCAACATCGGTACCACCGTGACGGCCCAGATCGTCGCTCTGGGTATGTTCGGAGGCAATTCGATCTCCACGACGATACTATTCTCGACATTCGCCGGCATCGGCGCATTCATCGCGATGTTCGCGAAAAAAGAGTCCGTCAAGAGGGTCGGAGGCATATTGACGGGTTTCGGTATGCTCTTCGTCGGCCTCAGCATGATGAGCGGGTCCATGTCTGATTTCGCCAGGATCGACGCAGTCAAGATATTCCTTGCCGGCATCGGCAATCCATTGCTGCTGGTGCTGCTCGGCGCGATCTTCACGGCAATAATCCAGAGTTCATCGGTCATGACGTCCGTTGCCATCGCCATGGTCGTCACCGGCCTCATCAATCTCGACCAGGGCATCTTCCTGACCATGGGTTCCAACATCGGATCCTGCGTCGTCGCGCTCATCGCCGGTATGACCAGCGGCAAGAATGCGAAGAGGACCGCCATGATCCATCTGATATTCAACTGCAGCGGCGTGGTCATATTCATGGTCATCGGGTGGCTGGTCAAGCTGTTCACCGGTGGCGTGACCTTCGGCTCAATCTTCGAGTCGGCCTTCCCGGGCGCGCCCCAGACACAGCTCGCCATGTTCCATACAGTGTTCAATGT
>JAFZTP010000115.1 GCA_017618815.1 Bacteroidales bacterium | reverse complement strand
GGACTGCCGTTGACGACGAGAATATTCATGGCCGATTGAGTATTGAGCTTTTCATACAGTCTAAAGCTAATCATTCGGCGTCTTGCCCCGCAATACTGCGGTAGACAGCCATCTTCTCCTCGAGTTCCGGATGCTTGGACAGGATGGTCCCCAGTTCGTCGACAACGGCGGGGTCGCTCTCTTCCAGGGAATCAAGCATACCACGGATCATCTCTCCGTAGGAAACGGTCTTGCCATAGGCGGCACAGAAGGCGAGCCGCCATACCTTGAGCTCTTCCACGAGCGTCTTGGGAAGATTCAGAGGTGTATATTCAATCTTTGCCATAGAAAAACAGTTGTTTCAATGGCAAATCTAATGAATTATTTTAATTAAAACAATTAAAAGAAGAAGAATGAATTGCCGTTGTCAGAAATCGAGACTTGTGAAGTACTCATTTCTCTCTTCACGACAGAAATCGATGGCCCGGTTGACATAATCCAGGAAGGGTTTTCCCGTGGAGAAGATTCCAAGGACTTCATCTGCCAAACTGGGGGATAGGATGAAGTCGTCGTCCAGGTCCATTACAAGGCAGAAGTTCTTCAGCTTGAAGAAGTCCGCATCGGTGCTGTCGGCCGGGAATCCCTTAGGGACCTTCTTCAGGATGCAGTTCGTGTCGAGCGTCAGGCCGGGAGCGACGCCATCGATAATCCTTCGGAAATCCCCTCCGCCGAGCTGGATATCCTCCCGCAGGACCTTCAGGACCCTGGGCTCGGTGAAGTAGTTCCCGATGGCCAGGAGGTGGTTACCGCCGCCGTCGATATGGAAGTAGTATCCGCTGTATCCAGATTTCTTCCCGCCACGGTTGACGAAAATTCCCATGTGCGTCTTGTACGGACTTTTGTCCTTGGAGAACCGCACGTCCCGGTAGATCCTGTAGGTGCAGTCCGATACCGACAGGGGACCGATGCTGCCGTCAAAGGAACGGATCCCTTCGATTAGTTTCACGGCCAGTTCACTGACAGTGGCCTTCGCCTTCAGGTAGTCTTCCTTATGCGCCTCGAACCAGACCTTGTCGTTGTGCATGAAAAGGGAATGGAGGAATCGTAGGACCTGTTTCATTGTATCGGATGTTATGCCCATTCGAAGTTCTCCTTCCCGGCACCCAGTTCGAAGTGATACTTGATGATGCCGAGATCCATCTTGCTGTAGCCGATCATCGAGAAGACCGGCTTGGCCGCAACCTTGGGAAGTTTGCTGAAGTCCTTGAAACCGACGTACTCCAGGTAGAACTTCTGCTGGTTGACAGCGGTAGGGGCGAGGAGAGCCGCATCGACGCCTTTCCTAAACCACTTCGGGGTCAGGTCACTGGCATTGCTGATGTCGCGGACGTCCTTCACTTTGTGACCGACGCCCTGGGTCTCGCCGTAGCCAAGCGCGATGTAGCAGCCTATCTTCTCTCCGTCCTCCAGCTCATAGGTCCCTGGGATTTTGCTGTATGACAATCCCGTCCAGCAGGTGTTGAGCCCTCGGGTCTGGGCCAGCAGCACGAGCTGCTCGCCATAGTAGCCGATCTTCTCATCCAGGTCGTCTCCTTTCTTCCCAGCCATGATGAAGTAGTTCTTCACACCGGAGAAAGTCCCGTAGGCCATGACACCTTTGTAGGCCTTGGGTTCATCGGTCACCAGTTGGACATGCAGTCCGGCCTCTTTGTTGATTTCCCAGACCTTGTTTCTGAGGATCGCGAGGATTTCCTCGGGGATGGGGGAGTCCTTGTACTTCCGCACGGAATGCCGTGCCTCAATCGCTTCAAGCAGTGTCATATCGCTTTCACTTGTCTTAATCCTTCTTTGTGCGTTTCCCGAGAGGACCTTGGTGGCGTCCGCGGTTGAGCTTGACCCCGTTCCTGTTAAGGACACGGAAGACACTCGTGCGGCTCCGGTAGCCGCTGACCTTCCAGATATCGTCGATGGAGTGACCGGCGTTGTACATGCTAACAACGGTCTTCTCCTTCTTCATCCGCATCCCTTCTTTTTCGGTCTTAGGCTTTAAGTCCTTGCGGCGCTGAAGCATGCGGGCTTCGGAGCGGCGGATAAGCGTCGCCTCGTGAGAGATCCGGCCGATGACATCCAAAACAGCGCCAACAGACGTATCGGGGAAAAGCTCCCCTTTGGAGTCGATCTCATCATGGATGCTGACGATGCGGACCCCGTAGTCCTTGCAAAGGCCAAGGAACACTCCGAACTCGCGAATGCCGCGAAGGGCGTTGCTGAGTTTGCTGACGACAATCTCGTCGCCGTCCTTGAGATGAGCAAGCATCCTTCGCCACTCAGGGCGGAACCTCTCCTGAATGCCTTCCTCCTCAATGATGTCCGTGCACCCGAACTCCTTCATCCAGGCACGGTCTTCATCACGGGTAACCAAGTTCCTTGAAAGGAACAGATAACCGAATTTTGCCATTTCTTGTGTGGTATTGTGCCGCTAATTTACGAAGAATTGTTGACACTTCAAATGGTACTTGATAAGAAACGTTGACTCGTACCAGCCTAGTGGCTGGTAGAGAGTACTGTTCGGACAACAAGATGCGACCGCATTGTTTACACTCCGGAGGGGGAATGCCAGGTTTTCTTTGCGGATTGTCTGATAATGACTAACTTGTTTATAGAGCAAGTGACTAAGTATCAGTAATTTGATTGGGTAAACATGTTTAAACAAAATCAAACAGGCTGGAATGCTTTCAAAGCTGTATTTGACGAGACGGGAAGCCGATCGGGCTTCCTGACAGCGTCTGGATATGACGGCTTGCTGTCCATCTTCGACCTCGCTCATCTCACCGGTTTCGACGGACCGGAAAAGAATCAGAGTACCATTTTTTCAAGCAAAAGTATACTCACATAAAAAGTTATGACCGCACAACAAATTGACATCTTCAGGACCATCGGTCCGACGATGCTGCCCCGGCTGATCGATGCCAACGAACTCGAGAGCATCGACGATTATGGCGACTACGCCATCCTTACCTACAACCTGGCAAAGCCCGTCCCGATCAAGGATGCGCTCGACGACATGGAGGACAACATGGACCTGAACATCCTCTATCACGTTGAGTCCTTCTCTGCCACCAAGCGTGGGGACCACTGCTGCGCCTACTCCGTCCCGACATCCGGACGTATGTACAAGCTCAACGGCCAGACAGGGGCCGACAAGATGCTTGAGAACATCTATGTCTATGTCTTCGATTCCCTCGAAGTCATGCTCGAAGCCTTGAAGACGGACCTCGCTCAGCACCTCACCGGAGGGGTTGTCATCACCAAGATGGAAATGTCCCGGCTCGTCGCCGATTTTATGTAGTGCCAGCTATGGACGAGAGGTTGTACAGACAGGTCGTGGCAGTGATCCGGCG
>JAFZTP010000114.1 GCA_017618815.1 Bacteroidales bacterium | reverse complement strand
GAGATAGAGGCCCTTTTCCGTCGTTTTCCGTCAGTCCAGAAAGCCAAATTCACCGAAGCCTACAAGCCGGGTATTGACCGCATGGAAGAGTTTGACGCGCTCCTCGGACATCCGCACCGCAGCTACCGTACCATCCATGTCGCCGGCACGAACGGCAAGGGATCGGTGTCCAGCATGCTCGCGTCGGCGCTTAATGCTGGCGGGTCGCGCACCGGACTCTACACGTCTCCGCACATACTCGATTTCAGGGAAAGGATGAAAGTCGACGGAGAAATGGTCCCTAAGGAGTGGGTGTATGATTTCATAAAGAAATACAAGCCGGAATTCGAGCGGCTCGACCTCTCGTTCTTCGAGATCACGACCTCCATGGCCTTCAAGTGGTTCGAAGAAATGAAAGTTGGCTGGGCCATCATCGAAGTCGGGCTCGGGGGCCGGTTCGACAGCACCAACATAATTACTCCTGAACTTTCGGTCATCACCAGCATCGGTCTGGACCATTGCGACATCCTCGGCCACACTCTGGCGAAGATCGCCAAAGAAAAGGCCGGAATAATAAAGAAAGGTGTCCCGGTAGTTGTAGGCGAAGTCACCCCGGAGACATGGACAGTATTCCTGACGCGCGCTGCCAAGATGGATTCGCAGCTGACTATCGCTGAACATACGGATCCGTCGGCGCTAAAGAGCATAGAGCCGTTGCTCGCTTCCATGGACCTGAAAGGGGAGTATCAGAGAAAGAATCTCCGTACCGTGCTTTGCGGTCTCGACGCCCTCGGCATCAAGGTGACCGACGAAATCCTGCAGGGAATTGCCCATACTGCAGAAAGGACAGGCTTCCATGGCCGTTGGGAAAAGATTTCCGACCAGCCTGACGTAATCTGTGACATCGGCCACAATGCCCATGCCCTGCGGAACAATTTCGCCCAGCTCAGCGGGCTTCTCGAATCCGGGGAATATGCCACGCTGATAATAATCTATGCGGTCATGTCTGACAAGGACCTCAAGTCCATAATTCCGCTAATGCCGGAGAAGGCCACATATATATTCACGACTCCTTCTACGAGCCGTGCTCTTCCTGCCAAGAAGATAATGTCAAAATACCGTTCCTATTGTCGCCGGCACGGTATGTCCACAGCCCGTCTGTTCGTCCGCGACTCTGTGCGCGATGCTGTGGATTATGCCTTGGAGATGGCTTCCGGAGACTGGAATCTTTTCGGTAAGCCGTTGATTTACATAGGTGGCTCGACATTTGCAGTTGCTGAAGCATTGCCTTGTTTTCGCAAACCTGACGAGGCGTAATTAAATAAATATGAGACCTATACTGGTGATCACTTCAGTAGTGGCGGCATTCTTGCTGGTCACTTCTTTTTCGTTTAGCAACAAAATGGAATCTTTGTGGAAAAAGTACGATGATTATTCGAAGAAAGACCTGCCGAAAGAGAAGGCAGAGATTCTTGACCGCATCATTGCGGAAGCTGCGCAACGTCGTCTTCCGTATGATTTCTACAAGGCTGTCACTTCGGCTCACGATGACCGGATCAACGTGAACTGGAAGGAGCGTGAGGCCGCTGACAGCATCCTGAAAGCGCAGGTCAGTGCTTTTGATTATCCTATTGTCACATACAGCTGGATGAGTGAGTTCCATGGCGCATCTGCCGGGGAGAGGCTGTCGTTCATAAAGGAAAAACGCTCATTGATGGAGTCTGTCAGGAACGATGCCTTCTATAAGGATAGCGAGTTCAAGGCGGTCGTCGGCTTTGCGAACGACTATGAATATGCGCTTTGGGATACCTGTAATTGGGGTGATTCGGGCTTTGCTGACCTGAAGGACAATTGGAAGGGCAAGTATCCCGGCGAAGGATATCTTGAATACCTGGAGGCCTGCCGCGCTTCGGATAAGAAGGGAGCCTTGACTGCTCTCGTCGGAAAGTATCAGGACAAGGCCATAGGCCTCTTCCCCGAGGCTGAACTGCTTTGGGACGAGTATAGTTCGCTTGACTATCGCGACAATTCCCAGTATTCCCGATTTGAGGACCTTTATTCTCGTTGTCTATCCTTTGAAAAGAAGAGGAAGTCGTTCAGGGGTTCGGAAAGACGTATCGCGTCGAAAGAATTGAGGGTGGCGGAATTGCTGTCATCGCTTATGAGGAAAGAGACGGACGTCGATGCTGACGGTGACAGCTTAGTCGTAGAAATGCGGAATATCTACAAGGCTTCGTTGTCCATTTATAAGGGGAAAAACGGTAAACCTGCAGGGAAACCGGTGTTTTCCAAGACTATAGAGACCGATGGCGAAAAACCGTTCGTCTGGAACAAGGTCTCTTTTGATATTCCGGATATGCCTGATGGAGAGTATGCCGTAAGACTTGACGCCGGGAAGGGTGGAAGTATGACAACTTTTACCCAGCATTCATTGTCAATTGCTTACAGACGGGATAAAGATGGACCTAAAGTATATTTGACGGACAGTAAGACAGGTAAGCCCGTGGAGGCCGCTGACATAATGCTCTTTGACGATGACAAGAAAATAGCTGAAGAAACTCTTGCTTTTTTCGGCTTCACCAGGCTGCAGTCAGTTTTTCAAAAAGTAAGCTCCGAGAATATTTTCGGATTATCTCTTCAGGGTCGTTACGTTGACTGCAACGGGTATGAACGTCTCAGCGATAAGCTTTGGGTTGACTATGATCGCCCGGGCGATCATGGGGCTGACAATACTTATACCGGCTGTAAGATATTGGCTGACAAATCTCTTTACAGGCCGGGAGAAACCGTCAAGTATAAGGCTATATGCTATGAGGACGGACCTGATTCCAGGGTGCTGGAGAGGAAAAGTATAAAGGTCGTCTTGTATGATGCCGAGCGTAAGGAACTGGAATGCGCCAATTCTGAAACTGATGAATTCGGAGCCGCCAGTGGCGTGTTCAGACTGCCTGTGGGCAGGAGAAATGGCTTATATCGGATAAGTGTCTCAATGGACGGAATGATGATCGGGGAGGAATCGATAAGGGTTGAAGAGTATGAGCTTCCTTCTTTTGAGATTGTGTTTGACGAGAATGACAAGCTGTGGAAACTTGAGGATACAATCTTGGTTACAGGACGGATTATTTCGTATTCCGGCCATTCTCTTGCGGGAGCTTCAGTCAGGGCGACTGTCCGGAACGGCTGGCGTGAGGCTGAAAATGCTCCTTTGAGGTTCGATCTCAAAGACGACGGATCGTTCAAGGTTTTCTTCAAGCCGTCCTCACATAATACGTCTGTTAAGGTAACAGTCACTGATCCAACCGGAGAGACCGCGGAGGGACGTTTGTCCGTTGATATCCCTTACAGAACCAGGATTTGGATTAATCCTGTCAATGACGTTCCCGGTGAGTTTAAAGAAGGCATGATAATAAAAGGGGACGTGGCGGTAGTCAAATTCGTGACTGGAAGGTTCAAGGGAGTGCCTGTCGAGTATACTCTTACGGATGCGGCTGGAAAAGTGTTGTCAAGAGGGTCGGCTTGCACAGGCGAAGATATATCCATCGACCTTTCTTCATACATGAGCGATGAATTTATCCTCAAGGCGGGTGAAGGAACGTTGCATATTCTGCGAATCAAGGAAGGAAGCCGTACGCTGGACGCCGCTGTTGACGGAGTATTTATTGATGGCGACAGCAAGGTGGAGAAGGGCGGGACTGTCAGCATGCAGCTTGGTTCCGGAAAAGGTCCTGTGTGGGCGGTTGCGACATTGTATGGCTTTGAGCAGACGGTGCTTGACATGCGCATGGTCTTGCTCGAAGGCGATCGTGGGAAAGATGGTTCCCTTGTCGAAGTATACTTTGACTATCTGGATTCTTATCCTGAAGAAGTGGTGTTGCACGTGTTCTATTTCAAGGATAATAAGTCATATGAACATAGCCAATCCTATACTCGCATCGAGGAAACTCCGGAAATGTCCATAGTGTATTCTTCCTTTACGGATAAATCTCTTCCGGGAGGCAAATGCCGGTTTGCGTTGCAGACGGAGCCATTTACAGATGTCGCTGTTTCTGTCTACGACAAAGCTATCGACAAGATTTCTTCCGGAACCATGTGGCGACCTGTTGTCATAAGAAAGTCCCATCCACATGCATCATTTGTCATGGCAGAGTGTGGCGGTATAATGTCATTCTCTAGTCCTTTGACCCGTGGCTTCGGTATGGTTCTGGGGTCGAAAGCGGTGGTTGCCGATTCCGCCAATATGATGGAAAAAGAGGCTCAAAGCCATGCGTTGTTACGGGAAAGCGATGCCATGGATAATTCATCAATCGCTATCCGTTCCGATTTCGCGGATGCGTTG
>JAFZTP010000113.1 GCA_017618815.1 Bacteroidales bacterium | reverse complement strand
GGGAGCTCTTCGGCGACCTTGCAGAGCAGGGCCTTCTCGTGGTCCGAATACTCTCCCGTCTCCCTGCCGTGGGCTACCGCTGAAAACAGGGATTCATCTCCGAGATCTTCCTGGATGTAGGACATGCTGTCCTCGCTCACTGCAAGTACCTTTGGAACGTTGATCCCGGCTTCGACAAAATGCTTGTCGATAGCCAGAAAGGCCTTGTTCTCTTCCAGGCTGGTGCCGGTGACACCGACAAGGGAGATGTCTCCTCCCTTGATGCGATAATACCTGCGGTTGCTGCCGGAAGAATTGATCTCGGTACATTCCGTGACTTTCTTTCCGGTATATGATTCAAATAGTCTGGACAGAGTGTCTTCCATGGCCTATATTGCGTTTTCCTGACTTAATTCTTCACAATTGCCGCCCTTGCTCCTGAGCTCTATCTTGGAGAGCGCCTTGACAAGCAGGACGATCACTGCGACGGATGCTACGGCCAGCATTGAATACGCCCATACCGGTACCAGGTCGAAAATGCTTCCCGCCTCTTTGAAGGAGTCAAGGTTCGAGAGGGCGATAGAGAGGGTATTGTTGGTGAAGTGCATGAGCATTGTAAGCTTGAGGGACCCCGTGCGATAGTATACATAACCTAAAAGCAGACCTATGAGGAATGCCGGCACAGCCTGCCATGGGTTCATGTGAATCACGGCGAAGAACGCTGCCGAGATTATGATGGCCCAAACAGGTTTCATCGGTTCGGAATCCTTCCTTCTGCGATAGTTGAGAAGTCCCCTGAGTACCATTCCCCTGCAGAGCCACTCCTCGAAGAATGGGGCGAAGATGCTGAGGGTGAGGAAATTGACCAGAAGGTTATCGGAATCCGTCATGTTCTCAAGCAGTTTCTTGAGGCTCTCCGGCATCTGCGGCAGCAACTGCATGAGGGGCTCTACAATCACCTGGCATGCTATCGTTGCGACCATGCACATTGCGGCGAGGGCGATGCCCCCTACAGGCTTGAAGTTATTGTTGTCCAAGGCATATCCGACGTTGCCGGACATGAGCTCCCTGTTGCTGTTGCTCCGGCTGACGATCATCGGCAGGATGAACATGAGGACATATCCGATCATGACCGCATGCGACTGCGGGAACTGCGGGATGGTGGCCAGCAGGACGAGGGAAACTATGTTGGAAATCAGGGCGCCGACAAGCAGCATTCCCAGAAGGAAAAACATTCCGCCCACTCCCGGAACATACCAGGAGTGACCGGAAAAGATATCGTAGTTCTTCCTCGAGCTTTTCTTGAAGAATGTCATTTTTTTATTTGTATAATGGAGAAGGATATACTCCCTTGTCAGCAAGCTCCTTGAACTTGGCGACAACGGCAGGACGGTCCTCCTTGTATGTCACTCCGAACCAGCGGGAAGGGGTGGAGATAACCTCGCACCTGCCCTTGCCGCTCTTGACGATATTGTCGATGGCGTAAGGAATGTAGAACTCTTTCTTGAGTTCCTTGCCGTACTCTTTGAGGAAAATCTTGAAGACTTCTTCGCTCTTGGTGAAGTAATCAGGGGTGAAGCCCCACATGTTCATCGAACAGAGGGATTTGCCTTCAAGTCTGACATGGGTCTCACCGTTTACGGAGTTGTCGCCGTATACGACGCCGTCAGCCTCCTTTGCGATGTTCAGGTGCTCTGCGATGCCGGTGAGGATATTGTCCTTGTCATAGAAGCAGACTCCGCGGGATACTCCGCCGGACTCTGAAAGGGTGTTTTCAAGTTCGAAACCTACGATGCTGTACACACCTTCAGTGTCTGAGTGGGCTCTGAGCCAGTCTCCAAGTATGCGGAAGGACTCCTTGCCGTAGAAATCGTCGCCGTTGATCACTGCGAAAGGCTCGTTGATCACGTCTTTTGCCATGAGAAGGGCGTGGGCCGTACCCCATGGTTTCTCTCTCTCCGGGTTTGTCTCGAATCCAGCAGGGATCTTGTCGAGCTCCTGTGTCACGAATACGAATTCGATAGGGGAGCCGTCAGCGCAGCGAACGTTGCGGTATTTTTCCCTTACGATTTCCTCGAACTGCTCTCTGAAATACTCTCTGACGATGTAGACGACTTTGCCGAATCCTGCCTCTACTGCATCGTGGATTGAATAATCGATAATTGTCTCTCCATCAGGACCGACTCCGTCCATCTGCTTAAGTCCGCCGTATCTGCTGCCCATACCGGCTGCAAGTACTAAAAGTGTAGGTTTCTTCATTGTAGTTAGTTTATTTGATAATATCCCCAAAGTTAAGTATTTTTGTGGAAAAGGAAATCTAAAATTGGGTAAAGTTAAGGATATATGGAACGGGCGTCACAAAGGTTTTGTGCGCTATGCCACTGTCATCACGGCTCTGGCTCTCATCTATGCTTTGTTCTTCAGCGACGACAACCTGCTTCGCTGGTGCAAGGCAGGGATCGAGCTCCGTCGTCAGCGCCGCCAGATCGAGAGATATCAGGAGGAGATAAAGTCCATGGACGAGCGTATCAAGACTTTGTCTACAGACAGGGATTCTCTCGAACAATATGCCCGGGAGAATTTTAACTTCGCCGAACCCGGCGATGATGTCTATCTTGTGAAATAGCCTAGAAACCGGTGTAGTTCCAAGGTGTCACAGCCCTGAGTTCTGCCTTTACGGATTCGGATACATCAAGACCGTCGATAAATGTTTCGATGGTCTTTTCGTCTATTCCGGCTCCGGTGCGGGTAAGGGCCTTCAATGTCTCGTAAGGGTTAGGATATCCCTCGCGGCGAAGGATGGTCTGGATAGGCTCGGCCACTACGGCCCAGTTCTTCTCAAGGTCTGCATGGAGGGCATCCTCGTTGAGGATGAGCTTGCCTAGACCCTTCACCAGGGAGGCGAAAGAGATCAGCCCATGGGCCATCGGTACTCCGATGTTACGCTGTACTGTAGAGTCCGTGAGGTCTCTCTGAAGCCTTGAGATCGGGAGCTTCATGGAGAGGAAGGTCAGTATGGCGTTCGCCATGCCGAGGTTGCCTTCTGCATTTTCGAAGTCGATAGGATTGACCTTGTGCGGCATCGCTGAGGAGCCGACTTCGTCCTTCTTTACTTTCTGACGGAAGTATTCCATCGAGATATATGTCCAGATGTCCCTGCTGAGGTCGATGAGTATGGTGTTGATCCTGCGGAGGCAGTCGAAGATTGCCGCAAGGTTGTCGTAGTGCTCGATCTGTGTCGTAGGGAACGACCTGTGGAGGCCGAGCGACGATACGAACTTGTCTCCGAACGAGATCCAGTCGATGCCCGGGAACGCAACCTTGTGGGCGTTCATGTTACCGGTGGCTCCTCCGAACTTGGCCGGATAAGAGAGCTTCGCGAGCTGGCGGAGCTGTTCCTCGATCCTTACCTGATATACTTTGAACTCTTTGCCGAGGCGGGTAGGGGAGGCAGGCTGACCGTGGGTCTTGGCAAGCATCGGGATGTCTTTCCACTGCTCGGCATAGCCGGCGATCATGTCAAGGACTTCCTTGAGAGCCGGGCAATATACATTCTCCATCGCTTCCTTGAGCATGAGAGGCTGCGCGGTGTTGTTGATGTCCTGCGAAGTCAGTCCGAAGTGGATGAATTCGCTCCATCCGGTGAGCCCCATCTCCTTGAACCTGGCCTTGATGAAATACTCGACGGCCTTTACGTCATGGTTTGTGATTTTCTCGATATCCTTGACCTCCCGGGCCTGTTCCGGAGTCATGTTGCGGTAGATGTCTCTCAGTTTCTCATAATCCCCGCTGAAATCTTTCAGCTGAGGCAACGGAATGTTGCAGAGGGCTATGAAATACTCTATTTCTACGCGGACTCTGTACTTGATGAGAGCATATTCGCTGAAATAGTCTTTGAGAGGGCTTGTCTTGCCGGAATACCTTCCGTCCACAGGGGAGATTGCTAGTAAAGAGAAATTGTCCATTTTATATCAGATTTGAGCTGCAAATATACAACATTTAAGCGTATAATTCACGGTAAATTTCAATTGTCTGGCGGGCAGGGGCAACATCATGCACCCTCAGTATGTCCGCTCCTGCGCAGAGAGCCGCCATGTGCAGGGCCTGGGTTGCCGGAAGCGCTTCCTCCGGGGTAATGTCGAACTTTCTGTAAATCATGCTCTTGCGGGATACTCCTACCAGTATCCTGCGTCCGAAGTCGGTAAATCCGGCCAGTCCGCGCATGAGCTCATAATTCTGTCCGACCGTCTTGGCGAATCCGAAGCCTGGATCCAGTATCCAGTCCCGGATACCGTATTTGCGGGCTTTTGCGGCGAATTCTTCGAAGTATTCATGGATGTCGTGGCAGACGTCGCCGTATTCCGTGAGACTCTGCATGGTCTTTGGAGTACCGCGCTTGTGCATTGCTATGTACGTGAGGCCGAGTTTACCCACGGTCTCCAGCATCTGGGGGTCATCTTCGCCTGCGGAAATATCGTTGACTATGAAATCCCCGACCAGGTCATAGACGTTCCTGACCACTGACGAGAAATACGTGTCGATGGAAATGCGCGCATGCGGGAAGGCGGCCCTGAGCTCAGGAAGGAAGGCCTTCAGCCTGCGCCATTCTTCCTCTTCTCCGACAGGATCAGAACCTGGTCTGGTGGAACATGCGCCTACGTCGATGATAGTCGCTCCTGCGGCGATGTGGGCGGAAGATACTCCAAGGGCCTTTTCTATATCAGGATTGCCGTCATTGCCCAGACAGCGGCTGGCAGGAAAGTAGGAATTGTCGGTAAGGTTGACAATGCCCATGAGGTCAATTTCTCTGGATGCATCCATCTTCAGTCAAATTTTTGACAAAGATAATCAAATTGACTATTTTTGTGAGACAAATCTGCTTACTTATGAAAAGAATCGTCCTCCTTTCTGTTTGCGCGTTGATGCTTGTCTCATGTTCCGAGTCGTTCAACGCTGCCCGCGCCCTAAATGGCGGAATGATGGCTGTCCAGGGCATGACTCTCTCAGATGCCCAGATACAGTCTTATGTTCATGAGTATATTACCCAGCTCGATGCCCAGAGCAAGGTGTGCGGTCCGAACGACCCTTACACCATCCGGCTCAAGAAACTGACTGCCGGTCTCAACTCTGTCGGTAACGTCCCTCTCAATTTCAAGGTCTATCGTACCAGCGATGTCAATGCTTTCGCATGCGCCGACGGCAGCGTCAGAGTCTATTCCGGTCTTATGGACATAATGACCGACGACGAGCTCCTCGGTGTCATCGGACATGAGATCGGTCATGTTGCCGGAAAGCATTCGAAGAAACAGATGAAGAATGCCATCCTTACCTCTGCCGCAGTCGAGGGAGTTGCTGCAACGAGCGCTACAGGCGCCGCGCTAGCCGATTCTCAGCTTTCGGCCATCGGCAAGGCCATCCTTGGAGCCAAGTATTCCAGGAAGCAGGAGAGCGAAGCCGATGACTATGGCTACGATTTCCTGAAGAGCTGCGGAAAGAATCCATGGGCTCTGGCTATGTCGTTCGAGAAACTCCAGAAAGTTGCCGGCGGTAATACAGCCACTGCATCCATGGTCAACGCGCTTTTCTCCTCCCATCCGGATACGGCCGAGAGAATCAAGAGAGTAAGCGCCAGGGCTACTGCAGACGGCTACAAGAGACCTGCTTCTAAATAAGGATCATCACAGCGAAAGAATACAGGAACAGGGCCTGGAAAGCAAGCCTTCCTTTGGTGCTTGCCTTCAGCATGGTGCTTGTCGAGTTGCTGCGTATTATTTTCTCGAGAGTGTTGCTTTCGGGAAGGTTGTTCGCCGACCATTTCTCAATCAGGTTTCCGTTGTGGAACCAGGTGGCTCCTCCGTTAGCACGGTTCAGGGAGATCAGCTCCTTGTAATCTGCATAATACGTGGATTCCAGGAGGGTTGCGCGTCTTTCCGCGTCAAGTCCTTCTGGCAGGAGTCTGGCGAATTCGTCAGGAGTGCAGGCCGTCAGCAGGACTTGCGTGAATCCGGCTGCAGACGCCCTTTCCAGGATACCTGCCGTCTTGTCCCATCCCTTGATGTCCAGCTTTGAAGGGTCATATACAGAGACAATCATTACGTCCTTCCTGATTGCCACAGAGTCGCAGATATTGCTTTCCGCATCGGTGAAGCTGAGCACGGGGAACTTGGTCTCCTTGAGGTTGTCCTCCTTGCGCATGGTCTTGGAGCTGACGTATGTCCATGTAGAGTCAGGGAGGTTGTCAATTGTGAACACGCCTTTCTGGCCGTTCTTCTCATAGACGAAGGTCGTCACATATTCTTCTTCCCCGTCCATGTCCTCTTTGGCTGCTTCATACAATCTTGCGGAGAGGGTATATGGAGTGAAATCCATTATAGGAATATGCCTGAGGGAGTAGAAGGTCATGAACACAAGTGTCGCGGCCATTATCCAGAAGGATACCAGCTTGTGAGCCTTGTCCGCCTTGAAGTGATTGAATGGCAGGAAGGCGCCGAAGCACAGTACCAGAAGTATTATGTTCTTGAAAAGCGTCTGGAAATGGGTGAGGTGGATGGCTTCTCCGAAACAGCCGCAGTCCATCGGAGGATTTGCGACCCAGAGGACGAGGCTGACCACCGAGAACAGCAGTACCAGCGCTGAGGCGCTTACTGCCGATATTTTCTTGTATGAGCGGGTGATGAGCGCGGCTCCGGTCAGGGATTCCAGGAGGGACAGCGCGACTCCCAGGGTTTTCGCCGCAGGGATCATGAACCCGAGATGAAAGAACTTGAGATACTCTTCCACTATCAGTCCGGTGCCCACAGGGTCGAGCAGCTTAAGCATGCCTGCGACAAAGAACACTACGCCGATGATTATGGCGTATAATTTCCTGAACCGAAGATGGAATTGCATCATAGCGTGTCAACTGTTTAGAACATTGTCAACGGCTGTCCGAATCTTCCGGAAGATTTCGTCCGGCGGCAGCATCGAGCCGTCCGGGCCGGAGCAATCTATCCTGATGAATTTCGGGTCCAGCTCACATTGCCTCAGATAGACGTCGCGAACTTTCTTCTGGAAATTGATATCAGCTTCATGGATGTCCCTGCTTCCTGCAAGGTATTCCCTGTTTTCTCCTTTCCTGTCCGCCGTGAGCTTTTTCTCTACGAAGCCTATCGGTACGTCAAGGAAAAGGTTGAGGTCCGGCCTAGGAAGGCCGAAGTCTCCGTATTCCGTGTCATCGATCCATTTCCTCAGTTTCTCCCTTTCCTGGGGATCATGCATCTTTGCGCACTGGTATGCGATGTTGGAATATACATACCTGTCGAGCAGTACTGTCCTGCCGTCTTCCAGGCTCTTCCGCAATTCCGGTGCCGCTCCGTGCCTGTCCTCAGCGTACAGCAGGGCAACGAGACGGGGATGAACGTCCCCGATGGCTCCGAAATCGCCCCTGAGGAAACTGCTGATCAGGTCTCCATAGACCGGAGCGTCATATCGGGGGAAATGGATGTACTCCAAATCCCCGGACAGACTTTCCAGATATTTTCTCAGAAGCTTGACCTGCGTGGACTTGCCAGCGCCGTCAAGACCTTCGATGACAAAAAGCATTCCTTCAGTATTAGAGGGTTCTCTTAATCTCGACGATCTGGAAGGCCTCGATTACGTCGCCCTCCTTGATGTCGTTGTAGTTCTCGATACCGATACCGCACTCCATTCCGGCGATGACTTCCTTGGCGTCCTCCTTGCCTCTCTTGAGGGAAGCGAGGTCACCGGTGTAGACAACGATGCCGTCACGGATAAGACGAACCTTGGAGCTCTTGGTGAGCTTTCCTTCCTTGACGAGGGAACCGGCGATGGTGCCGACCTTTGGTATCTTGAACGGCTGCTTGACGACAGCTGTAGCGGTAACTTCCTCTTTCTTCTCAGGCTCGAGCATTCCTTCGATACCGTCCTTGACCTCGTTGATCGCGTCGTAGATGACGGAGTAGAGACGGATTTCGATTCCTTCCTTCTCCGCAGTGCTGCGCGCGTCAGATGAAGGACGTACCTGGAAGCCGATGATGATGGCATCGGAAGCGGTAGCAAGCATAACGTCGGACTCGGAAATGGCACCCACGGCCTTGTGGATGACATTTACGTGGATCTCCTCGGTAGAGAGCTTGATGAGTGAGTCGGAAAGTGCCTCCACTGAACCGTCCACGTCACCTTTGACGATGACATTGAGTTCCTTGAAGTTGCCGATGGCGATACGCCTTCCGATTTCCTCGAGTGTCATATGTTTCTGGGTCTTGATGCCCTGGATACGGATGAGCTGCTCGCGCTTGTTGGCAATTGCCTTAGCCTCCCTCTCGTCGGCCATCACGTTGAATTTCTCACCTGCGCTCGGAGCTCCGTTGAGACCGAGGACTGATACCGGAGTTGAAGGACCGGCCTCAGGAATCTGCTGACCACGCTCGTTGAACATTGACTTCACGCGGCCATAGAAGCATCCGCTTATCATCATGTCACCCTTGTGGAGGGTTCCGCTCTGGACGAGCACTGTCGCCAGATATCCGCGGCCCTTGTCAAGAGATGACTCTATCACGGCACCTACGCCCATCTTGTTAGGGTTGGCCTTGAGGTCCATCATGTCAGTCTCGAGAAGCACTTTCTCAAGAAGCTTGTCCACGTTCAGACCCTTCTTTGCGGAAATCTCCTGGCACTGATACTTGCCGCCCCATGCCTCTGTGAGGATGTTCATCTGGGCGAGCTGCTGGTAGATCTTCTCAGGCTGCGCACCAGGCTTGTCTATCTTGTTGATCGCGAAGACCATCGGAACGCCTGCCGCCTGGGCATGGTTGATGGCCTCGACTGTCTGAGGCATGACGGCATCGTCGGCTGCGATGATGATGATCGCAAGGTCGGTCAGCTGTGCGCCTCGGGCACGCATGGCGGTGAAGGCCTCATGGCCCGGAGTATCGAGGAAGGTGATCCTCCTTCCGTCCGGAAGCTTCACGTTGTATGCGCCTATGTGCTGCGTGATACCACCGGCCTCGCCGGCGATCACGTTGGTCTTTCTGATGTAGTCGAGGAGGGAAGTCTTACCGTGGTCGACATGGCCCATCACAGTGATGATAGGCGGTCTGGTCACGAGATCCTCGTCTCTGTCGGCTTCGGCCTCCTGCTCTATTTCCTGGGTAAGCTCGGCGGTCACGAACTCGATCTTGTAACCGAATTCCTCAGCTACGAGCACGAGGGCCTCGGCGTCGAGCCTCTGGTTGATGGATACCATCAGACCGAGGTTGAAGCAAGCGGTGATGACTTTGTTGACAGGGGTGTTGTTCATGAGGGTAGCAAGGTCGTTGACGGTTACGAATTCCGTCACCTTGAGCACCTTCTTCTCTGCAAGTTCCTGCTCCATCTCTTCCATTGCCTTGTTGGCAGCGGCCTCTCTCTTCTCCTTGCGGTATTTTGCTCCGAAGTTGCTCTTCTTGCCCTCGTTCATCCTTGCGTAAGTCTCCTTGACCTGCTTCTGGATCTCCTTCTGCATCTCTTCCTCCTCGGCCTCCGTCATCACAGGTTTGAAGCGGTCGCGTCTGCGGCCCTTTCCGCCGGCGTTAGCTGCGTTTGCAGCATCCCTGCCCTTGTTGTTATTGTTGTTGAAGCCTTCGTTGCGTTCGCCCTTGCGGCCATGGTCTTTCTTCCTGGCATCTACGCCCTCGACCTTGGTCACATCGACTTTCTGGCTTCCGCCTTTGATGCGCTCCCTCTTCTTGCCTTTCTTTGGAACACTGAACTGGGAGAGGTCTACCTTGCCCACGACCTTGAGGCCAGGGGTGTTGTCTGAGTCATTGTCCCTTTCCTCCTTGTGGTGCTTCTTGTGCTCGTGATGACGCGGCTCTTCCTCCTCTTCCTCAGCAGGGGTATATGCTTCGGGTTCCGGTTCGAGCTCCGGTTCATCTTCCTGCACAGGCTCTTCGGGCTCCTGCATCTCCGGTTCTTCATATTCCGGTTCCGGTTCTGCCGGCGCCTCCGCTGCAACCGGCTCCGGTTCTGCCTTCACTGGCTCCGGCTTGGCTGCAACCTCAGGCTGCGCAACCTCTTCCGGCTCTTCCTTTGTGATGTCCCCGGACAGGCTGGTGTTCTTGATGATAGTTTCTTTTACAGGTTCGTAATCGTCCTCTTCCTCATCCTGCTGCTTGCGGGTGTTCTTCTCGATGATCTCTTTCATCTTGATGTCC
>JAFZTP010000015.1 GCA_017618815.1 Bacteroidales bacterium | reverse complement strand
GATGATATCATCAGACTGTGCCGAGTAGAGACCGGTAAGGAAGATGGTATGCTTTCCTATCTCCTTGTTATAAGAAATAATATTCTCGACAAGCCAGGACTGGCGGTACATGTTGCTGATGCTCAATATTCCGCCATTCTTGTTGCCGTCTACGGTGTCGAGCCCCTGATAATTCTGCTGCAGGCGCGTCCTGTAGGTATATCCGGTATTCAGGCGGTAAGTCAGGCCCGGAATCGGGGTCGTGATGTCAAGATAGTTGTTGCTGGTGAAAGAACGGGTAATATCGCTGTCCTTCTCGTTGAGGGTGGCGAGAGGATTGTTGGAATAGTTATTGTCCTCCCATGTCAGCAGGCGGATGCTGCCGTCATCGGTATAAGGGATTCCGAGCGGATTCATCAAATATGCCGAGCTGAAATTGATATTTGAACCGCTGCGGTCGAAATATCCGTAACGGGTGCTCGTTCCGAACTTGATCCAGGATGCAAGATCCTGCTCGAAATTGAGATTGAAAGAATAACGCTTGAATATATCTCCGATCGCTATGCCCTTGTTGTCGCTGAGATTGGCGGAAGCGTAGAAGTGGTTGCTCTTGCCGGCGCCGCGGAAGGAGACGTTGTGCTGCTGATTGAACCCGGTCCTCATGGCCAGTGCAAGCCAGTCGGTGCTCTTTCCGGCCTGGTACATGGACTCCTCGGTCGCTCCAGTCGGCCATCCGGCCTCGGTCTTGCTCTCATAGAAGGTCTTTCCGTCCATCATTTCCGGGATGTTAATGGCCTTGTCCCAGGAGAGATAGCCGTTGTAGGAGACCTTTACCTTGTCGCCTGATTTTCCCTTCTTTGTCTGGATAAGTATGACTCCATTGGCTCCGCGGGCTCCGTAGATTGCAGCCGAGGAGGCGTCCTTGAGGATTTCTATGGACTCGACGTCGTTGGAATTGAGTTCGGCCCAGTTGCCGTCGTACGGCACTCCGTCAAGGATTACGAGCGGGGAATTGGAAGCATTGATGGAGTTGTTGCCGCGGATTCTGGTCGTTGTGCTTGAGCCCAAAATATTACATCTTTTGGTTCTATTTTATCAGCCATTCAGAAAGATGTTCTTTAATTTTGCCAGACACTTATATAATTCAAAAGTCATGACCCGTCCTGTATTTAGAAGCATCGCCTTCTCTGTCCTCGTTTCAGCCTTGGCCGCATGTTCCGGCAACAATGATTTTTCAGTCAACATGTCATCCTTCGGAAATCTGTCAACGGGAGAAGAAACCCATTTGTTTACAATTACCAACAGCAGCGGTGCCAGCATGCAGGTCCTTGATTACGGAGCACGCATCGTGAGCATCCGTATGCCGGACCGGGAGGGAAATTTTGATGATGTCATTGTCGGCCCCGGGGACATCGGAACATTCGAGAACGGAGACCGGTTCGTGGGTTGCGTCGTAGGAAGGTTCGGAAACCGAATCAACGGAGCATCCTTCTCTCTTGACGGAGTCCGTTATGACTTGACCGCCAACGAGATGCCCGGAGGAAAGCCCGTCCATCTTCACGGCGGTTTTGAAGGCTTCGACAGAAAAGTCTGGGAGGTCGAAAGCCTTTTGGAGAAAGACCGTGCCGGAGTCCGGATGCATTATCTCAGCCCGGACGGAGAAGAAGGATACCCAGGCAGCTGCGACTGCCATATCACCTACTGGCTTACCGGGGACAATGTCTGCCGGATTGAATATGAGGCCGAGACTGACAAGCCCACAGTAATAAACCTTACCAACCATGCCTATTTCAACCTCAAGGGAAGCAGAGGGGGCTATGTGATGGACCATCTCTTTACCGTCATGGCGGACAGTTGCATCTTGAATAATACCCAATATTGTCCGGATGCGGTAGTGTCGGTCGAGGGGACCCCTTTCGACTTCAGGGAACCGCGCAGGGTGGACTACCGGCTGGACATGACATCCCGTCAGCTGGAGATAATGCACGGAATGTCCGAGTGCTGGCTCATCCGGGGCTGGGACGGAAGCCTTCGCGAGTCCGGGAAATTATATGACCGGGGCAGCGGCAGGGGCGTGGAAATATGGACCACGGAACCAGCCCTCCTCACATATACCGGACGCGCATTCGACGGCAGCCTGAAAGGCAAATACGGTCCGATTGAAAAATACGGCGGAATGGTTCTGGAAACCATGCACCTCGCAGACTCTCCCAACCAGCCCCGCTTTCCGACGACAGAACTCCGTCCAGGAGAAAAATACTCGTCCGTGACGGAGTTCAGGTTCTATAAGGAATAATCTCCATTTTATTACAGGTCCTTCGTAAGAAAAAACATCAGAAATACGTCTGGACCGCGAAAGCGAACTGGTCGATGAAAATCTTCTTGAAGGCGGAGATGTTGTTCTGCTCGTAGAAGATGAGCATGGCTTTCTTGTAATCCACGGAGTCTACCGTCCGGAAGGAGATGGGGCAATACTTGTTCGCAATCAGGATGGCGTTGCTCGTGATTCGGGCGGTGCGCTTGTTACCGTCGGAAAACGCCTGTATGTAGGAGAGCAGCATGAGGGCGAGCAGGGCTTTCTCAAAAATACTCTCTTTGCCATTGATGAGGCGGCAGCTGTCTTCCAGGGCCTCACGGATCTGGTATTCGTTGTCAAGCGGGTAGTAGTTGGTGCCGGTTACGCCGACGCGGCGCCTGCGGAGTCCTTTGTCCACGTCCAGTTCTTTGGTAAGCAGCGTATGGAGTTCTTCTATGCGCCGGATGGATATTTCCTTAAAATATTCCGGGTCGGCCAGCACGAAATCCAGCGCATCCTTATGATTGAGGAGCATCACGGCTTCTTCCTTGGTCTTTCCGGAGGCGGTTTGCTTTTCCTTCAGGAGTTTCTCGGTCTCCAGCAGGGAGTAGGTATTTCCTTCGATCTGGGAGGATTTCCAGCTGAGGTCGATGCCGAGGCGTTCCATCTCCTTGCGGTACTCATTGGGCGTAATGCCTTCCAGGTTGCGGGTGAACTGGGCCTGCAGGGCATCAAGACGCTCTTTCTCTTCGGATGTAAAAATTGCCACCTTGGGGAGGATGTCGTTGATGAGGCCGAAGTTGAACGTGGTCTGGATGACGCGCTCGTCGGTTTCCTTCTGGAAGTAGGTGTCAATGTCCAGGGGCATGGTCACGTGAGCCTGCGGCGAGACGCTGTAACGCGTTGCGCGGCCCTTACCGGTGACAACAGCGGAGCCTGCCTCCACCAGCGAAGCGAGGATTCTCTTGACTGTGGCGGGGCTTTCCTTCAGGTCCATGCCGGATTCAATTTCGCTTCTGGAGGAGCCGGGATGGTAGTGAAGGTACTGGAGTATTTCGTTTTCTCTTGTCATGTCATTATCGTTTACGGCTCAAATATACGGAAATATCGGCTCAAATTGAAAAATTTTGAGCCGTATTCCTCGATTTTAGCCAGGATTTGAGCCGAATCCGCCAAAGTTATGGACCGAAGACTAATCTTCACTTCAGCAAAGCGGCCGCAACAGCATCTGAAACCTTGGCTCTGTCTGCTTTCAGCGCGGCAACGATAATCGTCGGCTTTGACATAACCATGATAGTTGGGGAAACAGCTGGTATGTGTGAGCAGCTCCTCGACTGTTATTTCAGAGGGGTCAAAATCGGTCAAATAAGTGCCAATGTTGGCCTTCAGGTCTACTTGGCCGCTTTCCACCAGACGCATAAGAGACAGTGTGGTGCCGGTGGGTTTCGTTACGGAGGCAAGGTCGAAAACAGTGTCGTTTATTTCTGACTTCGTGTCTTGTTTACTGTTGGCAGCCTCCTCTTTCTGCACGGATTGGGAAATGGTAAGAGCCGCATACAATAGGCCTTCGCTCCCGACGGGATTTCCAATCGCCGTTGGGCATACTGCCATGACAGTCCAAAAGGCCAATATCGACTTCTTATTCATCCTTATTTCCTATAATTTAACGCGCTGGATTCTACGCTGAAGTGCAACGCTTTGAAGCCTGACAGTATAACTTTACTGTCATAACCAGAAAAGCGATAGAGGATGGGATACAAGCATTTGACTAAGGAGCAGCGATATACGATTGAGGCGTTGCTGCAAACACCGATGAGCCTGAGGGAGATAGGGGAAGTGATTGGAGTCAGTGCAGGCACGGTGAGCCGTGAGATTCGCAGGAACTGCGATATGCGTGGCTACCATCGGTACCGATGGCAACTGGCCCAAAAGAAGTACGAAAGGAGGATGAAGGTCAGGCGACACTACCTGAAGTTCACTGACGAGATGAAGCGGACGGTAAGGCGTTTCATCATCTACGGCCAGTACAGTCCGGAGCAAATCTGCGGCCGGTTCCGGATGAAGGGGGAAGAGATGGTAAGCGCAGAGACCATCTATCGTTGGATTTGGCAGGAGAAGCGCAGGGGCAATGACGAGCTGGCTCGTAACCTCAGGCACCGCGGTCGACGGAAGCGAAGACGTGACAGCCTGTACAGTTCCAGGGGGATTATCCAGGACCGGGTTGACATATCGCTGAGGCCGTCGGTCGTAGATGAGAAGAAGCGTTTCGGAGACTTTGAGATAGACACGATGATTGGCAAGAACCGCAGGGGGGCCATCATGACGACAAACGACAGGTGCACGCATCTGGTGCTGATCCGCAGGCTTGCAGGGAAAGAAGCCGCCCCGCTGGCCAGCACGGCAATCGAAGCGCTGCTACCCTATAAAGACAAAATACACACGATAACGGCTGACAACGGAAAGGAATTCGCCCGCCATAAGGAGATAGCGAAGGGACTCGATGCCGAGTTCTACTTCGCACGCCCATACCACTCCTGGGAGCGTGGCGCAAACGAGAACACGAACGGGCTGATACGCCAGTACATCCCGAAAGGTACGGACTTCAGCAAGCTGACCGATGAAATGCTTGCTGAGATTGAATGGAAACTTAACCACAGGCCCCGTAAGTCACTGGGTTACAGGACACCGTTGGAATATTGTAAACAATTATTTAACTTTGACTTTTGAAGTGTGTTGCACTTCT
>JAFZTP010000112.1 GCA_017618815.1 Bacteroidales bacterium | reverse complement strand
TATCTTCCGCCAGGTGAAGTACCCGTACAACATCGGTACCGATACCCTGGGCCTGGCCTTGAGTCTGATCGACAAGGACAAGATCGACTCTCAGGTCAGGATACTTCTTTCCGAAAGGACTATGCTTGCAAAAGAAATCGCAGCGATGCCTTTCGTGAAGAAAGTCTATCCGAGCGACGCCAACTTCCTGCTTGTCAAAGTCGACGACGCAAAAGGACTTTACGACAGCCTTCTCGGATCGAGACTGATTGTCCGTGACCGCTCCAGAACCCTGCTCTGCGACGGCTGCCTTAGGATTACTGTCGGAACTGTGGAAGAAAACAAGGAATTATTGAAAGAAATGGTCAGATATGGAAAAGACGCTTAAAAAGGTATTGTTCATAGACCGAGACGGTACTATCATGAAGGAACCTGCCGACGAGCAGATCGATTCCTTTGAGAAGATGGAATTCGTCCCCGGCGCGATCAGCGCCCTCAAGGCCCTGCGCAGTCTGGATTATGAAATCGTGCTGGCCTCCAATCAGGACGGTCTGGGCACCGCTTCCTTCCCTGAAGAGACGTTCCATCCGGTGCACGACCTGATGCTGCGTACCCTCGCCGGTGAAGGCGTTACCTTCGACGAACAGCTTATCGACCGTTCGCGTCCGGAGGACAATCTGCCGACCCGCAAGCCGGGCATCGGAATGTTCGGGAAGTATCTCTCCGGAGATTATGACCTCTCGCAGAGCTATGTCATCGGCGACCGGAAGACCGATCTCCAGCTCGCCGCCAATCTCGGAGCGAAGGGTATCCTGCTCGGGACCGATGTCCCGGAGGAGTTGAAGCCTGTATGCGCGCTGGCGACTGAGGACTGGAACGAGATCGCCGAATTCCTTCGCCGCAGCCAGCGCCGGGCCACCGTTGCCCGAAAGACTGCCGAGACCGACATTACCGTGACCGTCGACCTGGACGGCAGGGGACCGTCCGGCATCTCGACAGGCCTGAAATTCTTTGACCATATGCTCGACCAGATCGCCCATCATGGGGGCATCTCTCTCATGATCGACGCCAAGGGCGACCTCGAGGTCGATGAGCATCATACTATGGAAGATGTGGCCATATGCCTCGGCGAGGCCATTATCAAGGCTCTGGGAGACAAGCGCGGGATCGAGAGATATGGATTTGCCCTGCCTATGGACGAGTGCGACGCCCTCGTGCTGCTGGATTTCGGGGGCAGGATCGATTTCAGCTGGGATGTGAAGTTTACCCGCGAGTATGTGGGGGACACTCCGACCGAGATGTTCAAACATTTCTTCCAGTCGCTTTGCTCTGCGATTAAATGCAACTTGCATGTCAAGGCTGTCGGGGAGAACAACCACCATCTGGCCGAGTCAGTGTTCAAGGCTTTCGCCCGCGCCCTGCGCAGTGCCGTGCTCAGGCTTCCGTTCAATTATGACCTTCCATCAAGCAAAGGAGTACTATGATAGCGATAGTCGATTATGATGCCGGAAACATCCGGTCAGTGGTAAATGCGCTCGAGCGTCTCGGCGTGAAAGACTATGTCGTCACTTCCGATGCGGAGGTGATAAGGTCGGCCGACAAGGTGCTCATGCCGGGAGTCGGGGATGCATCTTATGCCATGGCTAACCTGAAGGCAAGGGGGCTGGAAGGCGTGATTCCGGAGTTGAGGCAGCCTGTGCTTGGAATATGCGTTGGGCTGCAACTGCTTTGCTCGTCGAGCGAGGAGGGAAATATACGCTGTCTGGGCATATTTGAAGAGAATGTGGTGCGCTTCCGCAGCGACGACCCTGCCGTCAAGATTCCTCATATGGGCTGGAACAGCATCTCGGACCTCAAGTCTCCTCTTTTCAAGGGGATAAGCGAGGGGGCTTTCGTGTATTTCGTGCATTCGTTCCATGCCGTCGAGGGACCTGACTCGATAGCCGTCTCAGACCATGGAGGCAGGTTCAGCGCAGCCTTGCACAAGGATAATTTCTATGGGGTGCAGTTCCATCCCGAGAAGAGCGGCCCGGTAGGGGCCATGATCTTAAAGAATTTCATTGAGCTATGATAGAGATAATACCGGCAATAGATATAATAGACGGGAAGTGCGTGAGGCTTTCCCGCGGTGATTATGATACCAGCAAGGTTTACAGTGATTCTCCTGCGGACATGGCACGGAGATTCGCCGATGCCGGAGTACGCAGGATCCACCTGGTGGACCTGGACGGGGCAAAGGCAGGAAAGCCATGCAACCTCAAGGTGCTTTCGGAAATAAGGAAGGCCGTGAGCGTGGAACTCGAGTGGGGAGGCGGACTGAAGAAGGAAGACCACCTCGACATGAGCTTCGAATGCGGAGCCGACTGCGTGGTCTGCGGCAGCGTGGCCGTGAAGGAGCCTCTGAAGCTTGTCAAGTGGCTGCGCGAGTTCGGCGGGGAGAAAGTGATCCTCGGGGCTGACTTGCGCGACGGGAAGGCCGCCACTGCAGGATGGACCGAAGACTCCAGCGTGACTGCCGACAGCCTTGTGGAAAGGTTCATGAAGAACGGCCTGTCGCAGGCGATCGTTACCGACATTTCGAAGGATGGCATGCTCCAGGGACCGTCCGACCAGCTGTACGTGCAGTTGCAGGAGAAATTCCCGACTGTCATTTTCACGGTCAGCGGAGGCATCAGTTCCATGGATGACATACGCCGTCTGGACGGTCTCGGCCTGCGCCGGGTGATCGTCGGAAAGGCAATTTATGAGAACCGTATTTCAATGGAGGATATAGCCCTATGGTCGCAAAAAGGATAATCCCGTGTCTTGATGTCAAGGATGGGCGTACCGTCAAGGGCATCAACTTCGTCGGACTAAAAGATGTCGGAGATGCCGTCGAACTGGGACGGAAATATGCCGCCGAAGGAGCTGACGAGCTCGTCTATCTGGACATCAGCGCTACCCTGGACGGACGTCGCACCTTTACCGAGCTTGTCTCGAGGATTGCTGCCGGGATTGACATCCCGTTTACCGTGGGAGGCGGAATATCCTCTCTGGAGGATGCAGCAAGGCTGCTGGATGCCGGTGCCGACAAGATCAGCATCAACAGCGCCGCCCTGCGCAATCCTGACCTTATCGGCCAGATCGCTTCGCATTACGGCAGCCAGTTCGTAGTCGTGGCCATCGACGCCAAATGCATTGACGGGACATGGCATGCCACTACTCATGGTGGAACAGTCCCTACTGACAAGGAACTTTTTTCATGGGCCAGGGAAGCCCAGGAGAGGGGAGCCGGCGAGATTCTGTTTACGTCCATGAACCATGACGGCACCCGCAGCGGTTATCCTTGCGATACATTTGCCGCTCTCGCAGATACTCTTTCGATACCGATAATCGCTTCCGGAGGGGCCGGCAGCGTCACGGATATCGCGGATGTTCTCACTGAAGGAAAGGCTGACGCGGCGCTCGCCGCAAGCATCTTCCACTATGGGGAGATCCCGATCCCGGTGCTGAAAAGAGAACTTGTCAAACAGAATATTAACGTAAGAATTTAAGATATGGAATTCAAGGAACTTAACATTTCCAAGAACAGCGACGGGCTGGTTCCTGCGATAGTGCAGGATTCGAAGACCCTGAAGGTGCTGATGCTTGGATACATGAATGAGGAATCATACGACAAGACCGTCGAGACGGGTCTGGTCACTTTCTACAGCCGCGGCCGTCAGTGTCTCTGGACAAAGGGGGAGACCAGCGGCAACTATCTGCATGTGGAGTCCATATTCCCGGACTGCGACAGCGATACTTTGCTCATAAAGGCTGTCCCTGACGGACCTGCCTGCCACAGGGGCACTGTATCATGTTTCGACACACCTGAGGCTGAGGGATTCATCCGCAAGCTTGAGGGGGTCGTCCAGGGCCGTCATGCCGAGATGCCGGAGGGCAGCTATACTACCCATCTTTTCCGCAAGGGCGTGAAGAAGATTTCCCAGAAGGTCGGTGAGGAGACTACGGAGGCTATCATCGAGGCTGTGGCCGGAGACAAGGATGCCTACATCTATGAGGTTTCCGACCTGATCTACCACCTTCTCGTCCTCAATGAGCAGATGGGCGTCTCTCTCTCCGACATCGAAGCCGAACTCTCCGCCCGTCATCAGTAGCTTGTTCATCTATACGAAAGAAAAAAACGTCCGGCTGAGAGGCCGGGCGTTTATTCTAATCGTTAATACTCGTAAGAATGAGCTCCACATTCGACAGGGTCTTTGAAGAGGCAGAAGCCATTGGCAAACTGTGGTTCGTTGATGTTGATGAAAGCACCACATCCGTAATATGGAGGATCTCCAATGATGAGCGTAGTGCCCCATCGTTCATATTGCCATGTATATCCGATGTCGAAGGTGTATTCCGTAAAATCAGGCAATGAATAATTTTCCGGATGAACAGAACTGTCAGTACCTGTATCTGACGCGAAACCGGAGAAGTC
>JAFZTP010000014.1 GCA_017618815.1 Bacteroidales bacterium | reverse complement strand
TGCCGTAAGCGCGAAGGATATCACCTCTACTTTTGACGCCTATGCTGCAAATGTGAGCGAGTATATCTCCTTTACCGGAACTCTCGCCAAGAGCGGAAACTACTATAATGTCAACGTCGAAGGCGCTTCCGCCCATGTCGGTAGCATCAGCTACCCTGTGGCAAGTCTTGGCATTGATGCCCTTGACGGCAAGAAGGTCAAGTTTACCGGCTATTACGTGGGCCTTACCAGCAAAGATAAATACGTCAATCTCGTGGCTACCGCTGCCGAGGCCATTTCTGGCGGCGAAGGTGGTGAAGGCGGCGAAGGTGGTGAAGGCGGTGGCGGCCAGACAGGCGACGCCAAAGTCCTTACCTTTGCTTTCAGCTCTGACATCGCGGGCTGGCCTGCAAAGAAAGACGACGCCGCAGAGGGTGAGTACGACTATACCCTCGACGGAGTCAAATACACCTTCTCGCATACCAAAGCCGGCAACGGAATCTATACCGGAGTCTATAGCGGCGAAGGTTATCTCATGGTCTCGCAGGACAACTACCTTGGAATGCCGGCCATAGACGGCATGAAACTCACCAAGGTCGTTGTGACCAACAGCAGCGGCGGCTCGACAAAAGTAGAAGTTTTGGTGACCTCCGACACCTCCGGTAACGCCGTTAGCGGCGGCGCTGCACAGAAATGGGCGACTACGAGTTCGGAATATACCTACAATCTCTCCGATACAAAGGCAGCAACCAGATACTATCTGGCTACTACCAAGAAGAACGGACAGATAGTAAAGCTCGTGCTCACCTACGAGCCTGCCAAATAAGGACATAGTCCTTTGAACCATACCAGGCCGCCCTTTACGGGGCGGCTTTTTTGTTATTCTTATTTGTTGTTAAAACGTTTGTATTTATTATATTTGTAGTTCCCAAAAGTATGTTAATTTAGTTTTATACAATGAAATTAAGAAACCTATTCTTATCTGTTTTCGCTGCTGCCTCCATTCTGGTCGCATGCAACGAGGATGAGCCTGTTGCCGAGCCTTCGATTGAGGTCAGCGTGTCTGAACTCAACCTTGAGAAGGCCGCTTCGGAAAGTACGATCGCCGTCAAGTCCAACAGATCCTGGATCATTGACGAAGCCTCCGAGTGGATTACAGTCACTCCTGGCAGGGGCGGTGCTTCCGACGACAACCAGGTCATCGTAGTTAACGTTCCCGAGAACACCGGATACGACCGTGAAGGTTCTTTCCGCGTGAACATCGGTTTTACTTCAAAGAAAGTCATCGTAAAGCAGGCCGGTTCAGGCTCATACGAAGACGCCGTCCTCTATGCCAACGACTTTGACAAGGAGGAGGCTACCCAGACCTTCGGCTCAGGAAAGAGCTGGCCATATCTCGACCAGTTCGAGGGATGGAAAAACGAGACCGGAAAGGGCATCGAAGGTATCACCTATGATGTCGCCTCCATATCGGCAAGGGCCAACAGCGTATCCAACAGCAATTACTCGGATTATGCCGGATCAGGTTCAAACAACCTCTTCTTCGGCGCCAACGCGCATTTCGCTGTCAAGGACATAAAGCTTGGCTCAGCCACCAGACTCTCCCTGAGTTTCGGTACCGAGCGCTATCTCAACGCCGACAAGGACAAGGAAGGCGGCAACACGTTCAAGCCGTCCGAGTTCCATGTCTATGTCAGCGAAGACAACGAGAAATGGGTAGAGCTCCAGTATGCTTTCCCTAACGGCTTCAAGGATGGCCGCTGGGATATCGCTACCTCTAACTTCACAGTTCCGGAAGGCACTGAGAAGATCAGCATCTACTTCGCTTCCGACATCGCGAGCGGTCACCGTCTTGACGACGTTACACTCATCGTCGGCCAGGAGGCAGGCACTGCAATCGACTTCTCTGCAGGCACTGCCATCGGTCAGGGCGGCCAGGGTGGCGGCGGTGGCACCAACCCTCCTCCTGCAGGCAACGAGATCTTCGCCAACAACTTCGACAAGACCGCGGCTACCCAGACTTTCGGCTCAGGAAAGAGCTGGCCGTATCTCGACCAGTTCGACGGCTGGAAAAACCAGACCGGCAAGGGCGTCGAGGGTGTATCCTATGGATATCAGGGCCTTTCAGCAAGGGCCAACAGCACGTCCAACAGCAGTTACTCCGACTATAGCGGATCAGGTTCCAACAACATCTTCTTCGGCACCAACGGTATATTCGTGATAAGGAACATAGTCCTTGGCGGGGCGGTCAACCTTTCACTCAGCTTTGGTACCGAGCGCTATATCAACAGCCAGGACAACACGTTCAATCCTTCAGAGTTCCATGTCTATGTCAGCAACGACAACACTAAGTGGACAGAGCTCCAGTACGCTTTCCCTAACGGCTTCAAGAATGGCCGCTGGGATGTCGCTACTGCCAATTTCTCCGTCCCTTCAGGCACTCAGAAGATCAGTATCTATATAGCCTCTGACATTACCAGCGGCCACCGTCTCGACGACATCAAGCTTGTCAGCGTCGAAGAGGCTGGCACGGCAGTGGATTTCTCTGCCGGCAAGACTCTGACCGTAGTTGAGGTAGATGACCCTGCAGGCGAAGGCGGCCAGGGTGGCGGCGGTGGCCAGGGAGGTGGAGGTTCCACGTCCTTTGCGACTGCCGGATGGCTCGAGCTCCCGGAGACTTCCGAGACCGACGGTTTCGACTTCTTCTCCCATGACGGAACCCTCAGCGGAAAGAAGATCCGCAACTGGTCATTCTACTGGGATTATGACAACCGCGTGTCCAACTGGGTGGCTTACCCGCTGTACAAGGCAATCTACAGCGGCGCTTCACGTTCTGACGCATGGGGATATGACCCTCTGCTTCCTGCAAGCAAGCAGCAGAACGTTTCCGGCGGTTACAAGGAAGGCAACAACGGATGGTACGCAAGAGGCCACCAGCTTCCTTCTGCCGACCGTGCCGGTTATGATCTCAACAGCTCTACTTTCTATGGTACCAACATGACTCCTCAGAACCAGGACTTCAACAGCGGTCTCTGGGCCAACCTCGAGGGCAAGATCCGCTCATGGGCAGGTCAGTCCGATACCTGCTATGTAGTGACGGGATGTATCACCAAGGATGCCAAGTATTACATCCTTGACCGTTCAAGCAACAAGGTGACCGTGCCTACGGCTTACTTCAAGGCCATCCTCCGCTACAGCAGCAACACGACCATCGGCACCGACGGATTCTGCGCCGCAGCGTTCCTGTTCGACCATGAGGAGTACAGCCAGTCAGGCAAGAGCAGCCTCAATGTCAGCAAGAGCATGAGCATGTCCGTCAAGGAGCTTGAGACCGTGCTCGGCTACAAGCTTTTCGTCAACCTCGACAAGGCCATCGGCGCTGACAAGGCTTCTGCAGTCAAGAGCGAGAATCCTCAGAACAACAACTGGTGGTGGAAATAGTGAAATAAACTTTTGGATATGAAAAAGATAATATATGTCATGATCATCTTGCTCCTGGCCGTCCCAATGGCCATTGCCGGCGGCAAGAAGAGCTATGTGATCGGATTCTACAATCTTGAGAATCTCTTCGACACCGTCCATGACGAGGGCAAGAATGATTATGAGTTCCTTCCTGACGGAGCCAACAACTGGACCGACGCCAAATATGACAAGAAACTCCACAACATGGCAAAGGTAATTCGCGCCATGAAGGATGACAACAAGGTCTATCACGCAGTCCTCGGAGTCAGCGAGATCGAGAACAGACATGTCCTCGAGGATCTCGTGACCATGCCTGAGATTGCGGATGCCAACTTCCAGATCGTCCACTATGACGGCCCTGACCGTCGTGGAGTCGATGTCGCGCTGCTCTACAGGCCGGATCTTTTCCAGGTGCTCGAGAGCCGTTCCATACCGTTCGACTTCAATAGCGAGATCGACTTTGGCATGACCGATGAGGACAAGGCTCATTTCCGCACCCGTGACATCCTTATGGTCCGCGGAATGCTAGGTGGCGAGATGTTCGCATTCTTCGTAGCCCACCTTCCTTCCAGGATCGGCGGCAAGAGCACCGCGCTCAGAAGCAGGGGCGGCGAGATCATGTACAATGAGTCCATGAAGCTCATGGAGAAGTATCCTGGCATCAAGATCGTTGCTATGGGTGACATGAACGACAACCCTACTGACGACAGCATGGCAGTCTATATGCGCGGAAAGGAAAAGATCGGCGAAGTGGGCCGCGAGGATTTCTTCTCTCCGTTCCTGTCCATGCTCAAGGCCGGATACAGCTCCCTCTATTATCAGGGTGGCGGCAATATCTATGATATCATCATAGTGAACTCAAACCTTGCGAATGCTCCGAAAGGCACTCTCAAGATCCAGCCTATCGTCAAGAACCAGGGCAAGAAGTACTACGGACGCGTGTTCCGCAAGGACTTCATGACCCAGCAGGACGGCCAGTATGCTGGCACCCCGTTCAGGACATTCTCCGGCGGCGCCTTCATCGGCGGATTCAGCGACCATTACCCGACTTATATCGTAGTTAGCAACAAATAATGAATAATATGAAAAGACTAATAGTGGCAATACTTGCAGTCCTCTGCACCCTCGGAGTTTCCGCCCAGGAATTCACCGGAGGCGTCAAGGGTCACGTGGTAAGTCGTGCGGACAAGTCTTCCATCGAAGGCGCGGTCCTCACTCTTTACCAGGGTGGCGAAGCAATTGCCGAAACCAAATCGGATGCCGAGGGTAACTTCCTTATCGGCAATCTCGCGAATGGAATATACGACCTTGTCATCGCTGCTGACGAGTATCTCGAGACAAGAGTCAACGTGACCGTAAACGACGGCTATGTAAAGAACATGTTCAACCTCTCCATGACCCCGTCCCATCAGGTTTCCGACGCCGAGGACGACAACTTCGTGGAGTTCGACATGGACGATTCAGGTTACAACGACAATCCTACGATTCTCTTCGGCCAGAACGACGTCTTCAACAGCATCGCCGGCTATAACTTCAGCGCAGTGCGTTTCCGTGCCCGCGGTTATTCCTCAGAGTCCCAGAACGTATATCTCGCCGGAGTCAAGATGAACGACGCGATTACCGGATACTCTCCATATTCTCTCTGGTCAGGCCTCAACGAGGCTACCAGGGCCAAGGATTCCTTCGTGGGAGCTGAGATGGCTGACTTCGGCATCGGCGGCTACAACGGCCTCGTCAACATCAACGGCAACGCTTCCAACGTCCGCAAGGGCTGGAGGGCCAGCCTGCTCACCAACAGCGCTCTCTATCGTCTCCGTCTCATGCTGACCTACGCTTCAGGCCCGCTTGACAACGGTTGGTCATACGCATTCAGCGCATCTGCCCGTCTCGGCGGCAACGACTGGATCGACGGAGTATATTACCGTTCATTCGGCTACTATGCTTCAGCAGAGAAGAAATTCGACGATGTCCATAAGCTCGGCTTCATCTTCATGGCCACTCCTGGCCAGAGGGGTGCGCAGAACGCATCTACCCAGGAGGTTTATGACCTCATGGGCGACAACATGTACAACTCCAACTGGGGCTACCAGAACGGAAAGGTGCGCAACGCCCGCGTCCGCATCACCAACGAGCCTATAGCGGTAATCAAATACGACTTTACTCCGCAGGACAACTTCAGCGCAAGCGCGACCGTCCTCTACCGCTTCGGAAAGAACGGCTACACCGCCCTTGACTGGAACAATGCCCAGGACCCTCGTCCTGACTATTACCGCAACCTGCCGAGCTACTTCTGGATGGAGAATCCTGACTACAACAGGAACAACTTCACCAAGTGGGCATGGGCTACGGAGACATGGGGCTATTCCCGCGACCCTGAGCTCGTGCATGTCAACTGGGACCGCCTGTACAATGTCAACCGCATGAACAGGGACTACGGTCTTTCTCGCTCCAAGTACATTCTCGAGGAGCGCCGCGTGGACCAGCGTGACCTCAACCTCGCCATCAGCGCCAAGTGGAAACCATCCGAGGTGGTTACCCTCAACGCCGGCGTCAACGGCAAGATCAACCGTACCGAGCACTACAAGATCATCAATGACCTTCTCGGCGGCGACTATTATCTCAACGTGGACTCATTCGCAGAGCGCGACTTCTCCGCCTTCCCATACATGATCCAGAACGACATGGACTATTGGATGGAGCATGGCTATGCCCAGGTGCTCGAGAAGGGCGACAAGTTCGGTTACGATTACTATGCGCAGATCCGTCAGGCTCAGCTCTGGGC
>JAFZTP010000111.1 GCA_017618815.1 Bacteroidales bacterium | reverse complement strand
CACGCTCCTGATCCAAGCGAGGAGTTCTCCCAGGGATTCTTCCTCATTGAAAAGAGGGATTATTATCGAGAGATCTTTTGAATAATCCATGATTAATTCATAATCCTTGTTGAGAGTGCAATTATAATGGTTTTTTCGATAAAATGGAAAAAGCGGAAGCGCTCTTCTTGATTTCGGTCTTTTGGTTTGCCTTTGGAGCGACTCTTGTGGCTTTCTGTGTCTTCTTGAGAGCTGGTTTAGCCTGGATGCTCTTGGCGGCCTTTTCGCTGACAGTGATCTTTCTGTTGGCAGGAGCGTTTGCAGAAACCTTGGCCTCTGAAGATGCAGGAGCCATCGTGAATGGATAGTATGTAAGGGTCTCTCCATTCAGAGTGTAGATCTCTTTAGGATCGCTTTCACCGATAGCATAAATCCTCTGGTATGCAACGGTGTAGTCCCCGTCAGAAAGCTTGATTGTGCCAGGAACGAAGGATGCTGTTCCGTCTGCTCCGATAGAGCCTCTTCCGAGCTCATATGTGCCGGTGATGTAGTAGTACTCACCCTCTATTTCGACATTTGCAAGGAAGCAGAGTGAGAAGGACTGGTCAAGACCAAGGCTTACGCCGGTAGCTGCAGGGTACTTGTTGCTGCCGATGAGAACAAGTTCTCCGGTCTCGGCATCATAGTAGTTAGGAATATTAACCCAGCTATAGCTGAATCCATTCATTCCGGTAATCTTATAGCTGTCGTTAGGAATGTCCTGAGCGATGTTGATGACGTAAGAAGCATTACCTGTGGTAACGATCCAGTCGCCGAGCCATGCGAGATAAGCCTTGTCCGGAGCCTCGTAATCGCCGAGAACGCCAGGCATCAGGGAAACATCACCGACAATATACTTTCTTTCGCTCACACCCTTTACTCCGGTCATGATAGAGAAGCCCTCGAGAGGCCCAAAAGAATCGGAGCTAGGGATGATCTCGATGGTGCCGTCTTCATTCATTCTGGCCTCAAAAATCCTTGTCTCACCGTTCATATATTCAGTGTTGTCGTTGTATCCGCCACCGAAAGTAGCATAGACAGCGGCAACCTGTTCGATATAGGTTTCGCCTTCATATTCGAACTCGCCGAGATCTTGGGCGTCGAGAGTAAAGGATCCTCTTTCTGCATCATAGACGAGAGTCGGGTAAACACCGCCATTCGGAACGACATCATTGACTACAAGATTATAGCTTTCGCCAGCGACTTTTTCGGAGATATCCCACTTCTGGAGACCTCCCTCGCTTTCATAACTCCAGGTTCCGAGGAAGTCCTCGTAAGCTGCAGCGATATGCGGATCTTTGACTTCGAACTCGGATATAGCATAAGATCCGGATACCAGACCATCTTCATCAAAACCTACGGCAAGAGCGTAGTATTTGCCTGGTGCAAGTTCAGTGAAGGATTCGCTGGCTGTTGCGTCATAAGTAATGATGTCTATGATTTCTTCTTTGCTGTAGCTGGATCCGTAACGTGTGAAATAGTACTGGAGATTATCTGCCATATAGATAGCACCAAATTCTTCCGGAGCTTCCTCTACAGGGAAAGCCTTAAGCTGATTCTCGGAAATGAATCCAAGGAAGAACCTGTCGCTGCCAGAAGATACAGTATTGGTTATCTGTTCAGGATACTCCTCGTCGCCGCTTACCTTTCCGTCATAAGAAACTGACCAGTTGGAGTTGGCTTCGAACTTGACTTCGGTAGCAGAGTTCACGATCATCGTGTATTCGCAGATATAGCTGAAGGTTGTCCAATCGATTCCGAGAACGTGCACTTCGTCGATGTATCCTTTGACTGTAGCATACTTGCCTACAAGGGCGTCAAGGTTGAGGGACTCGAGAGGCGACTCGATGTAGACATTGAAGTTCATCGGAGCTACAAAGAAGTAGTTGCCTTCCGCATCCTTCTGGATAAGAGCGGTAGTGGCGGTATTGGTGATATTGTAATTTTCGGAATAACCGATATACATCCAAGGCTGGTCAGGAGTTTCAGCGCCTGCCTTGGCAACCTCTACGGAAGAGGCCTTGATATAGGCATATTGGGTGTTCTCGTTGGTCTTCTTGATACCAATGAAGGAGATGCTGTCTCCTACAGCAAGAACCTTCTCAGACTCCACATAGATAGAGTTCTTTCCGTCAGAAACGACAGCGCCCTTCTTGGAAGCTGCAAGCACGATGGCTCCATAGGCGTTTATCTTTGTCTCGTCAGGGAGAGCTGCGATCGAAGCGAGGTCGGTAACACCCTCGGTAGGTTTCTGGACGATGTCGAATGACTCCAGGGTCTCGCCGGTAGCGTCGCCTACTACAGAAACGGTAGCGAAACGGTAGCCGGTGGTCTCGTTGGCGTCAACCGTGATGATGTATTCATATTCCTCGGTAGCCTTTGTGATCTGGCCAAGGGTTACATAATCAACGTATACGCCGGCGGCTCCTTTGGACTTCCTGATGATATGAAGCCAGTTGATGCTGTTAGGCACTACAACGCTGTGGGCGATGTTGGTGTTGACCTTGAGGGAGATTTCGCCACCTTCTGAAGGGGACTGTGCTACGTCAGCGACAGCAGAGATTTCTCCCTTCTCGATGGTGATGGACTTGAAGCTGGTCTTGCCTCTGTTGTTGTCGGCATATACGAAGAGCTTGCCTTCCACAACGTTCTTGGTCGTGATGAGGATGTAACCAGTGGTATTGCTTGTCTTGGAAATCTTTGCAGAGACGCTGTCAGTGACGCAGATTACGTCAACGTCTACGACATCACCCTCGCCTGCGCCGAGGACCTCATACTCGAGACCTGTGGTTGCGTTGGCGGCAACACCGACGGCGCTGAGATTTCCGTCATATTTAATATTGAGCTTGAATGGCTTCTCCTTAGGGATCTGTACCTCGGTGCCGTTGATGGTGAGGAGGACATAGTCCTCGTTGCTGTTGTCAACCTCGACTGTGGTGCCGGTGTCGGAGATAAGTCCGAGCTTGGTCCAGTTCTGGCCGTCATAAGAAACCCACCATGCTCCATCTTCAATCTTGAAGCTTGGAGCGACCTGGGTGCATGGGATAGGTTTTCCTTCGCTGTCTTTCACTACTTCGCCTTCAACTACCCAGTAATAAACTCCGTCCTCGCCGAGTTTGACTCCGATTGACGGGAGCGGCCCGGTAGGGCCGGTAGGGCCTTCAGGTCCGACATCACCTTTGTCACCCTTCAATCCGTTGTAGATAGTGACAGGATTTGACTTGGAGAAAGTGATGGTGTATCCTATAACTTCACCATCGGAATTCTTGACATTGATTACTCCGGTAACATAGTCTTTCTCGCTCAATGCGGTTACGATGTCACTGATGCCGGATACTGTCGTGTTCAACGCTTCAAGAGCAGTGACTCTTGCTTCGAGATCGTTGACTTTCTTTTTCAACGCTGAGTCATCGTACTCTTTGTTGCAGGCGACTGTAATTAACGCTACAGCCGCAAAAAATGCCCAAATTAATTTTTTCATGGCGAATTTGATTATTGTTTTTATTGAGTAAGTTAATTTTACTTTCAAATCGTAACCTTCATATTGGGACAGCAGACCCTAATAATCAGCGAGTTAGGGTACAAATATATCAAAAGCGAAGAAAAATCCAAAGAAAATGATTAAAATATTAAGCGTCGACATATTGCCGACGCCTAATTATTACTTACATATTGAAAGCGTTTCCCGTTTCCATTCAGCGGGAAAGCTCCTTTGAAAAGGTCTCGAATGCCTACTGAAATCTCCTGTATGACAATCTTTTAGCAGATTTGGCTTTCTTCTGCGGAACCGAGTTGGATTTGAATCTTCTTGCAGAAGAAGCCTTAGTCTTAGGTGCGGAGGCCTTATACGCTTCGAGCACTCCCGGCATTGGCGTGATGGAGCCTACGATGTTGCAGTCGTAAGAGTCTTCCTTGTCTCCGGTCATGATTGCAAAACCTTCGAGCTGAGACGACGTGTCCTCGCCAGGAACGATGTCGATAGTGCCGTCATTGAGCAGACGCGCCGTGAAGACCAGGGTGTTGTCACCCATGTATCGGCTGTTGTCGTAGTATTCCACGTCGTCGAAGGTGTAGAGGGTTCCGATCCTCTCAAGACAGGTCTTTCCGTCTTTCTCATATTCTCCGAGCTCCTGCATTTCGAGCACTGCAGTGCCGTTCTCCTTGTCATATGAGAGCACGGGGAGGTTTCCGGATTCAGTGGAAACGCCGTCGACGCAGAGATAGTAGCTCTGGCCGGCCTCTTTCTCGCTGATCACCCATTTCTGGCTGTCTCCCAATACGGTGGTGTATTTCCATGTGCCTAGGAAGGCATCGTATGTTCCGGCGACATGAGGGTCTTCGATCTCGAATCTGTCGACTGCGTATGATCCTGTGGCATATCCGTCAGTGTCCACGCCGCCGATGACCACGTAATAGATGCCCGGTTCGAACTTCTCGTAGAAATTAGGCGAACTGCCTACGCAGGTAATGTCATTATAGATTACTTCCTTGCTGTACTGCAGGGCATATGTGGACAGGGTATACTGGAGGTCGTCAGCCGCCATGATGGCGCCATAGATTCCTGCTTCCTCCTCTATAGGGAATTCCTGGAGCTTCTCTTCGGTAAAGATGGTATATATGTAGTGCTCGTTGTCCTCGCCCGTGACCGTGGTGGAGAAGGACTCCGGGAAGCCAGGGTACTCATCAGTCCTGCCTATATATTTAAGAGTCCAGTTGGCCTTCTTGACGAAGTTTACTTCCTCGACGGTATTGACGATGAACTTATAGTCGAAAGCGAAGGTGAAAGTATCCCAGTCGAATTCTCCCATCTCGACTTCGTCTATGTAACCCTTGAGAGTAACGTATTTTCCTACGTAGGCGTCAAGATTGAGCCCGTCAAGCGGGCTCTCGATGCGCACTTCGAACCTCATCGGGGCATAGAAGAAGTATCCGTCGTCGTCCTTCTGGAGGAGGGCGGTGGTGCCTGTGTTGGTGATGACATAGTTCTGGGCATACACTATATATCTCCACGGGCTGTCAGGAGTCTTGACGCCCTGCTTGAGGACATTCACGGAAGAAGCTACGACATACGCTGCAGAAGCCTTTTCGTTGCTCATCTTGACTCCGAGGACGGAGATGCTGTCGCCCACTGCGAGGGTGGACATCGTCTTCATGTGGATGGTGTTGAGACCATCTGAGATGACAGCGTCCCTCTTTCCGGCGGCAAGCACCACTGCTCCGTTTACGGAAATCTTGGTGTTGTCAGGAACCTTGGAGATTGACGCGAGGTCGGTCACTCCTTCTGCCGGCTTCTGGACGAGGTCGATAAGCTTTATGACGTTTCCGGTAGCAAAGTCGATCACTCCGATGTATGAGAAACGGTAGCCGGAGGTGGTGTTTGGATCCACCGTGATCTCGTATTCATATGTGGAGGTACCCTTAGTCTTCTCGCCTACATAGAGCTGGTCGATGTAGTTGCCCTGCGATGCTTTAGTTTTCTTGGCCACATGTACCCAGTCGATTCCGTCAGGGACGGCGACTACGGCCTCATAGTTGGTCTCCACGGTGAGCGAGAACGTTCCGCCCTCGGCCTCTGCCTGGGCTACGGGAGCGATGTCGGCAATCTGGCCGGCCTCGAGGGTTATGGACTTGATGTTGGTCTTGCCCTTGTTGTTGTCGGCGTAAACGAAGACTTTGCCGTCGACCACGTCTGAAGTGTTGATTGCGATGAGTCCGTGGAGATTGTCGACCTTAGCCACCTGGGCGGTGATTCCGGCGCTGGTGTTGAGGATGTCCACTGTCACGTCGTCGTTCTCGCCTGCTCCAACGACCTCATATTCAACTCCGATGGTCGTGTAGGCGGAGGCTCCAACTGCAGTGATGTCGCCGCCATATATGAGCTTGAGGGAGAAGGCTTTCTCCTTAGGGATGCGGACTTCGGTGCCGTTAATGGTAAGGAGGACATAATCCTCGTTGCTGTTGTCGACATCGACGGTGGTGCCAGTATCTGAGATGAGGCCGAGCTTTTCCCAGCTGCTGCCGTCATATGAGATCCACCAGGAACCATCCTCTATCTTGAAGACCGGTGCGGCTGATGTACATGGTACAGGCTTGCCGTCAGCGTCTTTGAGAAGCTCTCCTTCCACGGTCCAGTAGTAGAGGCCGTCCTCTCCGAGCTGTACTCCGACTGACGGAACCGGACCCTGAGGGCCTTCCGGACCGGTCTGTCCGAGCTCGCCCTTGTCTCCCTTCTGTCCATGGTAAACTGTGACAGGATTTGACTTTGAGAAAGAGATGGTGTATCCGATCACTGTTCCCTTGTCATCCTTGACTTCGATCACCCCGGTGACATAGTCTTTCTGGCCCAAAGCGGTTACGATGTCGCCGATACCAGCCACTGTGGTGTTCAATGCTTCGAGCGCTGAGACCCGGGCCTCGAGGTCATTGACTCTCTTTTTCAATTTGGAGTCATCATACTCCTTGCTGCAACCGGCTACGAGTAAGGAAATGATAGCCAAAATTGCTAAAAGTGTTCTTTTCATAAAAGAAATAGTTATAGATTTGTTTGAGTAAGTGTGTGTCTGGTTACAAATCGTAAGAAGGGTGGTTTTCAAGTCGCCCTAAATCCAAGATTTTTGCGGTGCAAATATATCAAAACCATGTATAATGACAAAGGAAATAAAAAATTTAAAGCGCCGGCTGGATGCCGACGCTCTAAAAACAGGTTACAGACTGAAACCGGTCCTTATTTTTCTTCGATGTGATAGCACCAGCCGTGGGTGTCTTCGAGTTCTCCGAACTGGATGCCGGTAATGCGCTTGTACAGTTTCGTGCAGACCTCGCCGACCTCTCCGTCAGGCATGAAGCGATACGACTTCTCGACCTTGTCCTCCTCGAGGACCGGCTTGATGTCGATGTGGGACATCGGGGTGATCACAACGGCAGTTCCGCAGGCTGCAGCCTCGTCGAACTCGGCGAGCTCTTCCACCCTCACCGGACGTTTCTCCACTTCCATTCCGAAGTCGACGGCCACTTCCTGCAATGTCTTGTTTGTGATTGAAGGGAGCACGCTGTCGGAAAGAGGAGTGATGTACTTGTTGCCCTTGATTGCGAAGAAGTTGGATGAACCGAACTCGTCGATGAACTCCCTTGTGCCTGAGTTCAGATAAAGCAGTTCGGTATAGCCCTGGTCATGGGCGGTCTTGTAAGGCTTGAACGTGGCGGCATAGTTCGCTCCGATCTTGTAGCTTCCGGAACCCTTAGGCGCTGCGCGGTCATAGTTGCCCGGAATCACGCCGGCGAATGATTTGAGGTGCTCTCCGTAATATGAGCCCGCAGGCGCGCAGATCACTGCGAAATAAGCCTCAGGATATGGCACGAGCTGCATCTGTGGATGGACTCCGAAGAGCATCGGACGCAGGTACAGGGATGCCTGATGGCCATAAGGAGGAAGGAACTCAAGGTTGTTCTGGACGCAGAGGGTGCACATCTTGATGAACAGGTCCTTGTCCGGGGCAGGGATGCCCAGGAACTTGGCCGTGCGCTGCATGCGCGCCGCATTCTGGTCAGGACGGAAGATGGCTATGCGGCCGTCTTTCTGGCGGAAGGTCTTCAGGCCCTCGAAGCAGGAGATCGCATAATGGAAGACCTGGGCGAACGGGTCGAGAGTGAATGAAAAGTTTTCTGTCGTTTCGACAGGCGACCACTGGCCGTCTTTGTAGTGGGAGAGGACAACGGTACGTGTCCTGTAGGCGTCAAAGCCAAGCTTGTCCCAATTAATTTCTGCCATATCGATAAGTTTTTTAGATTCTTGATGCTATCCAGTCTCCGACAGCCGATGTGCTGAGAGCTTTTCCGTCTCCTGCGAGGTCCTCGGTGACCGCTCCTGCCTCGATGGATGCCGCAACAGCCTCGCGGATGGCCTTGCCCTCCTCCATGAGACCGAATGCATATTCGAACATCATGGCAGCGGACAGTATCGCTGCTACAGGATTGGCGATGTTCTTGCCGGCTGCCTGCGGGTATGAGCCATGGATAGGCTCGAACAGACTGGTGTGCGCTCCGACGGATGCCGAAGCCAGAAGGCCCATGGATCCGGAGATGCAGCTAGCCTCGTCCGTAAGGATATCGCCGAAAGTATTCTCCGTCACCATGACATCGAAGAACTTAGGGCAGCGTATCAGCTGCATGGCGGCATTGTCAACGAACATGTAATCGACCTGGACTTCAGGATACTGCGGCTCCATCTCCTTGGCGACCTGCCTCCAGAGTCTCGAAGACTCGAGCACATTGGCTTTGTCCACAACGGTGAGGTGCTTGCGGCGGCGCATCGCATATTCGAATGCCAGCTTGAGAATTCGCTCCACCTCATTGCGGCTGTAGATACAGGTATCATAGGCGGTGTCGCCGTTGTCCTTGCGGCCCTTCTCACCGAAGTACATGCCTCCGGTAAGCTCGCGGATGCAGAGGAAGTCAGCCCCGTCCACGAGCTCCTTCTTCAGAGGAGACTTCTCCACGAGGCCCTTGAAGGTCTCTACCGGGCGGAGGTTCGCATACAGGCCGAGCTGCTTGCGGATTGCCAGCAGGCCTTGCTCCGGACGTACCGGCGCCGTAGGGTTGTTGTCATATTTAGGGTCTCCGACGGCTCCGAAAAGCACGGCGTCGCTGTTCATGCAAATGTTGTGGGTCTCTTCCGGATAAGCATTCCCGAAACGGTCGATCGCGCATGCGCCGACATAGCCGAAAGTATATTCAACTTCATGGCCGAATTTCCTGCACACCGCATCTACGGCCTTTACGGCCTGCTCAACAACTTCCGGCCCGATGCCGTCGCCGGGGAGTTTAGCTATTCTCAGTTTCATAAATATTCTTGATTTTTACTCTATCATGTTCAACATCTTCATCGTCGCCTTGATCGCCGCTTCAGTCTGGTCGGAATCGATTCCTCTCGTCTTGAAGCCGCGGCCGTTGAGGTCCCAGGTAATCGTAGTCTCTACAAGGGCGTCCGTCTTGCCTCCAGGTGGGATTTTAACTACATAATCGGTAAGCTTGGGATGCTTCTTGCCAAGACGGTCGTAGATTTTCCAGAGAGCCTTCATAAAGGCATCGTACTGGCCGTCTCCGGCGGCGGATTCCTCGTACTCGCTACCGCTGATGTTAAGCCTTAAGTTCGCCAGGGGCCTCATGCCACGGGTCAGCTGAAGATTATAATTGACTATTCGGATATTCTCCTTGGCCGCGGAGAAATCTCCTTTCAGGACGTCTGCGATTATGAATGGCAGATCCTCAGGGCTGAGGCTCTCCTTCTTGTCGCCGAGCTCGACGACTCGCTCCGTCACGAGTTTCATCTGTTCAGCAGTCAGGCTGATGCCCAGCTGCTCCAGGTTTTTCACGATATTGGCCTTTCCGCTCGTCTTACCGAGGGCATAATGCCTGTGCCTGCCGAATCTCTCAGGAATCAGGGAGTTCTGGTACAGACCTCCTTTCTTGTCGCCGTCCGCATGGACTCCGCTTGTCTGGGTAAATGCGAACTCACCCACGAGCGGCTTGTTGGACGGGATTCTCACTCCGGAGATAGTCTCCACATATCGGCACACATGCATCAGCTTCTTCTCGTCGAGAGAGTTGCCGGCCCCGAGATGGTCATTCAGAATTCCCACGAGACTCGCCACCGGAAGGTTGCCGGTGCGCTCTCCCAGGCCGTTGACCGTAGTATGCAGGCCCTTGACTCCGGCCCTGACAGCCTCGAATGCATTCGCAGCTGCGAGGTCATAGTCATTATGGGCATGGAAATCGAAATGCAGTCCCGGATACTTCTCCACCATGGACCGGCAGAACTTCGCCGTCTGGTCAGGATTGAGGATGCCTAGGGTGTCCGGGAGCATTATCCTGCGGACGGGAGCATCCTTCAGGCCTTCCATGAGGAAATGGACATAATCCGGGGAATCGATCATGCCGTTGGACCAGTCTTCGAGATAGACATTCACCTCCAGGCCTTTTGCCTTTGCCATCGCGATGTTTTTGAGTATATCATCCCGATGCTCCTGCGGAGTCTTGTGCAGCTGGCAGGTCACATGACGCAGGGATCCTTTGGTCAACAGGTTCATGACGCGGCCTCCGGCCGACACGATCCAGTCTATCGAAAGGCCGTTGTCGACGAAGCCGAGAGCCTCCACCTGGTCCAGATGGCCGCATGTAGAGGCCCATTCGCATATCTTCGCGAAGGCCTCATGCTCGCCGCTGGATACCCTTGCGGAGCATACTTCAATCCTGTTGACTTTCAGTTCCTCCAGCAACAGACGGGTTATCGCAAGCTTTTCGTCCGCATTGAACGAAACACCCGCAGTCTGCTCTCCGTCGCGGAGGGTTGTGTCCATTATCTCGATCATACGCTTTTCTTCTCGTACTGTTCTATCTTTGACTTCTGCTCGAGCAGGTAGTCGATATCGTCGAGAGCATTCATCAGGCAGTATTTCTTATACCCGTTGAGCTCGAACGACTCACTTCTGCCGGTAGTCAGGTTGGTGACTGTCTGGGCAGGCACGTCAACCCTTACCTTAGCCTTCGGATCAGCTGCGATTGTCTCGAAAAGTTCTGCGAGGAAATCCTCGGATACCGTTACTGGAAGCACGAAATTGTTAAGTTCATTATTCTTGTGGATATCGGCGAAGAAGCTGGAAATCACCACCTTGAATCCGTATCCTGCGATTGCCCATGCGGCGTGCTCTCGGCTGGAACCCGAACCGAAGTTCTTTCCGGCAACGAGGATATCTCCGCTATAGCGCGGATCGTTGAGCACGAAACCCTCGATCGGAGTGCCGTCCGGACGGTAACGCCAGTCGCGGAAGAGGTTCTCTCCGAAGAAGGCCTCGTCCCTCGTGGTAGCCTTGAGGAAGCGTGCCGGGATTATCTGGTCTGTATCCACGTTCTCCAGGGGGAGAGGGATGCATGAACTTTCGATTATATTGAATTTCTGTTTCATCCTATTCGTGTTTACAGGGTTCTCGGATCGGTTATTACGCCGGTGACGGCAGCTGCCGCGGCAACCAGCGGGCTTGCCAGGATTGTCCTTGCTCCCGGGCCCTGACGGCCTTCGAAGTTACGGTTGCTCGTCGAAACGCTATACTTTCCTGCCGGAATCTTGTCATCGTTCATGGCCAGGCAGGCAGAGCATCCGGGCTGGCGGATTGCGAAGCCGGCGGCCTCCAGCACCTTGTCGAGTCCTTCCTCGCGTATCTGGCGGAGCACTTCCCATGATCCCGGAACCAGCCATGCAGTCACGTTGTCGGCCTTCCTGCGGCCCTTCGCGATCGAAGCGAAGGCGCGGAAATCCTCGATACGGCCGTTGGTGCATGCGCCGAGGAACACATAGTCGATCTTCTTGCCGAGGAGTTTCTCGCCTGGCTTGAACCCCATGTATTTCAGTGATTTGCGGAATGACTCGCCGCCCTCTTCTCCCACAGATTCGAGGGTAGGGATGCTTCCGGTTATGGCCATTCCCATTCCCGGGTTGGTGCCGTAGGTGATCATCGGCTGGATCTCGGCAGCGTCGAATACAAGCTCCTTGTCGAATACGGCGTCGTCGCCGCTCTTGAGAGTCTTCCAGTACTCGACAGCCTTGTCCCAGTCTTCTCCCTTAGGGGCGTTCTCTCGGCCCTTGAGGTAGGCGAAAGTAGTCTCGTCAGGAGCGATGAATCCGCCTCGGGCTCCCATCTCGATCGAGAGGTTGCAGAGGGTAAGGCGGCCTTCCATAGTGAGGCTGCGCACCGCTGAACCTGCATATTCGACGAAATATCCCGTAGCGCCGCTGGTGGTCAGCTTTTCCATAAGGAAGAGAGCCACGTCCTTTGCAGTAACGCATGGCCCCAGCTTGCCTTCCACGCGTATCCTCATCGACTTAGGCTTCTGCTGGAGGATGCACTGCGAGGCCATGACCATCTCGACCTCGCTGGTTCCGATACCGAATGCGAGGGCTCCTACGGCTCCGTGGGTCGAGGTATGCGAGTCGCCGCAGACTATCGTCATTCCCGGCAGCGAGAGGCCTCTCTCAGGGCCGACGACATGGATGATTCCGTTCCTCGGGTCCATCATCCCGAAGTGGGTGAGGCCGAATTCTGCGGTGTTCGCGGCCAGCGTGTCCACCTGTTTCTTTGAGACCGGATCTTCGATCGGCTTATCCTGGTCGTGGGTCGGAGTGTTATGGTCCGGCATGCAGTAGATCTTCTCAGGTCTGAGGCAGCGGATTCCGCGGCGGCGGAGACCCTCGAAGGCCTGCGGGCTTGTCACCTCGTGGCAGTAGAGGCGGTCTATATAGAGCTGGGTCGGGCCGTCCTTGATGAGGTCAACGACGTGCGAGTCCCAGATTTTATCGAATAGTGTGTTCATTTACTATTTAGTGAATTTGTTGATGCAGTCCACGTAGGCCTCGATCGAGGCTGTGACTATGTCCGTGCTGGTTCCGAATCCGTAGTAGAGCCTGCCTTCATGCTCGACCTGCATATGTACCTTGCAGCAGTCGTCGGCGCCTTTGGTGACTCCCTGGATCGTGAACTCGTTGATCGTGATCTGGCGCTTGATTATCTTGCGGAGGGCATTGATGGCTGCGTCCACAGGACCGTTTCCGGTAGCTGCGGCCTCGAATTTCTCTCCCGCAATGTCCAGTCCGATCGACGCTACCGGCTTCATGCCGATGCCGCTGGTGGCCTGGAGCCAGTCGACCTTTATATGACGGCTGCGGGTCCAGTCGGTGCCTGCGAGCATCAGGATGTCGTCATCGTGGATTTCCTTCTTCTTGTCGGCGAGTTTCAGGAATTCTTTATATACTTTGTCCAGTTTCTCTTCTTCCAGATGGACGCCGAGAGCCTCGAGACGATATTTCAGGGCAGCATGGCCGCTGCGTGCGGTGAGCACTATCGAGTTGGTGTCGAGTCCGATGTCGACAGGGTCGATGATCTCATATGTATCCGCATTCTTGAGCACGCCGTCCTGGTGGATGCCGGAAGAGTGTGCGAATGCGTTCTTTCCGACGATGGCCTTGTTGGCCTGGACCGGCATGTTCATCAGACTTGAAACCTGCCTGCTCAGAGGATAGATCCTCTTTGTGTTGATATTGGTGTCGAGTCCGATTTCCTTGTGCGATTTCAGGATCATGGCGATTTCCTCGAGGGCAGTGTTGCCGGCCCTTTCTCCGATGCCGTTGATGGTTACTTCGCACTGGCGCGCTCCGTTCATCAGGCCGGCCATGGTGTTGGCCGTAGCCATGCCCAGGTCGTTGTGGCAGTGGGTGGAGATGATGGCGTTCTCGATTCCGGCGACATGGTCGCAGAGATACTTGATCTTGGCTCCGTATTCGGCAGGGAGGCAGTAGCCGGTGGTGTCCGGAATGTTCACCACGGTGGCTCCGGCCTTGATCACGGCCTCGACCACCCTGGCGAGAAATTCATTGTCGGTACGTCCGGCGTCCTCGGCGTAGAATTCCACATCTTCGACATACTTCTTTGCGTACTTGACTGCGCGTACCGCCCTTTCGAGGATCTCCTCCCGGGTGGAGTTGAATTTGTACCGGATGTGGGAGTCGGAAGTGCCGATGCCGGTGTGGATACGGCCCCTCTTTGCATATTTAAGGGCTTCGGCGGCTACGTCGATGTCCTTTTCCACGGCTCTGGTAAGGGCGCAGATCGTAGGCCAGGTGACTGCCTTGGAGATCTCCACAACTGAGTTGAAGTCTCCCGGGCTTGATATCGGGAAGCCGGCTTCAATCACGTCCACGCCGAGGGTCTCCAGGGATTTTGCAACCTGGATCTTTTCGACGGTGTTGAGCTGGCAGCCCGGCACCTGTTCCCCGTCACGCAGGGTTGTATCGAAGATATAGACTCTATCGCTCATAAGAAAAACTGTTATTTACCTGGACGAAGTGCGCGTACTGCTGCTCCGGTTCTCCAGAGCTCGCTGTCACGGAGGGCCTTGAGCTCTTTCTCGAGACCTTCGCGGTAGCCCGGCTTAGAGTTGGCGTCGATTGAGATCTGGGCCTCGTTGCCGCTTGCCACGCTCTGGTAGAGCTTCTCGAACACAGGCTTGGTAGCGTCGTGGAATGGTCCCATCCAGTCGAGGGCTCCTCTCTGTGCCGTGGTAGAGCAGTTTGCATACATCCAGTCCATTCCTTTCTCTGCGAAGAGAGGCATGAGGGACTGGGTGAGCTCCTCGACGGTTTCATTGAATGCCTCGGACGGGGAGTGGCCGTGCTCGCGGAGGGTCTCGTACTGGGCGAGGAGGATACCCTGGATAGCTCCCATGAGGGTACCGCGCTCTCCGGTAAGGTCAGAGTAAACCTCGCGCTTGAAGTCGGTCTCGAAGAGGTAGCCTGAGCCTACGCCGATACCGAGGGCGAGAGTGCGCTCGAGTGCGCGTCCGGTAGCGTCCTGATATACTGCGAATGAGGAGTTGATGCCCTTGCCCTGGAGGAAGAGGCGGCGAAGGGATGTACCTGAGCCCTTAGGGGCGACCATGATTACGTCCACGTCCTTCGGAGGAACGATGCCTGTGCGGTCGCTGTAGGTGATTCCGAAGCCGTGTGAGAAGTAGAGGGCCTTGCCTGCGGTGAGGTGTTTCTTGACTGTAGGCCATACTGCGATCTGGGCAGCATCGGAAACGAGGAACTGGATGATTGTAGCGCGCTCGCATGCTTCTTCGATTTCAAAAAGAGTCTCGCCCGGTACCCATCCGTCGGCAACGGCCTTGTCGTAAGTCTTGCCCTTGCGCTGTCCGATGATAACGTTGAAGCCGTTGTCCCTGAGGTTCATGGACTGTCCCGGACCCTGTACGCCGTATCCGATGACAGCGATTACTTCGTCCTTGAGTACTTCACGTGCATGTTCGAGTGTGAACTCTTCGCGAGTGACTACGTTCTCGTCAACTCCGCCAAAATTGATTTTTGCCATAATTGATTATGATTTATTGATTTTTTCTTTTTCTCTTTCTCTCTTCTGCAGGAATTTGAATACCGGCTCCTGCATTGTGCGTGAGATCGCCACGCGGCCGGAACGTACGAACTGGAGGACTCCGATGTTCTTGAGCTCGTCGTGGAGGGCCTGGGTCTCGTCGGTGTAGCCGGTCTTCTGGATCACGGTGAAAGTCTTGTTCATCTCGACTATCCTCGCATTGTACTTAGAAAGGAGCGACTCAAGCTCTCCCGAATCCAGCAGCTTGCCGGTAGGTACCTTGTACATCGCAAGCTCGCGATATACGAGCTGATCCTCTACATAGAAGAAGGCCTTGATCACGTCCACCCTTTTCTCGATCTGGCGCACGGCCTCGCGGATCCTTCTTTCGGTCGCATCCGTGGTGATCGTGATGTTGTGGATGCCGTCGATCGACGACGGACCGGCCGAGAGGCTCCATATGCTCATGCTGCGCCTGGTGAATATGTTCGAGATCTGCGCGAGCAGACCGATCTGGTTCTCGGTGTATATGATGACCGTATAGTTCTTAATCTCTTCCATGGCCGCTTATTTTTGATACCATTCTTTCTCGTTCAACATTATCTGGTCGATGCCTTTTCCCGGAGGTATCATAGGCATTATGTTGCTTTCTTCGAGCACATGTACGTCGAGCAGGAACGGCTCGTCGTCGGAAAGCATCTCCGTCACGGCCTTCCTGAGGTCTTTCTTGTCCTCCACTGCGCGGTAGCGGATGCCGTACGCCTCGGCTATGAGCTTGTAGTCCGGATTGAGCATCCTGGTCTGCGAGTATCTGCGGTCGAAGAACATCTCCTGCCACTGGCGGACGTTGCCGAGCCAGTTGTTGTTGAGGAGGACGATCTTGACTCCCACATGCTCCTGCATTATGGTTCCGAGCTCCTGTATGGTCATCTGGATGCCGCCGTCGCCGACGAAGAGGCAGACCTGCTTCTTTGGAGTGGCGATCTTGGCTCCGATCGCGGCCGGAAGGCCGAAGCCCATGGTTCCGAGACCTCCCGAGGTGATGAAGCTGCGTCCTTTGGTGAAGCGGGAGTAGCGGGCTGCCGAGAGCTGGTTCTGGCCGACGTCAGTCACGATCACGGCCTTGTCTCCGGATACGTCCGCAACCATCGCTACGGCCTCTCCCATCCTGATAGGGCCTTCGCCTCCGCTGATCTCCATGTCGATGACTTTCTTGCGCTCGACTTCGCGGCAGTGGTCGAAACTCTTGACCCATGCCTCATGGCTGTTCTTCTGGATCTTTTCCGTGAGGATGGAGAGCACTTTCTTTGCGTCTCCGCAGATTGCGACCTCCGGGGTGATGATCTTTCCGAGTTCGGCGTTGTCTATGTCTATATGTATGATCTTTGCCTGTTTGGCGTATGTGCTTACGGTGCCGGTGACTCTGTCGCTGAAGCGCATGCCGACTGCGATCAGCACGTCACATTCATTCGTCTTGATGTTCGGGGCCACGTTGCCGTGCATTCCGATCATTCCCTGGTAGAGAGGGAAATCCGAAGGCAGGGCGCTCAGGCCGAGCATCGTCGCGCCGGCAGGGATGTCGGCTTTCTCGAGGAAGGCCTGGAGCTCTTTTCCGGCTCCGCTGATGGTCACTCCCTGGCCGAAGACTACGAGTGGCTTCTTGGCATTGTCGATGAGGGCGATAGCCTTGTCGATTGCCTGGTCCGACGGTTTCGGGTTCGGGATATAGCTGCGGATGAACTTGCATTTCTCGTAGCTGAACTCCGTCTTGCCGTTCTGGGCATCTTTGGTGAAGTCCAGGACTACAGGGCCCGGACGGCCGGTACGTGCGATATAGAATGCCCTGGAGATGGCCCATGCTATCTCTTCCGGACGGCGGATCTGGTAGTTCCACTTTGTGATGGGACCTGTCAGACCGGTCACGTCGGCCTCCTGGAAGGCATCGGTGCCGAGGGCAGCAGAAGGAACCTGACCGGTGATGACCACCAGAGGGGTAGAGTCCGTCATTGCATCCACGACTCCCGTGATGACGTTGGTGGCTCCCGGGCCTGAGGTCACGATGACCACTCCCGGCTCTCCGGTGCTGCGGGCATATCCCTGGGCAGCATGGATGGCACCCTGCTCATGACGCACCAGAATGTGCCTGATGCGGTCTTCGAAGTCGCAGAGCGTGTCATATACGGGTATGATCTGTCCTCCCGGATATCCGAATACTGTGTCAACCCCTTCGGCTATGAGGGAAAGCCACATCGCTTCTGATCCTGTGATAGTTTTATTCATGTCTGACGAAGTTTTATCCTTTGATTATTCTTACGGCGCCTTTGTCTGCGGAACTTACTGCCGCTGCGTAGGCCTTGAGACTCTTTGATACAGTCCTCTGCCTTCTCGGAGGGGTGAATGCCCTGTCTCCGCGGACCATTTCCTCAGCCCTGCGGGTCTCCAGCTGGCTGTCGTCGAGACGGACGCTGATGGCCCTGGCCGGGATGTCGATGTCGATGATGTCTCCGTCGCGTACAAGTCCGATTGCTCCGCCGGCTGCGGCCTCAGGAGAAATGTGCCCGATGCTCAGTCCTGATGTGCCTCCGCTGAAACGGCCGTCAGTGATAAGGGCGCAGGCCTTTCCGAGATGGCGGGATTTGATGTAGGATGTCGGATAGAGCATTTCCTGCATTCCCGGGCCGCCCTTCGGACCTTCGTAGGTGATGACCACCACGTCTCCGGCCTGTACCTTTCCGCCGAGGATGCCGTCGCAGGCCTCCTCCTGGGAGTCGAATACTTTCGCGGTGCCGGTGAACTTGAGTGAGGATTCATCGACTCCGGCAGTCTTGACTACGCAGCCGTCGAGGGCGATGTTGCCCCTGAGCACTGCCAGTCCGCCGTCTTTCGAATATGCGTGGGCGAGGTCGCGGATACAGCCTCCGGCCCTGTCCGTATCGAGAGTCTTGTAATAGGATTCCTGCGAGCCCATCTTGATGCTGAACTTGTCGGCAGGGCCGCTGAGGTAGATTTTCTTTGCTTCGTCCGTGAGATT
>JAFZTP010000110.1 GCA_017618815.1 Bacteroidales bacterium | reverse complement strand
TTACCTGATGTCGGAGGAACGCTATGGCGAAGCCGCCGACTGGCTTGAGCTCCTGGATGAGAACGTCTATAAGGACGACGGGGCAAAGATGAACCTCGACAATATCGCAGCCCGTCTTACGCCACGGTTTTTCGCGACCCTGAAGGCCGGACGCACGCATGAGGCTCTTGAAATCGGCACCCAGATATGCGAGGCCATCGATTCAGCGCTGATATGGGAAAAGACCAACAAGGCGACGGAACTGGCAATCGTGTATGAGACTGCCCAGAAGGAACAGATGTGGCAGGAAAAACAGTCGCAAGTCAAGACACTGAGATTCGTGATCATGTTCCTGATCCTTCTTCTGGAAGTCGTTGCGATAGCCCTGTGGCTGAACTCCCTGGCCAGAAAGCAACTTCGCGAGAAGAACCGGGACCTTTATGAAACTATCCAGAAACTGTCGGCGAAAGAAGAAGCTGACATCAGGACTCTGCAGGAGGTGCCGGAAGAAAGGCTCACCCACAAGCAGGCGCTGTTCAGGAAAATCTGCACGCTGATGAGGGAGTCCGCCCCATATACGGACTGCGACCTGAAGCGCGAAGACCTTGCGAAGATGCTGGCGACCAATTACAACAATGTCGCCGAAGCGATAAGGGAATGTTCATCGGGACAGACGCTGAGCGAATTCCTGGACGGATGGAGGCTGAAGCATGCGGCCAGGATGCTGGCAGAACAGGAAGAGCCTATAGGTCTGGTAGCGGAGATGAGCGGTTTCCAGAGCAGAGGGCATTTCAACACTCTGTTCCGTGAAAAATATAAGATGACGCCAAGTGAATATAGAAAGGCTGTCCATGAGGACAGCCCGGAAATTCTATAGTTCAGATTCAAGCCAGGATTCGAGTTCGTCGTGATCCATCTTGCCGATTATCCGGCCTTCTTTGTCCAGCAGGAAGAAACATGGGATGAAACGGACTCCGTACATTGTCGCCACTTTAGAGCCGCGGTTTCCGGCCGCAGGCTCGTCAAGTACATGAAGCCAAGGAGTACCATCCTCCGACATCGCCTTTTTCCATGCGTCCGCATCGGAATCGATCGACACTCCGAGAATCTCGAAGCCCTTGTCATGGTATTTCGCATAGATTTCCTTGAGTCCCGGCATGCTTCTGCGGCATGGTCCGCACCATGAAGCCCAGAAATCGACCAGAAGATACTTTCCTCGCAATGATTCGAGGGAGATCGCCTCCCCTGCCGCGGTCTTCAGCTCGAAAAGAGGAGCCTCCAGTCCCGGGCGGACGACCTTGCGGGATTCATACTCAGAGACCAGCGGCTGGGCCAGATAGCTCTTCTTCACCCTCTCGGTAAATAGATTGTAGCCAGCCTCGAACTCCTCGAAAGGAAGGTCCCCGTTGATGATATTGAACATGAATGCGGCGGATTCCACGTCAGGATGGGCGGCGATACATTCGCTGACAAGTCTCTTGAATTCCTTCTGCGGGTCTTCCGACTGAGGATTGACTTTGTCTGAGGATGCATCGAGAGCGCGCATGAAATCGTTGTTGGGTCCTCCTGTCACCTTGCCTTCGGAGACTTTCAGGCTGGCATTTTCGAGGAAGAAGAATATGCTGCCGTCAGAATCCGGATTGGATGTATTGATATGGATAGATGCCTCCAACGGCTCAGGGACCTGGCCCTTGAATATATATGCGCCATCCTTAATCGATGCGGTATCCGAGACGGACTTGCCGTCAGGAGTGTGGTAGCTCAACACGGCATAACCGTCTCCAGAACCTGTCCCTTCGATGGTAAAGCCCTTCCCATTGCCGCAGGAAACCACCCCGGCAATTAGTAAAAGAAGTATTAAACTGCTATTTCTCATTTTTCTTATAATTTTGATGAAGATTCGGATTATTGTCCATTGCATTGCCAGGGAACGGGAAAATCCACATCGGAGAATCCGGCTCCAGAGTATACGTATTGCCTAGTATCGTCCTCGTGAGAGTCTCCTTCATGTCGTCAAGCTGGTTCCACCGCTTGCGTTCGATGAAATTATAGACAGAATACACGTTCTCGCCCAGAGCCGTCTGCTTGAGACAGGCTATCGCCTCGGCCTTGCCGGACACGCTTCCCTGGAAAGGAACATAAGCCGACGGATCCACGCGTTTCGAACGGATTGCATCCAGATAGCGCATCGACTCGTCGTAGTTGCCCTTGCGGAGCTCGCATTCAGCCACGATGAGATATTGCTGGGTAGTCTTCAGCCCGTACATGTTCCAGCTGCTGGAAGCATCCATGTCCCATATCGTCGTATATCCGCTGACGCCCTGGGTCATCTGGCCCTGATTCATCATGTAGTTGTAACGCATCCCGTCGGTCGGCATGCGGACGAGGGCGGAATGTCCCGCTTCGAGGGCGGACTCGCATTCAGGGGTACGCAGAGGCATGAAATTCAACACCGAATGGGTATGGAACAGGTCTTCCTCGCATGCAAGCTGAGGGCGATAGACGGCCGGGGTGAACAGAGTCGGAATCATGAAGCACATGACCTGCTGGGTATAGTCATCCGACCAGTAGTCGGCGATGGCGTCATTGACCTCCAGCGAAAGTTTCGCGGCCGATTCAGCCTCGTCGAATTTCTGCATGGACATAAGGGCGAGCGCCTTGATGGCATAAGGACAGGCTTTTCCCATACGCATCTGGTTGACAGGCGTCTCGGGAAGGGCGTCAAGGGCGATGGCGTCGTCGCAATCCTTCATGATCTGGTCATAGACTTCCGCCACAGTCCACTGCTCAGGAGGAACCGTGATATCCCAGTCTTCAAGCACATATGGAACGCCAGGGGTTGTCGCCGCCGTCGCAGGATTGTACGCGGCCGCATATTTGTTCACGAGAAGGAACTGGCACCACGCGCGGAGAGTGAGAGCCTCCGCACGGAGACGGGCCTTCTTGTCAGCGTCGCCCGTGGCATATTCCAGCGAAGAAAGTATAGGATTGGCAATCTGGCCTACATATCCGTAGAGCTGGGAATAATCACTGTCGGAAGTGGTAAGGTCCGCCATCAGGTCCATCCTGTCGTCGGCCCATGTAAGGATGAGCGCCGCACGGCTCGGAGTCGGAGATGACAGGAGATTTGGTATATTGTTGGTCACACAGATAAGGTCGCCGGTCAGCTGATACATGTCGAACTGATAGAAATTAGAGTACTCGACATTCAGGAGCAGTTCCAGTTCGTCTGCAGTTGAAAGCAAGTTCTTCCCTTTCGGCTTCAGTTCGGTGAAGTCGTCGCAGGATGCGAAAAGAAGTGCCAAGGCAATGATTGATAATATCTTTTTCATGATAAGTCCGTCTAGAAATTGATGTGAACACCTAAAACATATGAACTGCGCTTAGGGATGCCGCCGGTCTCCGGATCGAATACGGCCTTACGGCTGTAATATGGCATCTCCGCATGAGGGCGGAATCCCGTCCAGAGAGGAGGCAGGTCATTGATCTGGAACTGAAGGTTGGCACGGGACGCACCTATCGCCTTAACCCATCTTTCCGGGAGTTCATAGCCAAGGACGATGTTACGGATCTTTATGAACGAGGCGTTCCTTACAGAAATATCGCTGTTGACAGGCTCGTTGCCGTGAGCGGTACTTGAATAACGTCCTATGCCCGGAGTGTTTGTCTTGTTGTCCGGGGTCCATGCATTCGCGAAATATCCCGGGAGCGTCGACCTGTTGCCGAGGCCCATGACCTCGTCCTCCACGAGGGCGCGCATCTTATGTCCTCCGTAGTATGCGAGCATCACGCTCAAGCTGAAACCGTTCCACACGAAACGGTTGTCCAATCCGGCTATGACCACCGGATCCTTCTGGCCGGAATAGACCAGCACGTCAACCGGAGCGCCCTGAGCCGTATGCTCAATGGCCGGCTCCCCTGTCTCCTCGTCTACACGGCCATACCAGAGAGTCTGGCCAAGCGATCCTTCCTTGTCGCTGATTCCGGCAAAACGGTAGCTCCAGATTGCGCTGGTAGGATAGCCGACGACATAAGGGTTGCTGAATCTCTGATAAGCCTGGATAGCAGGATTATCGACATTTGTGATCTTGTTATGGTTGACAGAGAGGGTCAGAGTACTGCTCCATCCGAAGCCTTCCCGGTTCTTTTCCCTTATCCAGTCCCCCGTAAACGTAAGTTCAAAACCGTTATTAACCATGTCCGCGGAGTTCACGAACATACTGCCGAAACCTGTCGTCGGATCGAGCGTCTTGTATGAGAACAGGTCCATGCCTTTCTTGCGATAATAGTCAAGCATGCCGCGGAAACGGTTGTCGGCCAGCGAGAAATCCGCTCCGATATTGACGGTACGTGTCTGTTCCCACTTGAGGTTAGGGTTGGCAGGGCTTTCGATTCTTCCATAAGGCTGGCCTGTAAGGAGATTCAGCCCGGTGCTGGTGGCTGTCATATAGCTGGTCGCGCCCTGGTAAATATTTCCGGTAACGCCATAGCTGACTCTGAGCTTGAGGGCGTTGATCCATGCAACCGGAGAAAGGAAACTTTCTTCGCCGACATTCCACGCCGCGCCGACAGACCACAGAGGGCGGCCTCTCAGCTTGACATTCAGGCCATACACGTCGGCATAGTCCTTACGATACGAACTGAAGATGTTGTACTTGCCGTCATATGTGTAAGTAAAGTTGGCATAGCCTGAAGCATAGCGGTGATGCTGTTCTACTATCGGGCTCATGCTGCCGTCGATATAAGGCATGTAGACAAGCTGCTTGGCCTGGAAGCCGGTTCCCGCATTAGCCTGATATGAGGGGCTGGTCTCAATCTGGCTGAGGGCGCCGAAATCCACGGTCTGGGTGGCGACATTCTGCAGCTGGTCGTCATAGCCGAGCATAAGGGAGCGAGTTCCTGAACACAAGGTTTCCCTGAACTCCATACCGGCCAGGGCGACAATCTCATGCTTGCCGAACGTTCCGGCATAGTTGAGCTGTCCGCGGGCCGTCCAATAACGTCCGTCCATGTTGGTGACAGACCGGAGGCCTCCGGTTTCCGGAGTATGATAAACCACAGAGCCATCAGGAGAGACCTCCTTGTAGGCATTGTAAATAGTCCTGGACACGTTGCTTTCCTGTTTGGCGTACCAATCCGTAGTGCGGTGGTCCGTCTCATATACCAGCTGGGCGTTGGCGGTGAGGCCTTTCACCAGCTTGAAGAGCAGGTCGCCATAATAGCGCATATACTGGCGGGATGTATTCTGGACATTGTCATAGTATTCGTCGACCAAGTTCACGCCGAGTTCCTTGTAAAGACCTCCTTCAGTAGTATCGCGGTAGAGGTTCGTCCCGAGCAGGCGGACGGAACCGTCCTCATCATACAGGGATTCATAGGCAGGATAGGACCATGGAGATGAGTATGATCCCGTATAATTGTAGCCTTTCTCGCGCTGACGGCCGTAGATTCCATTGACGGCCATGGATGCTGTCAGCCAAGGCGCGACTTCGTATGAGCCTTTGAAGTCAACTGTCAGCTGACGGTCGAATGCATTGATGACTCCTGAATTGTCGCCCCTGTAGTTCAGCACGAAACTGTTGGAAGACTTGTCATTACGGCTGCGGAGGGCAAGATTGTACTGGCTTACCATCTGACGTCTGTATACAGCGTCGGCATAATCCTTTGCAAAGTTGTTCTTCGAAAGGCGGTCGCAGAGTTCGTCGACCTGTCCGGCGTTCCACTCTCCGGTCGCAAGCATATAGTATGCGTACTCGATCGGAGAAACCCTGGTGTTGAATTGGTTGATGCTCTGCGATGCGGAGCCGACCGGGTCGCTCACTTCCCCGCCGTTGTCGAAAAAGTAGTAGTCATAATAATCCCTTTCCACCTTGACCTGCTGTGCCGGGTCAAGATAGAAATTGGAACCGTAGTCGAGATTCGGTTTCTGGAAAAGGGTCAGGTTGTATGAGAAATCAACATCCACTTTTCCCTTTTCGCGGGCGCTCTTGGTCGTGATGACTATGATTCCGTTGGAGGCACGGGCTCCATAGATGGCGGCGGCAGCGGCATCCTTGAGGACATTGACGCTCTCGATATCATACGGATTCAGGTCATCGATGCTCCCTTCTACGGGAAGTCCGTCCACTACGAGCAGAGGGCTCGCCTCAGCATACATTGAGCTGACTCCACGGATGGTGAGCTTGCCGCCGTATGTGGAGAGACCGGCCACCCGGCCTTCAAGATTCTGGACGATGGAAGGGCTGTAGCGCTCTTCGATAGCCTTGGACGTGACGCTGGAGATCGCGCCTGTCACTTTCTTGAGCTGGATTTCCTGATATCCGGTCACGACGGCGCCGTCCAGGAAAAGCTGGCTGTCACTCATTCTCACGTCCAGCACCTGACGTCCGCCAAGTTCTTCGGTGATGGTATCCATGCCGATGAAGGAAAATTCAATGACGGAACGGGATGCATCCTTTATATATAGAGTGTACTTTCCATCAGCATCTGACGTAGTATAGCTCTTTTCGGTCAAATTCCGTATTGTAGCCCCGGGGACAGGCTGGTCATCCTGGCCCGTTACCGTCCCCCTGAGGGTGACGGATCCGTCGCTTCCGGCATTCTGGGCCGGGGCCAGATAAGGAAAGGCTGACAAAGCCACGAAGAGGGAAACCCATTTCAGGAGTATTCCTCTGAAACTTCTGTTAGACATATTAAATCCGTTTTAAAAGTGTTGGTGTATGTAAACGAGGGGACAATTTAGGAAAATATTTCTTTACTTGTTCACTTTTCGTGACATAAGTGACTACACTCCTGCAGCGGCATAACAAAAATGTAATAAAAGTGAGTGGAAACTATTGTAGAACGGGAAAAAGTTACTAACTTCGGATAGACTGAACTGATGGACTATTCACATCACTAACAGTACGACAAAAAAAATCGACCATTCAATTCACAATTGTTTTACTTAACACATTTCACACAAACGAGTTATGAAAATAACAACCATTCGGGTGGCGGTCATCCTGGCTGTCACTGCGGCTGTTACAAGCTGCTCAAAGGAGAGTCCCGTGGTTAAGAATGAGTCCTTGGAGGCTCTGGGATCGGGAAAGCCATTTATCGTAAAAGTTGCCGGAACTAGAGGAGAGGCCATCAGTTCGGTAAGCACTTTCAAGATGGTCGGCATCCAGGGATCTTCGACCCCATGGATCGACAATTTCCAGTTCACAAAACCTGAGGACGTCTGGATCGCATCCGGACACGAGTCTCTGACATGGCCGGGCAGCACTGACACCCACACCTTCTACGGAATCAGCGACAACACCGCTGACGCCCCGGACATCACCGACGGAAAGTTCGTGTACACCGTACCTGCAACCGTTGCAGACCAGAAGGACCTTCTGGTATCCAAAAACGAGAACCAGGCTGACGGAGACGTCGTATCGCTGAACTTCAAGCATGCCCTGTCTTCTGTCAAGTTCAAGATTGGATTCGACAAGGATGCACGTGGCGGAGAAAATGACATTCATCTCCATGTGACAAAAATCACTCTGTATCATATTGCCACAAAGGGTACTTTTGATTTCGCAAACTTCGCTTCCAGCCCATGGACTGTGGACTCGGAAGATGCCGGCTATGAGGATATCGTCATTAATTTGAAGACTCCCGTGGATTTCACACCTTCTGCCGTGAATGAATTCATTTCACTGGACAATAACATCGATGGCGAAATCCTTGTGATGCCTCACAAGCCGACTCCTTGGGACACGGACGGCAATTATGGCCATCCGTTGAACAACAGTTACATCGGCGTCACCTGCCAGATCATCGAATACAGGAGCAAAGACACGCCGATCTATTATGATCTGGCAGGTCTCGATGAGGAGTCCGATGAAGATGACTATGAAGAAGCAAAGGAGATGTATATCGACTTCTATGAAGGACTCGCTTCAACAGACAATGACGACTGGCTCAACGACAAGGTGCTTGGAGTAATTGTTCCGACGACCTCGGAATGGGTCATGAATGTCGTCCTTCAAAGTATCCTGGACCATAGGAACGCAGAAGCTGCCGCCAACGGTACTGAGGAAAATCTCGGAGAGGTTTACATCCCGCTGGAAATGGCCAACGGCTTCGGTTTCAACAAGACGAATGTCATCAATGTCAGAATGGACAAGATGAAGTACCCCGACGGAAGAGACTTCTATGCTCCGTTTGTCCCTATCATCATTCCTGTAAATCCTTAATGTCCATAATCAGTCAGATGAGGTTATTGTACAAGGCATTGCTTGCCGCCGCCTCTGTATTGTCATTGTCAATAGGCTTCACCAGCTGCTCAAAGGAACTGAAGCACGCTGACTACGATATTCCCGACATTCCCTTCATATATGACATCCCGACAGATGGAATTCCGCTGACACGCGGTTCCCGCCTGGATAATCTCGACGTTGACCGCTACGGTCTTTATGGCACGTGTGGAAAGAACATCTTTGCGAGAAATGTCATCATGGAGAGAAATGAGGATGGGACATGGAGTCAAAGCAGCAACATGAGCATTCCGGCCGAAGCGGTCAATTTCTACGCCGTCAATGCTTCATTTGCCAAAAAGAATGCGGGCGGTGTCATGGACAAGCTGACGATAAATACATCAAAACAGACATTTACTTATACCGTGCCTGAGCGTGCGGAGGAACAGTTTGATTTGATGTATGCCTCCTCCCTCAATGTGAGAATGGCTGAAACCGGCGGCGATACGGGACTTCGTTTCAAGTCCGCGCTCGCAGCCCTGAATTTCATGATCGTCAACAAGATGGACGGAGATTACAAAGTCATTGTCGGCGGAATATCCGTGCACAACATAATCACCACGGGAACTTTCACCTTCAGCACCACGGCATCGAATGCAGGCACATGGGCAGAAGGGACCACCCGCGGCAAAGCTGAGCGAATACTTGACGAGCCGTTTGTCGTCCCGGCCACCAGGGATTATCTGGTGAACAAGGATACCATCCTTATCGTGATGCCTCAGGCAAAAGGCACCAAGTGGAAGACTAAGGACACAAATCCGGTATCCATTGCCGAGGCCGATGCCAGCGGGCAGAACTACGTGAAGTTGCTCTGCAAGATACAGAACGGACAAGGCAAATACGTTCTTGGCTCGAAGGATTCCTACGGTGAGGTGTATCTTCCGGTCAGTGTTCCAAAGGCCGCCGAAGGCGTTACCTCAACCCTTGCCATCAGTTTCACGGGGGGCTATGACGTCAACGGAGAACCGCTGTCGTTCAGTTCCGGCTATGACTTCGACGTCGAACCTTGGACTAACGGCACGGAGGAACCTGAGGACATTGAATTCTGATAATTTGACACATCATCAACATCTAAAAACTTTGAAATAATGAAAACAAGCTATATTAAACCAGAAACAACAGTTGTAGAACTCGATTGCAACGCAATAATCTGCGCTTCATACACGTCCATATTCGATCCAATCGTGAGCGGTCGTGAAGAAGAAGAGGATTAACCTATGGTCTGCGGCTATGTCCGCATTCCTGATGCTGTCCCTGTCGGCATGCAGCAGCGAAGATCCTGCTGCACCGGCAGAGCCGGCATTGAAAAAATGGTCCTTCCGATTTTCCACAGAAGCAATCGCCGTACGAAGTGCTCCGGAATATGAACTCAGCAGGAGCGTGGGCATGTCGGCATATGTCTTTGACGACGGCTCCCAGCCAGGGCTGCCGGAGTATATGTGGAATGAGGAGGTCGTCAGAAAAGGAGCAGGTTGGGACACTGCTGACGGTTACGCCAGACCGGCCGCCGGCAAGTCAATACTGTTCCAGGCATATTATCCCTATTTCCCGCAGGACGGTACTGGTCCGGTCAATCTGGCCGCCTCCACCATTCCCGGCCCTTTGTCTCTCGAGTATGAGGTCCCTTCGGACGTATCCGACCAGATAGACTTGATGACCGGTGAATCCGAGACCCTGAGCACGGATGAAGAGCTCAAAGACGTGCTCGTCTCCATGAGTCACCGTCTTTCCGCCATCCAGTTCGTCACCGGAGACATCGGGCTCGCAGGAACGGTCAGGAGCATATCGCTCAAGAATATCCATAAGAAAGGCACATACAGTCTCGGAGATGACAGCTGGACGCTTGAATCAGCGACAGACGGAGTCTTCTCAGTCTATCCTGATTATGTGGTAGAGGGTGTCACCTTGGCCGGAGATCCGGATGGCAAGAAGACTGTCGCAGGCGGTGAAAATACGTTCCTGATGTTGCCACAGGCGATTCCGGACGAGGCGAAGATGGTGATCGAATACGAAGCGACCGTCGATGGAGTCAAATCCGTCCATACGCTTGAGGCCAAGCTGAAAAGCAGGAACATTCCGGAATGGCAATGGGGAAAGGTCTACACATACCAGATATCCGTCGTGTCCCTCGCCCTCGAATATGAGGTATTCGTCCATGAGTGGGAGTTCGGAGGACAGGCTGATGTCAACATAAAAATTTAGCCAGACGAAGTCATGAAAAGAATAAAACAAGCTATAGCGGCAGCTATGGTCTTTTCTATCGCGGCCTGCACTGCGTCGCAGGAGGCCGACATGCTCCTTGACAGTCCGGAACCAGTCGTAATCCATGCCGAGTCAACTCCGGGAAGCTGGCAGGAGAATGACATGGTGACGCTAAGGATGGACGGGGAGTCAAAGATGTACCGGACATGCTTCGAGGAAGGAGTCATTCTCAAGGCCGCGCCGTCGGTAACTCCATTCATGTGGAGATCGCAGAGAGAGACCAAGCGCGTCTCAGGATGGTCGAGAGGCAACGGAGAAGCCATGTCGGAGATTCCATCCGAGTGGAGCGTCGCCAGCGACCAGAACTCCGACGACGGAGCGGGAATGAGACAGAGCGACCTGCTCTATGCCTCCCCTACCGGTCTTACCTATACCGACCGTTTCCACGCAAGGATAAACTTCCGCCACCAGACATCCAAAATCATGGTCAGGATCAAGAACGAGGGTATACTGAAAGACGATCCAGCAGTCCTGGAGGGACTGACGATCGGCGACGAATCCAGTCCAGTAGTGATGAAGGCACACTTCGAGGAAGTCGATGGAGAGGATTTCGGAAGATGGACATTATCCGGGAAAAAAGCTGATATGGGCTATGTAATCCCGCACGAGACTGCTTCCGGTACCGTTTCTTATCAGAAAAGCTACGAAGCGCTGGTGATTCCTGACAACTTCGACAGGAAACCGCTCCTTGCCATAACCCTGATGGGACATACATACTACTACATCCCGCAAAACAGACAGGGCCGTCTGACTCCGGGTCATATATTCATATATGACATCAGCGTCAGCGCAGACACCACGAAGCTCATCGTCACCCCGATGATCGGAGACAACCTTGTATGGACATGGGAAGGAGACGGCATCGTCTCCGAGGACGACCAGAAGAGCTCGGAATTCTTCATAGAAGGCTGGATATGGGACCGCAGTTCCGACACCGAAGTCACCTCCGGAGTAATTCCTCTGGGCATCGGACCCGACGGATGGCGCAAGGAAGGCGACGGCAACGTCACCATCGAAGATGAGCATCCAGACTCCGGGGCCGGATCAGACGGATGGAACAAGGAAGGTGACGACCAGGAGGCCTCCCAGGAAGAGCAGCCCGGCGACGTGAACGCAGACGGCGGGTCCGGCTGGACTCAGGAGGGAGAAAGCGAAAACATCACTAGTACCACTGAGTAAAACAACACAAAAACAAAAAAGTTACAAAGTCATGAATAACAGGATTTTATCATACATTGGTCTGACAATTCTTGCTCTGGCATCGCTCAGTTGTGCCCGAGACGAAATGAACGCCAGTGAAGCCGGCGACTCCGAAGGACGCAAATCACTGGTAGTGAAGGTGATGGACAAAGGGTATCAGAACAAAGATGTTACAAAAGCAGCGGAGAGCAACGAAGAAGAAAATGACAGCGAAGAGACAGTCTTGAGGACCCGCTTCATCGCCAACGACAAGATCGGAGTTTTCTCAATCTCCTCCGGCGGAGCCTCCCACTATAAGAACCTGGAGCTCGTCTATGACGGGACGGAATGGAAAAACCCTGACGGCGAGACATTCTTCTTCTTTTCGGGCATGAAGTATTTCGCCTACTATCCTTATGACAAGGATTTCGACATGGAGAAAATCGACTGGTCCAAAAACACTTCGGCAGGATTCTTCGCCGAGTACATAAACGGCTGGACTCCGCTGGAGGACCAGTCCACGACCAAGAAATACATTGCCAGCGACCTGATGGTAGGAGACGGCAGCCTCGAAGGGAACACTTTCACTTTCAATCTCGGCCACGCCATGGGACTTATCTTCATTTCGGCAGCCGAGGAACTGAAAGGCACTGTCTATCTTTTTCCTAAACTGACGGAAGCAGATGCAATGGAAAATTTCTCTGAGGATAGCAAGCTATACTATTTCGAGCAGAAAGTATATAAGCCAAGCCGCAGGCAGGGATATTATCGATATCTGGTAAAGCCGGGACAGCCGACCTTCATATCGGGAATGAATCCTGAGGAAAAAGTATTCAGCTTTACCTGCGATAACGTAAGCGGCGGCAGATACAAGAAATTCGTGATAGACGGAGGCTTCGACCCTGCCAATTCGGAAATCGAGGACTTTACCGTGCAGATCGGAGACATTCTTTTCAACGACATGCACATAGAACACAGGCATGATGACGGCACAACCGTATCCGGAAATAAAGCAGGAATCATAGCATACCTTGCTGAATTGAACGATGAATACACAGAGGGCTATCTGCATGGTCTAGTGCTTGCCGGCTCGATGGAATATGTGGGAGGCGCTTCTTATAGCTGCTCCTGGACCTACGATCAATACAAAGACGAGATGGCTGATAATCCAATCGTTGCCAATTGCATCAATGCAAAACAGGCCATGAATGATAAATCAGGACTCACCAACTCTCTTGCTGTCGGCAGCACTCAAGGACTTAGAGATTTGACTCGTGATCATACAACAACCCAGCCTATCTACAAGCAGGCGTCAAAATGGTTCACACTGAGTGCAGGTCAATGGATCAAAATATTGGAAGCATGGGGAACAACCCTGAAAGGTGATCCGCTACAGACAGGCTCAATTAACTTCAATTATATGAGTAACATTCGACCGGGAACGACCAGTTTTTCCGACGACTTCAAATATTTGTGGATGCCATATTATGCTATAACCAACAAAGATGAATCATCCAACCCGACTGCAAACAAGTATTATGCGATAAGCAGTACGGAATCTAATGAGAAAGGCTCCGCCGTGTGGATGTTCAAAATGTCCAGTTACATGCCTTATGGCACGTCTGTTGGAAAATCATCTTCTAACGGCCGCGTCTGGAGAGGCTTCGCTTTTTAGGAAATGAAAAAAATATAATATAGTTATGCCCTGAATGTGATTCCGCATCCAGGGCTTTTGTTTTATTAATCACACAAAAATTAAAAACAACCATGAAAAGAAAAATGCTATTGTGTCTGGGCTGGTCATTCCTTGCCCTGACTGTGGGCGGCTGCGCTCATGAGGACATCGTCATCAAAGAGGAAAACAGTCCTGAAAGGGAGGAAATAATCCGCGTAAAGGTGACTGACAGCGGATACTTCGATGACCAACGGACTCGCGCCAGCGAAAGCAACGAAGAAGAATACGATGAAAATGCCACCATCATGAGAACCAAGTTCATACTCGGAGACAGGATAGGTGTATTCTCAATTTCCGAGGAAGGTGCGATCCACTACCAGAACTTGGAACTCGTATTCGACGGGACAGAGTGGAAGAACCCTGACGGAGAGCCTTTCTATTATTTCACCGGAATGAAATATTTCGCCTACTATCCATACAATAAAGAATTTGATATAGACGAGGTAGACTGGTCCAGAGACAGCGCATCAGGCTTTTTTTCGAAATACATCGACGAATGGTCACCACAGTCGGACCAGTCCACCACAACGCAATATATGGCAAGCGATCTCATGGTCGGAGAAGGAGGGCTGACGGATGAAGACACGTTCACCTTCAGCCTCGGTCACACAATGGGCCTGATATTCATTTCAGCTGCGGAAGAAATCAAAGGTACCATATATCTCTTCCCGAAGCTTACCGAGGCAGACGCGATGGAGAATCTTTCCTCCGAAAGCAAGATATACTCCTTTGAGCAAAAGCTCTACAAGCCAAGCAGGAAACAGGGCTATTACCGATATCTGGTCAAACCGGGGCAGGCAAAGTTCATCTCCGGCAAGAATCCAGACGGAAGGGTTTTCAGCTTTACCTGCACCAACGTCGGCGGAGGAAGATACAAGAAATATATCATTGACGGAGGTTTCGACCCAGCCGATTCCGAAATCGAAGATTTCACCGTACAGATTGGTGATGTACTGTTCAATGACATGCATATAGAGCACAGACCTGCCGATGGTTCAAAGGTCACGGGATCTGCCGCTGGTATAATTTCATATCTGGCAGCTTTCAATGATGAATATTCTGAAGGGTATATTCATGGACTTGTTCTCGCCGGGAAAAGTGACAATTCATCCTATTCAAGGTGTTGGACCTATAGTCAATATCCAGAGGAGATGAAAGATCACCCGGCTTTGGCAAATTGTCCTACCGTAAAGGACGCAATTGAAGATAAATCAGGTCTCAGCAACTGTTTAGCAGTCGGGAATACTGAGGGACTATACTATCTTACAAAAGACCACGCTACGGTTGACCTGATATATGAGAAAGCATCACCGTGGTTCATTCCAAGTGCAGGCCAGTGGATCAAATTTTTCTGCACTTGGGGAGGAACAATTACGACTCCTCTCAACAAGACTGCAGAAGTAGGAACCTCACGCCACATAGAATTTGACTACCAAAGCAAAATACAAGATGGAAGCACTTCTTTATATGACGACCTTAAATATCTCTGGACTCCTTTTTTTTCAATGAATTACAATGGGAATGACAGCCCTGTGACAAATAAATACTTAAGTATGAGCAGTAGTGAAGCAAGTTACAACGGAACCTACACTTGGCATTTCAATTTCTTATCGAATGGCTCTGCTCCATATGGGAAGATCGTGAAAAAAAGCGATTCAGAAGGGCAAATATGGCGAGCCTGCGCTTTCTAGGCAACGATAACTGAAACATCTGTCATGTTTCTCATATTCAAATTCTTAAAGAATCTTCCGACAACAAAAGACAAAAAAATGCAGGAAAATAATATGAAGTCAACCAGAAAAAATATACATTACAGTACTTACAGTAATCAAATTTTAAAAAAACAACCATGGATAGAAAAAATCTATTATTTCTGGGCTGGACAGCCCTGGCCCTGATTATGGGCAGTTGCGCTCAAGAGGACATCATCAAAAAAGTTGAAAACGGGCCCGAGGACCAAAGTGCGGTCAGTGTCAGAGTGACCGACGGAGGTTATTTCAACAACCCCGGGACCCGTGCCAGCGAAAGCAACGAAGAAGAAAACGAAGGAGAAGCGACAACCATGAGAACAAGGTTCCTTGCCGGAGACAAGATCGGCGTATTCTCAATCTCGGAGGAAGGCGCGATTCACTATGTCAACATGGAGCTCGTATATGACGGAGCCGAATGGAAGAATCCGCAGTGAGAGCCTTTCTACTATTTCACTGACATGAAATACTTTGCCTATTATCCGTACGACAAAAATTTCAACATCGATAAAGTCAACTGGAGCAGGGACAGCGCCGCCGGATTCTTTTCGACATACATCAATGAATGGATGCCGCTGGAGGACCAGTCCACCACGCTG
>JAFZTP010000109.1 GCA_017618815.1 Bacteroidales bacterium | reverse complement strand
TTTGCCCTCCGAAAGCATAAGCCTCCGGAGGGCTTTCTTATCGTAACACTTAAAGGTAATTGATTATGGAATTCAGTGCAAAAGAGATTTTGTGTCTCATTGAACGGGCCAGCGTCATTCCGGATATCCTGCGGCAAAAGGAGGAGATAGAGGATCTGCTTGTCAAGTTCGAGGACCTTGAGGAATACCTCAAACGGTTCCACTCCCTTGACGAGCTGCTATCCCATATGCGGGATCTGGAGGACAAGGTCTACATGCTCAAGACTTATTTGACGACGGAGGAAGCCGGTAAATATCTTGCGATCAGCAAATATACGCTCCGAGAAGCCGTAAAGCAGAGGGCGTTGCCCTTCTATACCCCACCTGGCAAGGGATACTACTTTCTGAAAGATGACCTGGACGCCTGGATGGAATCATACCGCATTGATTGTGTCCATGATGTCGGCAAAGAAGAAGTAGAGAGTCAAGTGGATGACATCGAGGACGATGGAATGGACATACAGGCCCAGTTCGAGGCCCTTAAGAAAAGGAGGGGGATATGAAGAACAAGGTTGATAGAAGGGACCTGTCGGAACTCAGGAACGAGGTTGACCTCCTTTCCCTCCGATTGGATGAACTGGACAAGTGCGATCCGGGAACCATCGGCCAGATGCAGTCGCGGATCAGCAGGATTGAGGAGATGCTCGGCGAGACCAAACGCGTCCTCACGGCGGCAGAGACGGCCGCTTTCCTAGGCGTTTCGAAGGAAAGGGTATACAAACTCGCCAGAATAGGCGGTCTCCCCCACTTCCGTACGAACAGGAAGCTGTTCTTCGAACGCAACAAGCTGACCGAGTGGATTTTGAACCGGATTAAATGATGACGCCATGGACTCAAGAATAACACCGGAGAACTTTCACCTCGTGTGGGCTTCCATCCTCATCAGGGCGACCGACAAGTATACGACGCCCCCGGAGGTAATACATGTGGGGAATTCCACCATCAGCACGCTCGGCAATTTCAGCGCATCAACCGGCAAGGGCAAGTCCAAGAAGACATTCAACGTCTGCGCCATCGTTGCATCTGCCATCACGGGAAGGAAGATACTCAATTATGAGGCGCATTTCCCTGAAGGCAAGAGGAGAATCCTATACTTCGATACGGAGCAGAGCTCCTACCACTGCCACAAGGTACTGGAGAGGATCAACCGTCTGGCCGGGTATCCGGCCGAGGAGGACCTGAGTCTGATTGAGTTTGTCATGCTCAGGGAATACAATCCCATCGACCGGCGTCAGATCATTGAACTGGCGCTTGCAGAAAGGCCTGATGTCGGGCTGGTCATCATAGACGGATTGCGCGATCTTCTCTTTGATATCAATTCTTCAGTTGAAGCAGCGGAAGTGATTGGTTTACTGATGAGATGGACCAGTCAGTACAACCTCCATATCCATACCGTCCTGCACCTTAACAAGGCCGATGACAATGTGCGTGGCCATATCGGGACCGAACTCAATCACAAGGCCGAGACTATCCTTCAGATAACCCGGAACGAGAATGACGGGAAGGTCAGCGAGGTCCATGCCGCCCTCATCCGTGACCGTGATTTTCCGCCGTTCGCCTTCCAGATCAACGACGAGGGACTGCCGGAGGTGATAGAGGGTTTCGACTTCAAGCCGAAGAACAGGAAATCGGTCTTCGACTACGAGGTGATGGCAGAGGAAGTGCACAGGGTTGCACTGGATGAGGCCTTCAAAGATATCACGTCTCCTATCCTATATACCCCTCTTCTCAAACGTCTCGGAATCGGTTACGCCAGCATCGGGTTCGCAAGGGCACGCAATGTCATGGTTAACCTGCTGAAGTTCCTCGTAAGGAATGGAATCGTGGTGAAGGAAGGGAAAGGATATGTCTATAATAGGGATTTCCACTATGATCCTGTTCCTGCAAGATGAACTTGTCCTGTTTACAAAGGTGGGCATAAGGGCGGGACTAGCTAAACAACACCCTAAATGAAAGTCGTCCACCGGTCCTGTCCTTTACCGCACGTATTAGAGATTAAACAATTAAACTATCACTTTAGATATTATAATTTAATTAATTGTATGTTATGAAGATTGAAGATATAAAGAAAATACCTATAGTCGAGCTTCTCTCTAACCTTGGGTTCGAACCTGCATATCGTACTGGAGGGGGTAAGCAGTGCGTTTATCATTCCCTTTTCAATACCGACCTCACTCCTTCTTTCTCCGTGTCTGTTCCTAAGAACGTATGGTTTGATTTCAGTTCCAATATTGGGGGAAATATCATCGATTTGGCAATGGCCATTAAAGGATGCTCCTTCAGCTCCGCTGTATACTGGCTTGAAGAGCAGTACAGGTCTTTCGGAGGCGTTTCACGTTTGGAGTTCAGCATCATGGGAACTTATGACGAGACTATAGAGAATACCCTCTGCAAGGTTTCTACCGTCCCGTTGGAAAGACCCGCCTTGAAGAAGTATCTCTCATCCAGGGGAATCCTTCCTGAGGTTTCGGAGATGTACTGCCGCGAGGCTCATTACTGGATCCGTGGCAGGCAGTATTATGGTGTATGTTTCATGAATGTGCTGGGTGGAATGGAGATTAGGAGTCAATACTTCAAGGGGTGCCATGGCACCAAAGCCCCAAGCATCATTCCAGTTGAGAAGACCGGCAAGACGGAAAGCTGCTGTCTCTTCGAGGGATTCATGGATTTCCTCTCCTACAAAACTATGGAAGTAATGGGAGACAGGAAAATCCCGCAGGAACAACCCTGTGACTGTGTCGTCTTGAATTCGACCAGTATGGTCAAGAAAACACTTCCCTTTATTAAGGTCTATCCCCGCGTATTCTGCTACCTTGACAATGACGATTCTGGCAGGAACGCTTTTGAGATGATCAAGGGAGAACTCGTAGACAAAGCCATATCCTGTTCTGATCGCTTCTTGCCTTGCGGTGATGTAAATGATTATTTGATGAGGAAGGAATTTGGATTAGACTTTTAGGTTAAATTCAAAAAAAGAATGCAGGTGGTCACATCAGGACTGCCTGCATTCTTAATTGATACATCCGTCAATATGGATTATCCAAAGACACCTATAAATGTGAATTTACAATTCTCATATACTTCAGATGTAGGTTGCCGTTTCTAAAGCGATATAAAGTTTGTTTAAACTATGGTTGGCATTGTTCAAGCCTTTGGCTTCATATCCATTTGTATCCAAAATGTCACCTGCTTC
>JAFZTP010000108.1 GCA_017618815.1 Bacteroidales bacterium | reverse complement strand
AAGTCGAGGTCAGGGTAGTTGTCCCCGAGTTCGAGACGGAGGTTGTGCATCGGAGTCTCGGCGTTGTCGAAGAGTATGAGCTTCTTGATGCCGAAGCCCGCAAGCTGGCGGCAGAGCTCGGAGCCGATCGAGCCGGCTGCGCCTGTCACCATGACGACCTTACCCTTGAAGTTCTCGACTATCCTGGACATGGAAATCTTGATCTCGTTCCTGCCGAGGAGGTCTTCAACCTTTATCTCTCGCGGACGGATTATCGTCTGGCCTTCCACCACTTCGTCCACCGACGGCATGATGAGGCATTTGATGCCCCTGTGGGAGCAGACTTTGATGAGCCTGTCCTCTTCGGCCTGGGCGTCGGTCTCTTTCGCGAAGAGAATGGCGTTGACCCCGTAGTCGGAGAGTATGGACTCTATGTTGTCTTCATTTTCGAAGTTGATGATCGGGAGCTGGTCGATCATTCCGCCCTTGCCCATGCGGCCCGGCATGAGGAAGCCGAGGACTTTGTAGTGCGGCGAGCTATGGAGCCTTACGATGGATGCAACGCTCTTGTCGGAGAGTCCGTAGACGAGGAGGCGCTTGAATTCGTTCTTTTCCTGGATTCTCTGGTTGACGATGTCGTATGCGATGATCATCAGTATCCTGACTCCGATGAGCATGAAGAATGTCAGGAAGAAGTCGAGGACGAGCACCACTGCGATGGCGTTGCTGAACCTATGGACTCCGGACATCGCGAGCGCGATCAGCATCACCTTTCCTACTGCCGCGGTGGCGAAGCGGATAAGGTCCTTGATGCCGAGATGCCGGATGATGATCCTGTAGCATCTGGTCAGCAGCAGTATCGCCACGGAGAAGCCGGCGGAGAGGGCCGTATATAGCATTATGTACCGTCCGGCGAAGGAACGGGATGAGTCAAGAAGATTGACGGTGAGAAGAACGATTATGGAAGCAAGCACTGACAGCACAACATCGACTGCATAAATCAGCCTTTTGCTCAAATACCTGCTTTTCAGTTCATTAAGTTTCGCGAGCAACATAGGGCACTAATTGAAAAAGGTCACCCAAGGATACCCTTGAGCGTCATTCGATCTCTTTTCCGAGCAGTTTTTCCGGCCCGCACTATCCAGCAACGGTATCCGGCTCGGATCCTGTATTTCATCAAAAATTTAGTTTAGATTATTAGACAAATATAGTCAAACGGCATCTAATATCCAAATTATAATCAAACAACCTCAAAAAGTTTAAAACTAAAATGTTCTCATCCGGACGCAAAAAATATAATGTTTGCATTTATTATATATTATACGTATATTTGCCACGTAACATATAATTATCACATATCTTATGGAAGATATCAAATGGATGACGGACAAGGCGCTCATGGAGCGTATCGGACTCAAAATCAGGGAGTGGAGGCTGGAGATGAACTACTCCCAGAAGTCCCTGGCTTTCAACGCCGGGATATCTCTTCCGACTGAGCAGAAACTGGAGAAAGGGGGAAGCGTAAGCCTCGATATTCTGCTCAGGGTACTGCGCACTCTGGACCGTCTGGACGCGCTTGGCGCATTCACGGCCGAGAGGGAGATCTCCCCTATCGAGATCCAGAAGATGTCAGAAAGTTACAAACCTCGCAGAAGGGCGTCAAAAAAGATAGTCGATGGATACCTTGAAGATTCTCCTCTATGGTAGGCATATAGGGACCCTGGTCCTGCTCCCGGGCGGTTATTGCAACTTCGAGTACACTCCGGAGTTCTGCCGGTCGGGGATGCAGCCGTCACCCCTGCAGATGCCCGCCGTCCAGGGCAGGATATACTCGTTCCCGCAGCTGTCGAGGGAGACTTTCAGCGGTCTCCCGGGGATGGTCGCGGATTCTCTCCCGGACCGTTTCGGACAGGCTTTGCTGGACCAGTGGCTGGAGAGTCAGGGACGCGCGGCCGGGCAGGCAAATGCGCTTGAGAAGCTGGCCTATCAGGGCCGCAGGTGCATGGGAGCGCTGGAGTATGAGCCTTCGCGAGACATCCGCATGGACGAGAGTTCTTCTATCGAGATGGACAGGCTGATAGAGACGGCCAGGAAGGCGCTCACTTCGAAAGAGAGCTTCAAGAGTTCGTTCGACAGGGATGAGCAGGCGATACTGGACATACTCAAGATCGGCACTTCGGCGGGCGGCCAGAGGGCCAAGGCGGTGATCGCCGTGAATGACGACACAGGGGAGATCCGTTCGGGCCAGGTGGAGGCTCCGGAGGGTTTCAGCTACTGGATCATCAAGTTCGACGGCTTCGACTCGGACGGCCGGACGATGGCTCCGGCGGACTTCTGCAGGATCGAATATGCATTCTCGAGGTGCATCCGGGAGGCCGGGATCGAGATGTCGGAGTGCCGGCTGCTGGAAGAGAACGGACGGGCCCATTTCATGACCCGCAGGTTCGACCGTCGCCGCCATCCTCTGCTCTCCGGAGCTGCGGAGAAGATCCATATGCAGACTCTCTGCGGCCTGGCGCACTATGATTTCAACATGGCGGGCGCATATTCATACGAGCAGGCTTTCATGGTCATGCGACGGCTGAGGCTGTCTTATCCGGAGGCGGACGAGATGTTCCGCAGGCTGGTCTTCAACATGGTCTGCATGAACATGGACGACCATACCAAGAACATATCGTTCCTGATGGACAGGAATGGCCGCTGGACGCTTTCGCCGGCCTATGACATGGGATTCTGCTACAACCCGGGCGGGCAGTGGGCCTACGCCCACCAGATGACGGTCGCCGGCAAGAGACAGAATATCACCCGCAGGGACCTTCTGGCTTTTGCGGAGGCCCAGGGGATCGCCGGAGCCGAGGCGACGCTCGACCGGGTAATCGCGGCGGTCAGGAGATTCCCGGAGTTCGCCGCGGAGGCCGGAGTCAAGGAGAAAGAGGTCTCGAGAATCATGGGATACATAGAAGATAACATAAACAAAAATTATGTATTAAGCCAGTAAAAGAGGTTCAATACATAATTTTTATTATCGTTACTACCTTAGTTATGATGGGTCATGTCGAGATGGATCCGCTTGAGGCTGTCGAGCGGAACTTGCGGTTTTTCGATGTCCTCGGGATATGGCATCCCTGAGAATTCCGCAAAGTATTGGAGACAGGCGTCGCGCCACCAAGCGGCATCCTCGGCCTGTATCTTGAGCTTCTCGTAGATCGAGTTCCAGCGGTCCCGGTCCACGTATATCTTTACTGACTCCCAGAGCCTTACGTTGTCTCTGGCGGCCTTCACTCCCCTGTCATATCTTTCGCATAGCTCTACCCAGAGGGTGTTTCCGCTTCTGAGCCTGAAGTTCCACGGCACATGGTGGAACCAGAGGAGGTATTTCTCCGGACATGTGCGTATGTCGTCCACGCGGGTGCAGAACGGGTCGTTGTACTGAAGCACCGCAGCGGAGCCGTCGAGCGTCCTGTCGAAGCCGAGGCCTATGGAGTCGGCCTTATGATAATAGGACGGCAGCCAGTCCGGGCGTGCTCCCGGGATGTCGCACCATGGCTCCGGGCCGTAGTGATGGCCCCAGGCGAAGATGTGGTGCAGTCCGAGCGGCATCATGTAGTCGATGCATGTCTCCCATGAGGAGAGCATCATGTCTTTGACGGGCTCGATGAATTTTTCGGTGAAGCGCCGCTTGGAGATGAACAGCGGACATGGGAATGTCATCCGCAGCCATTCTTCAGCGATCTGGTCGGAGCTCAGGGACGGGTCCCAAGCGAGGCGGCCGAAGGCGTACCAGTTGGCTTGGGCGAAGATGTTTCCGCACCAGTTTTCGTCCTGTCCGACGTTGGCTACACCGGCGATGATCGGGCCGGAGACTCTCGATACGAGGGAGCCGGGACCGTCACGGTAGGTGTCTGAGTCCAGGAATTCTTTCCACATCGGGGCAAGGAAGACTGAGTGGTTGCCCTGGCCGAGGTATTCCTGGGTGATCTGCAGCTCAGGGGCGAGAGAGGTCCTGCGCATTCCGCCGAAGAGCGGGCTGAATGGCTCGCGCGGCTGGAAGTCGATTGGACCGTTCTTCACTTGTATGGCTACGTTATCAGCGAATTTACCGTCGAAGGGCATGAATTCATCGTATGCCTGCATTGCCCTGTCGGGGCTGTCTGCGCTGTATACGAAGGCCCGCCACATCACTATGCCCCCGTGGTCTGCAAGGGCTGAGGCGAGCAGGTTTGCACCGTCCACATGGCTGCGTCCGAAGTCCTGGGGGCCCGGCTGGCCTTCGCTTGAGGCCTTGACAAGGAAACCGCCGAAGTCGGGGACAATTTCATAGATTTCCGCTGTCTTGTCGTTCCACCATTTCCTAACTCTCTTGTCGAGAGGATCGGCCGTGGAGAGGATGGTGCTGTCGGCTCCGGCTCCCACGTGCATCGGGGAGGCGAAGTTGACGGAGAGATACACCTTTATCCCGTAGTGCCTCAGGATGTCCGCAATCTTTCCTACTCGGAGAAGATGGGCATGGTCGAGGACTTCGGGAGATGCGTTTACATTGTTAAGTACTATTCCGTTGATTCCGATTTTCTGGTTCAGGGCTCCGTATTGGGCGATGCGTCCGGACGGAAGCTCTTCTGAGGTCCATCCCCAGATGGAATGGCCTGCGTATCCGCGTTCTACAGTGTCGTCGAGGTTGTCCCAATGATCAAGGATTCGGTAAGAATAAGCAGGCGCCCCATCACGGGGAACCTGCCCATCCAACCAAAGGTTATCGTGTCCACGGGCGCAACCCGCGACGATAACCGACACTAACACTAACACTTTTAACAACTTAAAGTTGCACACGGATAACTAATTATATATAAACTAACTAAACCGCCAAATTAATCGTCCAGACCTTCTATTGTCTGGATATTGCCGTCTGCGTCGTACTTGAGCTCGCATACCTTGAGGCTGCGGAGCCATGTGCGGGCGCCTGACGGCACGGAATCGTGGTGGAAAAGCCACCATTTTCCGTTGTATTCCACGATGCTGTGGTGTGTCGTCCAGCCGACTACAGGGGTAAGGATCTCGCCTTTGTAGGTGAATGGTCCGTACGGGCTGTCACCGACTGCGTAGCAGAGGTGGTGGGTGTCGCCTGTAGAGTAGCTGTAATAGTATTTTCCATTATATTTATGCATCCAGCTGGCTTCGAAGAAGCGGCGATGGTTGTCACCTGCGGTGAGCGGCTTGCCGTTCTCGTCGAGGATGACGATCGGCTTAGGCTCTTCTGCAAACTGGAGCATGTCGTCGGAGAGACGGGCCACCCTCGGTGGGATTGCCGGCTCGTCGTCTGCAGGGAATGTACTTCCGGTATCGAGAGCCTTGTTGTCGCGGTAGCGCTGGAGCTGTCCGCCCCAGATGCCTCCGAAGTAGAAGTAGTATTCTCCGTTCTCCTCGAATACGCAAACGTCGATGGAGTAGCTGCCGCGCATCGGATCAGGCTGCGGGATGAATGGGCCGGTCGGAGAGTCGCTGACGGCGACGCCGAAGCGGAAGATGTCGGTCTGGTCCTTGAGCGGGAAATAGAGGTAGTATTTGCCGTTCTTGCGCGCGATATCGCAGTCCCAGAGCTGGCGGCCCGCCCATTTGATGTCTTCGACCTTGAGGGCAACGCCATGGTCCTTGACAGGGGACGTCATAGGGTCTTTGCCTTCGAGGGAGAGTACATGGTAGTCCTTCATCGCGAAGTGGCTTCCGAAGTCATCCTCAGGGATGCCGGATTCCCAGTCGTGGGAAGGATAGATGTAGAGCTTGCCGTCGAATACGTGGACTGACGGGTCAGCCATGTAGTCGCTCGGGAAGAGGTATCTTTTTGGAGTCTTGTTTGCCATATTATTTCTTGTAATCTTCAATTAACTTGTTTACGAACGGCTTAGCGTTATACTCCCGGTCGAACGGAAGTGCAAAATCAGTGCCGCCCGGAATCGGGAAGTTGTTCTTCCACGAGGTCTCGTCGGTCACGCCCCAGACGGTCACGCGGGTTAGATTGTCGGCGTGATCGATGAAGAGGTCCATGAACTCGCGCATCCTTGCGCTCCATGCGGCCATAACGTCCTCGGGAACGCCTGTCTTTGCATATGGGCAGGCGATCGCGAGAAAGTTATTGTAGAGCTCTTCCCTTTCCTCTTCGGGAACGTTCCAGAAGTCGGTGCGGATTTTCTGTGACTCCGCGATGTCGGCTGACTGGGTCTTTGTAGGGTTGACGCTCATGTCCCATTCGGTGATCATTACGTTGACGCCCTCTGCGATGAACGCTTCCATGGACGTACGAAAATCCTCGATGGTCGGATAATCCATTCCCATATGGCCCTGCATGCCGATGGCGTCAATGCGCAGGCCTCTCTCTTTTAGCTGTCTGATCAGACGCACTACTCCGTCGCGACGTCCGGGCTCATGCATGCCGTAGTCGTTGTAGTAGAGTTCTGCGTCCGGATCGGCCTCGTGCGCGCACTGGAAGGCCCATGGGATGAATTCCTCTCCGAGTATCTGATAATAGTAGCTGTTTCTGTATGTGCCGTCTTCCATGATGGCTTCGTTGACCACGTCCCAGCCTTTGAGCTTGCCTTTGTAGCGGCCGGCTACTGCGTAGATGTGGTCTTTCATCCTCTGCTTGAGGACTTCCGGAGATACGAGTCCGCCTTTTTCGTCCTTGAACATCCAGTCGGCGGTCTGGGAGTGCCAGATCAGGCAGTGGCCGGTCATGGTCAGGCCTGCCGCTTCGCCGTATTCGATGAATTTGTCGGACATTTCGAAGTCGAATTCGTTTTCTGCCGGATGCAGGTTCTCATGCTTCATGCAGTTCTCCGGGACGATGGCGTTGAAGTGCAGGGCCACGAGGGAGTCTGCCTTAGCGTCCATGTGGAGTATCTGGGCTTCGTTGAGAGCCGTCCCGACGAGGAATTTGTCGCCGAGCACGTCCTTGAGGCCCAGAGGGGCTGCCTTCTGGGAGCATGAGACTACTGCGAATGCGGCGAAAACCGCTATGAATCCATATTTTTTCATATTACTCTACGTCGTGTACAACAGTGCCTTCTTCGATGGCTTTGTTGATTTCGTCCATCTTCTCGTCGCTGAGCTCATACTTGCTGATGATGAAGATGGCAAGGCCGAGGAGGATGGCAGGGATTACGCAGACCAGCCAGAGGATTCCCTGCTCTGCGAATGCGCTCTGCTTGTCAAGGCTTGCATTGAAGCCTACGAAGGCGAGCACTGCTCCAGGGACTACTCCTCCGAGCGCCATGCCCAGCTTGAAGAAGATTCCGGTAAGGGCGTTCACGATACCTGCGATACGCTTGCCGGACTTGTATTCTCCGTAGGAAACAACTTCCGGAACAAGGGCCCACATGTAACCTGTGGCCACGATGATGCCGGTAGACTTGATGAACTGGATCACGCAGAGGATCCAGAACTGCTTGAGCGACTCGACTTGCACACATATATACATAAGGAGCATGCCGAGAATGGCTACGCCAAGGAAGCAGTAGAACATTCCTTTCTTGCCGACGGCGCGCTTGATTGCAGGCACGAGAGGCATGAAGATGAATGCAGGGATGGTGCCGAGCCACATGAACGCAGTGGTCATGTACTCGTTGGCGCCTACGTTGTATGTCATGAAGTAAGCGTCTGCTGCGTTGCTGACGCTCATCATCGCGAACGCTGTCACGAAGAAGAATGCCAATACGCGGAGCGGACGGTTACGGACAAATTCGGTGAAGAGGTCCGAGGCTTTTACTTTGTCGGCTTCTGCCTTGTCCATGACGACGCGCTCCTTGCTCTGTGTGAAGCAGAAGACGAGCAGCGCCATGCCGGCAAGCGCGAAGATGGTCATGGTGATGAACCATGCGCCAGCGGATTCAGGCTTGTTTATCACGGCGGAGCCGTCTGCAGCCATCGGAGCGAATACCGCTATCACCATTGGAAGCGATTTCACGATGAGGGCGCCGGCGTTGGCCATGAACATACGGGTGGATGTGAGGATGGTGATCTCGTTGGTGTCGCGGGTGAGCGATGAGTTCAAGGCTCCGTAAGGAACGTTGACGAGAGTATAGGCCATCGACATGAGCACGTATGTGACATAGGCATAAAGCAACGAGCCGCTGAATCCGTTCCAGAAGCACAGAATGGCGAAACCGGTCAGAGGAATACCACCGAGGATGAGCCATGAGCGATATTTTCCCCATTTAGGGTTGCTCTTGTCAACGAAAGCTCCGACTACAGGATCCCACAACCAGTCAATCAATCTCACTATCAGGAACATGACGGCAGCAGCACCCGGATCGAGGCCATACACATTGGTATAGAAGAATAGCAACCAGATACTTACTGTCTGGTATATCAGGTTCTGGGCCATGTCTCCGGCACCGAAACCGATACGCTGCATCCAGTTCAGTTTATAAAAACCTTTGGATTCGTTATTTGCCATAATATATAATTCAGGTTTTAGTTACACTATTTGTTGCTTTCCAGTATGATGTCGGAGGTTCTCTTTCCGACGGTCTTCTTGTCCTGCGGGTGGATGTCGTTCCATTCACCGAGGTCTCCGTTAGGGATCAGATATACGCCGTTCATGCGCTCAGCAGTGCGTTTCTGCTCTTTCTGTACCCTATTCCATCCAAAGTCGTTGTCGGTCAGCTCGGAGTGCTCGAAGGCTGCGAGCTCGATGATGTAGAACTTCAGGTCCGGAGAGGACATTTCATTTCTCCACTCTGTGATCATCTTCTCGAGGAGATTGCCGTAGTCGGCGGCGTTGCTGCAGTTGCTTTCGCCCTGGTACCATACCACGCCTTTGACCGGGAAGTCCTTGATCGGGTCGATCATGGCGTTGTAAAGTCCGGCGGACTTGTACTGCAGGAATACTTCGCCAGGTCTAGGAGGCATGCGCTTTCCTGCTTTGTGACGCCACCCCGTCAGGAGGCTCTTTTCAGAGGCCTCCATTTCAAGGGAGTAGCGCTTGTCCGGAACGAATGCCGGAACGTTGCCATATGAGTAGAGATGTATTTCAATTTCGTTTGAGCCGGCCTTGAGCACTCCTGCAGGCACCTTGTAGTTGCGCGGAGGGTACATGTAGGTGGTGTTGCCGACATATGTGCCGTTGACGAATACTGAGTCGGCGTCGACGATGGCTCCGAGATGGAGTATCGCTTCTCCGGCCGCCTCGCTTTCCGTCAGTTCGACAGTATTTGTGAAGAAGTGGCTTCCGCAGATTGCCTGGCCCCTCTCGTCTTCAGCCCAGTCTACTGAGAATATGTTCACGTCTTCCCATTTTGCTTCGGTGTTGGCCGGGAGGGCGTTGTGGGCCTCCTGCCACTCGCTGTAGAGGCTTGCGTTAAAGTGCTTTATGCTGTCAAGATTGTGGTCATTTCTGTAGAATTCAAGTTCCTGGAGGGCATATCCCGGGAGATAGTCCTCTCCTATCCAGGCTTCGATCGGGGATCCGCCGACGGATGAGTTGATCATGCCGACCGGAATTCCCTGGGCTTCCTGGAGGTAGCGGCCCGTGAAGTAGCAGACTGCACCCCATTCGGCGACGGCGCTGTCGGATGATGCGACCTGCCATTCTGCCGGGAGGATGTCTTCTGCAGGTCCCTTGAACTTATAGTTGAGAGGGACTTTTATATACCTAATATTGTTATTGGAGTATCCTTTTACATCTTCAGCGACCACGTCCATGCATCTTCTTACCTGGAGTTCCATGTTTGACTGGCCTGAGCAGAGATATACGTCTCCGAACCAGATGTCGCTGATCTTTGATTTTCCGATCTTTAGCTCATATGGGCCGCCGGCTGGATGGGAATCCATCACGACTTTCCATTTTCCGTCAGCGTCTGCCTTGGTCGCGAATTCGGTCTCGCTTCCGTCGGCTGCCACGAGGGCGACTTTTACTTTCGCTCCGGCTGCGGCGGTTCCCCAAACGGGAACGTCTGCGTCACGCTGAAGTACCATGGAGTCTCCGAAGATGGCAGCGGGACGGATGTCGCCATTGCTGCAGCTGCTGAAGAATCCCACGGTCAGGATGGCTGCGGAAAGTAAAATTGACGGTATGTATTTTTTGTTCATAAAGATCGATTTTTGGTACTATTTT
>JAFZTP010000107.1 GCA_017618815.1 Bacteroidales bacterium | reverse complement strand
TCGACTGAAGTTCGGCATCCTGCGGTCATAGTACTTGTTCCATACGGACACTCCGGCAAACGCGACCGCCACTACCGCCAACGGCAGGACCACGCGCAACAATATCTTCTTCATACCTATTTTCTCATTTTAATCACGTCTCCTTCTGCCGGCACATAGTCCGAAGGAAGACTGTTCATCTTGACAAGGGAGCTCATCTTCACTCCATAGCGCTGGGCGATATCCCTGAGGGATATTCCGTCCTCGTCCACAACGAATTTGTCGAGGCCTTTGGCAGCATGCTTTTTCTTGGCATGCACATACACTATCGTCCCCGGGAGAAGGTCCTGAGGAGCTGACAAGTCATTGAACTTAAGTATTTCCTTCTCGAAAAGCTTGAAGGAACGAGCTATCGATGAGTATGTCTCCCCTTCCATTGAATATACAAAAGGTACGCCGTTGATCGAGAACATCTGCCTGGTTAGGGAGAACATGAATTCACCCTCATATTTGACAGGCTCTTCCATTTTCAGCGGGGCCTCAGGAAGAATGGCATCGGGCTGTTCCGGAATAGCTTCACGTATGGAGTCGAAACGGGTAAGGTCATAATCCTCGATGAGCTTTATCAGTTTCTGGGGATATGCAGGATCCGTGGCATAGCCGGCCTTCTTGAGGCCGTAAGCCCAAGCCTTGTAATCTTCTACGGGATTTTCAAAAAGGGGCTTGTACCTGTCCCAGAACCTGATGAAGTCGGAATGGTCCTTGAAACTTTCTTCGGCAGTCTTATAGACACGGAAACACTCGTTCCTGCGGTCGTCGTCGTGTTTCATGGTCTTGCCCTTCCAGTTATGGCACTTGATTCCGAAATGGTTGTTGCCTTCACGGGCAAGCTTGGACTGCCCTGCCGATGATTCCAGCAGTCCCTGGGCAAGGGTTATGCTTGCAGGTATGCCGCTTCGCATCATTTCCTCGACAGCGATTGCCGAGTATTTGTCGATATATTTCAGCTTCGGATCGCCGTCCTTCCTGACAGAAGCCAGGCTGAATACTGACAGCAGCATCAGAAAAGCAAGCAATGATTTCAGTTTCATTCGATTATTTAGTTTTCAGTACGCTAAGTTAGATATTCTGCTCCAATTTTTCAAGCGGAACATCAAACACGTCTCCGTCAGAGGCGGCATATGTCTCCGGAAACATCTTCCTGCATTCCTTTTCATAGAGGGCCGAGTTGTCGCATCTGGAAGAATAATGTCCGATCACAAGCTTGCGCACTCCGGCCTTCAGGGCACATTCGGCAGCCTGTACGGTGGTACTGTGGAAACGCTTTTCCGCCTGGTCGGCCAAGGCGTTGAGATACGTGGTCTCATGATAGAGCAAGTCGACGCCTTTCACCCATTCCGGGAGTTCCGGGAATGGAGCGGTATCGCTTACATATGCATAGCTTCGTGGCGTATATGGAAGATAGGCGGCATCTTCGACCTTGATTACGCTGCCGTCCTCTCTGTGAACATCCTCCCCCCTCTTGAGTGTTCCTATTTCAGTAAGAGTTAGTCCGTATCCGGCTATCGCGGGCTTCCTGATATTGAACTGAGGAGTCTTCTCCCTGATCAGATATCCGAAAGTCTCGATCTTGTGGTTCAGAGGGAAGGCCTCCACTTCGAGGCTGCGGGTCTGGTAGATAACCTCCGGAGACTTCATCTTGAGAGGAGTGAAACGGATCTCGAAAGCGAGCCCGTCTCCATAGTATGACAGGAAGAACTTGAGTATCGGTCCGAGGTTCACAGGACCGTATATGTTAACGGGAGCCGTCCTTCCCTTCATTCCCATGGTGGAGAGCAGGCCGAACAGGCCGAAAACATGGTCGCCATGGACATGGCTTATGAACAGGGAGTCGATCTTCAGTATCGGAACCCTGTATCTTATGAGCTGGGACTGGACGCCCTCCCCGCAGTCAAGAAGAAAAAAGCGCCCATGTACATCAAGTACCTGAGCGCTCTGATTCCTTCCGACAACGGGCATGGCCGAAGCCGAGCCCATTATCTTCAAAGTGAATTCCATTGAATATTATTCACCTTTCTCGAGTTTGTCCTTGAGGGCAGCGAGTTCAGAGATATCACCGAAGGTGGTCTTCTCAACGTTGGAGTTGATCTTCTTGACAGCCTTCTTTGTGGTATCAACCTCAGCGGCAGCCTTCTCAGCCTTAGCCTCTGCATAGGTCCTTACGTGTGAAACGTGGATCCTGCGGGTGCTCCTTCTGAGCTCGGTTACCTTGAATGGGAGGGTTTCGCCTGAAACTGCGGTCTTGCCATCTTCCTTGACGAGGTCACGGGAGAAGCAGAATGCCTCGGCACCATCCTCGAGAGTAATATTAGCGCCTTTATCTGTTGAAGTACCAACGGTACCGTTTACAACTGTTCCTACAGGGTACTTAGCCTCGAGCTGATCCCATGGGTTAGGGAGAAGCTGCTTGTGACCAAGGCTGAGCTTGTGGTTAGCCTCATCGAAGTCGAGGATAACGACGTCGATCTTGTCGCCAACCTGTACCATCTCTGACGGATGCTTGATCTTGTCCCATGAGAGGTCGCTGATGTGAACGAGACCCTCGATACCGTCCTCAAGCTCTGCGAACACGCCGAAGGTGGTGATGTTGCGTACAGAAGCTGAGTGCTGGCTTCCTACAGGATATTTCTCGCGGATGTTCTCCCAAGGGTTCTCTACGAGCTGCTTGAGACCGAGAGACATCTTCCTTGCTTCGCGGTCGAGAGAGAGAATCTGAGCCTCTACCTCGTCGCCAACCTTGAGGAAGTCCTGAGCAATGCGGAGACGTGGGCTCCAAGACATCTCAGAGACGTGGATAAGACCCTCAACGCCTGGCATGATCTCTACGAATGCGCCGTAGTCAGCGATGAGAACGACTTTACCCTTAACCTTGTCGCCAACCTTGAGGTCCTTGTCGAGGCTCTCCCAAGGGTGAGCGCTAAGCTGCTTGAGACCGAGGGCGATCCTCTTCTGCTGCTCGTTGAAGTCGAGAACGACAACTTTGATCTTCTCGTCGAGCTTGACGATCTCCTCAGGGTTGTTGATACGGCCCCATGAGAGGTCGGTGATGTGGATGAGACCGTCAACACCGCCGAGGTCAACGAATACACCATAGTTGGTGATATTCTTGACGGTACCTTCGAGTACCTGACCTTTCTCGAGCTTGCCGATGATTTCGGTCTTCTGTTTCTCGAGTTCTGCCTCGAGGAGAGCCTTGTGTGAAACTACTACGTTGCGGAACTCCTGGTTGATCTTGACGATCTTGAAGTCCATGGTCTGGTCAACGTATACATCGTAGTCACGGATAGGCTTGATATCGATCTGCGAACCAGGGAGGAAGGCCTCGATGCCGAATACATCGACGATCATACCGCCCTTGGTGCGGGTCTTGACATAACCTTTGACAACGTCGCCATTATCGTAAGCGGCATTGACCATATCCCAGGATTTGAGCTGGCGTGCCTTCTTGTGGGAGAGGATGAGCTGGCCCTTGCGGTCCTCGGCTGACTCAACGTAAACTTCTACCTTGTCGCCGACTTTGAGCTCAGGGTTGTAACGGAACTCAGGAGCCATGATGACACCTTCGCTCTTGTAACCGATGTTGACGATAACCTCTCTCTTGGAGATTGAAGTAACGGTACCCTCAACGACCTCGTTCTCGACTACCTTTGAAAGGGTCTGGTCGTAAGCTTCACCGATCTTAGCTTTGTCTACGTTTCCGTAGATGTCGGCACCGCTCTCGAATGCCTCCCAGTCGAATGACTCAGGAGCCACGGAAGCGTTCTTTGCCTTCCTGGTTTCTTTTTCTGCAGGAGCCTCAACCTGAGGATCTACAGTGTTCTTGATTTCTTCTGACATAATTTCTTTGAAAAAATTAGTTGTTTAACATTATTTCTTGAGCCAAGGCCTTTCGACCTTAAGGCGCGCAAAGATACGAATAATTTTCGATATTACAACATTTTACGTTTTTTGAACACCCACAATACAACTCCCAGCGAGAGGAGCATGAAAGCTATTATGAGCACCCATGCCCAATGGAAGCCGGAAAGCGGCAGGTCCACGTTCATTCCATAGAAGCTGGCGACCAGTGTCGGAGGCATCAGCAACAGGGAAATCAAAGTGAATATCTTCATGATCTTGTTCTGCTCGAGATTGATAAGACCGACTACGGTATCCTGCAGATACTCAAGCCTCTCGAAGCTGAAGTTGGTATGGTTGATGAGGGACGAGATATCCTGCTGGAGTACGTTGAAACGAGGCTCAAGCTCGGCAGGGTACTTGTCGCTCTTCATCAGGTTGTTGATGAGACGCTGCTTGTCCACGATATTCTCACGGACGATCATGGTGTTTTCCTGCAGCTGATTGATGTCGAGGAGGAATTCCTCATTGATGTCTTCCTCCTGGTTGATCCTCCTGCTGTACTGGGCAATCTCCTTCGACATGAGCTCGATCATATCGGCATCAAGGTCGACACGCTGGTCCAGTATGTATACGAACACCCAGTAGCCGTTCGGGAAGAGTCTCGGCACGGCCATCATCTTTCTCTGTAATTCGGTGAAGCTTCGCAGAGGGACATCCCTGAGAGTAGTCATGGTGTTTTCGACCAGAGTGAAAGACACTGCCTCCATGTTATACTCGTCCGGTCCCGGCAACAGGAAGTTTGTATTTGCGAAGATTGCGTTGTCTGTCTCTTTGAAACGAGAAGAACTCTCGATTTCCTCCGCAGTAGCCCTGCTCTGGATCTCTGTGCCGAGGAACGCCTCGACTGCTCTCTTCTCATCTCCCGTAGGAGCGAAAAGATCGATCCACACCACATCCTCACGACGGAGCCCTGCAAAATCCGTTTCCGACTGGGAAACCTTTATTTGACCGTTGATTTTGTAGAAGATATCTACCATAGCTCTTCCTCCCATTCCGGGGTTCAGCCCCCGGCTTTAGTCCCGGCCAGTCTCCGGGAAGGTTAATAAAACACGGTGTCTGCTGACATTACGGATAAGTCAAGCATGCAAAAGTACGAATAATTTTCTTTTATTCCATAGGAATAATCCAAAATTACTCGATTGAAACGGTTGAAGGGCTCTTCATTGCGATTTTTACAGCCTCGTCCACCGGCAGGTAGAAACGGTAGAAGGCGCTTTCTCCCACCTTGGAGTACCGGCTGATGAAAGCCCGGATCTGCGGCATCATGTAAGGCTCGGTAGAAGCCCATTCCCCAGGCTTGAGACTGATGCCGTCAACGGAAGATGCGAAGGCCTGGAATTCATGACTGATGTCACATGCGTCCAGGAACGATACGAGAGCATCAAAATCTTCGATGGCCAGAAGACGGCTCCTGTGTCTGTCGAAGAATGCTGACGCGAAGCGGAGGGCAGTCGCCTTGCGGGTGCATGCGATGTAGAAATCAGTGGCTCTGGTGGTGTCCATTGGGACGAAGACGTCCGGGATGATTCCGCCGCCGCCATATACCGTACGTCCTCCCACAGTCTTGAATACAGCAGAACTGTCGGCCTTCACGCTATCCTTCACGAACATCTCGCCTCCGGCATAGCGCTTGTAGAGGTCGTAGTCATAATCCTTGTCATACGGCTTCTGGATGCAGCGTCCCGACGGAGTATAGAAACGGGCCACGGTAATCCTGATTCCAGAGCCGTCGGTAAAGAACACCGGCTCCTGAACGAGGCCTTTTCCGAACGAACGGCGACCGATTATTACTCCGCGGTCATTGTCCTGGATGGCACCTGCGAATATCTCGCTGGAGGATGCGCTCTGCTCATTTATGAGGACCTGGAGTTCGATGTCCTTCAGAGGCCCCTTGCCGTCAGCCTTATACTCTTCCCTCTTGCGGTGAAGGCCCTGGAGGAATACAATTCCGTCTCCCTTCTCGAGGAAAAGGTCCGAGAGCAGGAGAGCCTGGTCGAAATAGCCTCCTGTGTTGTCCCTGAGATCGAGCACGAGCTTCTTCATGCCTTTGTCAAGGAGTTTGGAGGCAGCTTCTGAAACCTCTTTGTAGGTGGTCCTGGAGAACTTTGTGAGCTTTATGTATCCCGTACGTCCGTCAAGCATGAACGAAGCATCCACGCAGTGTACGGGGATCTTTCCCCTGGTGATTTCGAAAGGAATGTCCGTGCCGTCCCTGCGCACAAGGACGTTGACCTTGGTTCCTGCAGGGCCCTTCATCCTGCGGACCATGCTGTCCTGCGGGAAACGGACTCCGGCGATCACCTCGTCATTGACCTTGAGCAAGCGGTCTCCAGTCATCAGGCCGACTTTCTCCGAAGGGCCTCCGGGAATGACCTCGAGCACGATAGCCGTATCGTTGGGCACGTTGAACTGTATGCCGATTCCCTCGAAATTTCCGGAGAGGTCTGTCTCCGACTGCTTGAGGTCTTCAGGCGGCAGATAGATGGAATGCGGGTCAAGTGACGCAAGGGCAGCGACTACGGCCGCGTCGGTGACTTTCTCGACATCGACGGTATCCACGTAGTTGGCATTGACTTCCTGGAGGATAAGGTTGAGCTTGCGCCAGTCTGTATAATCAGCCTTGACTTTCCTGCCCAACTTGAAAATGCTGCCCACCGTAAGGGTAAGCAGTACGCCCACGACAACGCCGAGGATGGCGTTGACCATTCCACTATTCTTTACAGACATTTCTTATCAGTCAACTTTTTCGACTTCGATCCCGGCTCTCCTGAGGAGGTCAACCCCGTCGGTGAGACGATACTCATCCCTGTAGACAACCCTGCGGATTCCGGCCTGGATGATAAGCTTGGCGCATTCCAGGCATGGAGAGGCTGTCACATAAAGAGTTGAACCTTCGCTGCTGTTGCCGGACTTGGCCACCTTGGTAATGGCATTGGCCTCGGCATGCAGCACATATGGCTTCGTGGCTCCGGTCTCATCCTCGCAGACATTTTCAAACCCCGACGGAGTACCATTGTACCCGTCGGAGATTATCATTCTGTCCTTGACAAGCAGGGCGCCGACCTGACGCCTCTTGCAATATGAGTTTCTGGCCCACACTGAAGCCATCTCAAGATAGCTGTTGTCGAACTTCTTCATTTTTTAGTTTCTCTGGTAGAGATAGCGTTTGATGCTGCGCTTAGGAGTCCTTTCAAAGTCCTCAGGCATAAACTCTATCTTCTTTATCTTGGCATAGTTAGGAACTTCCTTGTTAATCTCAGGGAGAGCGTCGGTGAGACGTTTCTCAAGATCCTCCCGGGACATTCCGTCAAGCTCTGCCTGATGGTAATCAGGATATACGAGAGCGGTAAGGCCGCCGTCATCCTCGATCACGAGTGAATCGACTACGTAAGTCACGTTGTTGACCACGGCTTCGATCTCCTCAGGGTAGATATTCTGACCTGAAGGACCGAGAATCATGCACTTTGAACGTCCGCGGAGGAAGAGATATCCGTCCTTGTCCATCACGCCCATGTCTCCGGTCTTGAGCCAGCCATCCTCAGTCATGACAGAAGCGGTAGCCTCAGGATTCTTGAAGTAGCCGAGGAATACGTTAGGACCCTTTGCCTGAACCTCGCCAGGAATATTCTGAGGGTCCGGAGAATCGATCCTGAGTTCCATGTGAAGGGCGGCGCGTCCGCAGGAATAAAGCTTAGCCTTGTTCCAGTGGGCATAGGAAAGGATAGGAGCGCACTCCGTCATTCCGTATCCGACAGTGTAAGGGAAGCCGATCTTGTTGAAGAAGGCCTCGACGTCAGGGTTGAATGCGGCGCCACCGAGGATGATCTCCTCAAAATGATCGCCGAACGAGTGCTTGAGCTCGGTGAGGATCTTCTTCTGAAGGACCTTGTCGAGGATAGGAATCTTGAAGAAAATCTTGTTCCTGTCAAGAATTGGCTTGAGCTTGGACTTGTATATCTTCTCGATGATGAGAGGCACTGCGATGATGACATTCGGACGGATCTCCTGGAATGCCTGGAGAATGATCTTCGGGCTAGGCACCCTGGTCAGGAAGTGCACGTGCGCGCCGGCTACCATCTCGAAGAGGAACTCGAACATCATGCCGTACATGTGGGCAGACGGGAGCATGGCGACCACGTCGGACTTGTTGTTGATATGAGGCTCCGCCTGGAGTGCAAATTCAACGTTTGAGGCAAGCGCCCTGTAAGGGATCATCACGCCCTTGGAGAAACCTGACGTACCGGAAGTATAGTTGATCATCGCCATCTCCTCAGGACTGTCCTCGTAATAGTTCAGGTCTTCGGGGCCGAAGTTGTTCGGATAGCGGCGGCCGAAGCTCTCGTTGAGATGCTCGCGGACAAGCCAGAGCGCCTCGAACTTGGTATAGAGGAACTTGAATGTGTTGATCTGGACGATAACCTGGAGGTCCGGCATTTCGTCAGCCGAAAGGCCTTCCCATATAACCTCATCCACAAAAAGCACCTTTGCCTCAGAATGGTTTACAAGGTAATGTATATTTCCGGGTTTGAATTCATGCAGGATAGGAACGGCTACTGCTCCGTAGGTAAGCGCTGCCAGGAAGCTGACGCCCCAGTTGGCCTGGTTACGGGAACATATTGCAACTTTATCACCTTTTCTCAAGCCACACTGTTCAAATGCGATATGAAGTTTAGCGATCCTTCTGGCTACATCCCTGTAGAAGAGAGTAGCTCCCTGATAATTGGAGAGAGCAGGGCGGTCCCAGTTCTCTACGAAACTTTTTTGAAAAGCTTTGTTTAAAGATTTAATTTCCATTTCAATGGTTATGATTAGTACGTTCGTCCTGTTTTACAATCTGATAGTGCGAGTCTTTCCGTCAAGGCACACGGCGGTGAGGGATCCCTTGGCGGAAACTTCAATGACGGCATCCGGGCGCAGCCTCTTGTCTCCCGTCGCGGAAGTAAGCTGCTCTCCTCCTTCGAAGCCGTAGATCCTGGTACATTCGGAAGTCCTGACAACCCAGTACCTGATACCGTTCACCTCGAGCAGTTCAGGAAGCTTCTTGATCGTCTCCCCTTCCACGGAAATCTCCTGCCAGCCTGAGCGGAGCTTTCCATGCAGGTCGTACATTCCGATAGTATTGTCTTTGTGGAGTATCATGACCGTATAGCCCTTAGCTCCAGAAAAATCATAGACTGCAGGCCCAAGGAGCACTTCCTTGCCAAGTTCCGAAGGGAAATCCTTGACAAAGCGTCCCAGCCTGTCTATAAGGTAAAGCTTCGATCCTGATGCAAAAAGGATCTGGAGCTTGCCGTTAGCATAATAATCCACTGTCTCCGCAGCCCCGCAGATACGGGAACCGAACGGAACCGACCAGATGCCCTTGCCGTTTTCCTCCTTGAGAGTAAGCGCATTGTTGGAAGTCTGGCTGAAAAGGTTCATCCTTCCCGTACCGCTGTTCATCACCTTGAACGGCCCCTCCGGTACAGTCACGACCGTATCTCTGGACAGGACTGTATGGTCAGCAGCCTTGACCACGGGGATCCTTTCCATATTGATCGTGGCCTTGTCTCCGTTCATGACAACCATGAGAGCCTCCATGGATACGCCGGACACGGCATCCTTAAAAGCTGAGGCGAGCACAGGACGGAAAAGCAGGTCTGCCAGCTCTCC
>JAFZTP010000013.1 GCA_017618815.1 Bacteroidales bacterium | reverse complement strand
TCTTTCATGTAAGAAAGACGGAAACGGACAGAACTCAGGCAACGTTGCCGAGTTGAGCGTTATCGTAAAAGACGCTGAGGGTGTCATTGAGATTCCTAAGCGCCAGTCCAAGACTTTCGAGGTCAGTATAACGGCCAATCCGGGTCCTGACGAGGCTCTCATAGTAACCCTGGGAGTCAACAAGGAACTCGTCGAGTCATACAATGCTGAGCATGGAACTTCGTACGAGATTCTTCCTGCAGAAGCTTACGTGCTCCCATCAAACAGGTTCCTCCTTCCGAGATACAATACTGTATCCTCACTGGAGACCATTACCTTGAAAGGTCTCGGTTGCGTAGTTGGCGAGACATACCTCCTCCCTATCGTAGCTGCCAAAGTAGAAGGCAAGGCAGCATACGAGACACCGGACGATAAAGCAGCTTATATCCTGTTCAAGATGCTCGCTCCTGATTCAGAGGGCGACGGAAGTGCTGACGATCCTTATGTGATCTACAAGACCGAGGATTTCCTCAAGCTTGGCGACAAGCTTATCGACGGAACCACCGTCTACTTCAAGCTCGCCTCTGATATCGACCTTGATGGCATAGAGTGGACTTCTGTAGGCGGAGAAGGCAAGAAGATCTTCTTCGATGGAGACGGCCATAAGATAAGCAACCTCAAAGCCTCACTTTTCAACGTACTGGAGGGTACGGTCCAGAACCTTACCATCGAGAATGCTGAGGTCAATGCAGGCGCTGCAAACGCAGGTATTCTTGCTGAAGAGGCTAATGCTGAAATAAAGAACGTTGCCATCGTCAACTCTACTCTTACCAACACTGGCACTGCAACAGGTACCTTTGTCGGACTTGCCAAGAAGGTGACGATGACCGGCTGCCACGCAAGCGGTAGCTGCATCAGCTCAAGCACCGGCTATTCACGTGTCGGAGGACTTATCGGCGATATGCGCGATGGCTCTGTAGAGAATTGCTATTCAACTGTCGAGGTCGAGGGCATGGGACACTTCGGTGGCGGCCTTATCGGCTGCGCAGGCGCAGAGAACACCAGCATCCTGGTAAGCAAGAGCTATGCTACCGGCAAGGTATATTACAATGGCACAGGCAACAAGTCAGGCTACGGCGGACTTGTCGGACGTATGGAAAAAGGCAATCTCACCATCACGGACTGCTATGCTACCGGAGCTGTCAAGGGCTTCAGATGGAGCGGCGGCTTCCTGGGCTACGTAGGACAGGGCGTACTTACCATTACCAACGGTTATACGACATCTGACATCTCGGCTATCGGACCTGACAATAAAGGCAATTACCAGCGTGGTTCCGTATTCGGCAACATCCAGACTCCGGAAGCTACCACCATCAATTGCACAGGTTTCGTTGCATGGAAAGTAGGTGAGGGAGACTTCTGCTATCCTGCAGATGCCGTATCGCTCTCAAAAAACTACTACGGTTCCGAAGGTACCGTTTCTTCTCAGGCTACGAAACTCGGCTGGAGCACCTCTGTATGGGACCTCAGCGGAGACGAGCCGAAACTGAAATAAGTAAGACATGAAAAAATTACTACTGCTTTTAATACTCCCAGCGCTTGCTTTCGCCGTATCGTCATGCGGCGGCTCAGATTCAGGCTCCGACGAACAGCCGGCACCTCATATCTCGGGCATCACAACTGACTATGACGGCAAGGCAGTCGCTGGAATGCCGGTGCAGATAAATGGCTCCAATTTCAGCCCGAAAGCATCGGATAACAAAGTACTCTACGGCGTAGGGCTTCAGTCAACTTCTTTGGAAGTGACTGAAGCTTCCGAAAGCCGTCTGGTGTTCATCGCTCCGGACCTTTCAAAAGACGCGCTCAAGATAAGGGTATCCACCAAAGGCAAAGAATCCAATTCCGTGGTTCTGGAGTTCACCGAACTTCCAAAGCCGGAAGAGGATCCATGGGACGATACTCCTACGATCAAGCTTGAAGGCGCCAAGACAGTCCAGATCTGCGAAGGTGTTGAATGGACCACTTTCCATGGCACATGGGAAGGAAAGATCCGTAACATCAACATCGTGCGCACTAAACTCAACGAGCACAACAGCCTCGGGATTTACTTCAACTATTCTCACAACGGGTTGGACGACCTGGACCAGAAATGCGAGTATCTTGACGCTGTAGCCGGCACAAACGGCCCTATGGCCTGCTGCCATTTCGTTCGCGTGGATGGAGTGATAAAGCATACACCTGACGAAAGGCAGCCATGGGTTGTAAACAGCGCCATAACAATTGACGACGGCAAAGTCAACATCGTAAAGGTCAAGGACAACTTCGACGCACAGAAACTTCCTAACAAGAACGTAGGCTGCGCTGGTCCTCTCCTCGTATGGGAAGGCGAAGTCCAGAAGATCACTGACGAATGGCGTGCCGCCGACACTGAGGAATGGCTTACAACTACCCATCCTCGTACAGCCATAGGCCTTTCAAAAGATGGAAAGACTGTGATCCAGGTAGCCGTGGACGGACGTTGGTCCAAGAGCGGCTGGCCTAAGGAGCAGACTGCCATCGGCATGTCCACCGAACTCCTCGGCAAACTCATGAGAGGACTCGGCTGCTACAAGGCCATGAACTTCGACGGCGGCGGCGGTACAGCCATGTGGGTTTACGGACAGGGCAACTCCCGTAACATCGTGAACCATGTATCCGAAAACCGTTGGGACTGGAATGGAACCAAGCTCCGCGCTACCGGAAACGCAGTATATGTCAAAAGTGATTTAAAGAAATAATATGCCGCGCAATTTAATCGGCTACGGTTATATTTTATTGTTGTTCACCCTATCGTGCTCCTGCCATACCGGCGGGAGCCGGTTTGGTGAAATAAAGCCTGTGTCCGAGATTTGCGTGGAAAGCTACAACATCAACAGGATGCCGCTGGAAATCAGCGAAATGACTCCTGATTCAGACGAAACGACAGTCCGATATCGTTTCGTATCCCAGAACTGCCTTTGCGACTCCAACCCGATTTTTGTCTGTGAAAAGCCGGAAAACTGGACAGTGACGATGAACGGAGAGGAGATTCTCCCATCCAAGAGACGTCATATGTTTGACGAGACGGACGGCTGCTATGTGATTGCAGGAATGGTCCGTGACGGAGAAAACATCATAGAACTGACAGGCAACGGGGAAATATCCCGGACCTGCATCGTAGGAGACTTCAATGTGCTTCCATCGGACGAAACCGGATGGTGCATCGCTCCGTCAAAGACTCTGAAGGTCGCTCCGCTTGCCGGACAAGGACTGCCTTTCTATTCAGGCGAAGTATCCTACAGCCAGACTTATGAAGCTCCGGAGAAAATTGGGAAACACATATTACGGATAACAGAATGGGAAGGAGAATCATGCGCCGTATGGGTAAACGGCGCCAAGGTCGCGAATTTCACCGGAAAATCGCTTAAGAAAAACATAGGTCCATTCCTCAAAACCGGTGAGAACGACATAGCAATAGTCATCACCGTCTCAGAAGGCGAAGCAGGCCTGCTGAATGAATTCACAATCGAATAAACACATAAGACAACTTTAACACTAATACCAATTAATTATGAAAAAAACCTGCCTGCAGCTTCTCGCCATAGCGTCCTTAGCTGCTCTCCTTGGGGCTTGTACGAACAAGGAGCTTGAGCCGACAATCAAAGATTCGGCGAAAGAAGCCCATCCAACCGACATTACACTTAACATCCCCGCCGAGGGCATCACCAAAGCGGGCATCAATTCTGACAGCGCAACTAAAACTGCCTGGGAAGAAACTGACATTATCATCGTAAAAGTCGCCGGCGACGAATCCAGATCGGCGAAATTCTCTTACTCATCTGGAAAAGGCAAGGCGACGGCAACATTCTCGACAGCCGACGCGTCCGCCCTTGACGGAGCGACAAGCTATGACATATATCTCAACGGCGGAAACTCAGACAATCTTGCCGAACAGACACAGACAGCCGTCGGCACTACGGACCATCTGACATACTCAGCCATACTGAAAGGGGTCGGAACATTTGACGGAGCCGTATTCTCCGAGGCCTGGGCAAAAGCCAACGGAGGAAGGATGCTGTCATCTTCGAATCTCACCATCCAGGCTGAACTTCCGAATCATTCGATCGCAAATGCCGTACAGAAAGTCATTGTAAAGGCATCGTCAAAGATATTCGGTGGCAGCAAGACTCTCACCATCAACATCAGCAATCCTGGCGTTCCGGGAAATGGCAAGACCATCACGGTATCGGCCACTCTCCCTGCCGGAGACATTACAATACCGGCCGGAACTGAAATTCTCTACCAGTTCCAGGTTTCTACGAACGCCACCAACAAATACACGGCGTATCGCAAGCACGGCTCCGCATCCACCATCCCGGCCGGCTCGTCGCATACAGTCACCCTGGATTGCAAAAACATAAACAGAAGCGCCGGACTGGATGACGACGGTTCCGAGGCTCATCCATACCTTGTCGGTGACAGACGCCAGATGCAGGCTATGGCCGGACTTCTTGCGGCGGGATCGACCAAGTATTTCAAGCTGGTTGACGACATCGACGTGCATGTGATTGACTGGACGCCGCTGAACCCGGAGCCATGTACCAAGAAAGTCGATCTCAACGGAAACGGAAAGACCATCATGAAGCTTAACGCTCCATTGTTCGACGACCTCAACGGAAAAGTATATGACCTCAGGCTTGATCAGTCCGCAGTTTCTGGCGACGCTGCCATCGGAGCCCTTGCCAAAACCCTCAAGACTGCCAACAGCACCATCCAGGGCGTAAAGGTCACCAACAGCACAGTGAATACCGAAGGCGGTTTCGCCGGCGGTCTTATCGGCCACATTGAAAAAGCATTCACCATCATGGACTGCGCAGTCGAAAATACGACTGTTACAGGAAAAGATCATTACGCAGGCGGTATCGTGGCCAGCATGTCTGGCGGTACCATCAAGCGCTGCCATACTACCGGAACCGTAACAATCACTGGCAACAAGCGTCATGCAGGCGGTATCGTGGGCATAGTCGAGCCGGGCGGAACTACGAGCATAACCCTCTGCTGGTCCAGCTGCAACGTCCATGCATGGGGCTTTGCAGGCGGAATCGCCGGAACCATCCAGAACACCAGCAGAGTAACTCTTGACAGGTGCTTCGCTTCCGGCAACATCACCGCAGGCAACATAGCCGGCGCAGGCGGACTTGTCGGTCAGGTGTACACATCAAACGTACACATCACCAACAGCATAGCATGGAACGGTGTCATAACGCCTGACAGATATGCGCTGAGCAACTACAGCAGCGGCGCCATAGTCGGCAGGACTCATCCGAACTGTGTGCTCAAGAACAACTATCGTAAACCTGGCATGCGACTCACCGCATATTGGGTACCTAGCAAGAAATACGACCATCCGGACGTCAACGGCACTTCAAGCCCGCTGGTCAGGATTGACACAACCAAGGTGGAGGCCAACGCGACGAGAACCAATCTCACGACCTTTGACAACGACCATGGCCGCTGGGCTTATCACGGAAAGCACTGCGCATCCGGAACTTCCGTTTATTCGGACGACACCTTCGGATGGACAGGAGATATCGTGAGCAGCAATGCTACCTATAATACCGTCGTCCTGCGCGAAGGAGTCGTATGGACCCAGATCCATGACAACTGGGAGGGTCAGATGCGTAACATCAATATCGTGAAGACTACCCTTTCGTCCCGTAACCGGATCGCAATGTACTATGATTACGGAAATGGCCAGGACCTCAGGGACAAATGCGACATCGTAGAGCCTCTGGTTGCCACCAACGGACCTATGGCCTGCTGCCATTATGTACGTATCGACGGCGTGACCAAGCGAGTGGCAAACGACCAGGACTACTACATCACGGAAGGTGCTATCACGATTGACGACAATGTATTCGACATCGTGCGCACGACTACCAATTATGACGCGGCAGCCCTGCCTAACCAGAATGTCGGATGCGCAGGACCTATGCTGGTCTATGACGGAGTAATCCAGGAGTTTGACATGAACGAAGAGTTCATTGCCACAACCCATCCGCGCACTGCTATCGGCGTGACCGAGGACGGCAGCACTGTCATCCAGGTGACGGTCGACGGACGCTGGACATCTACGGATCCTATGAAACAGGCCGTAGGAATGGAGGCTCCTGTACTAGCAAAGCTTATGAAGAGCCTTGGATGCTACAAGGCCATCAACCTCGACGGAGGCGGCGGAACCGCAATGTGGATTGACGGATACGGAGTAGACGGAATCGTCAACCATCCTTGCGAGAAGCCTATGAACTGGGACAATCCGACTCTCCGTACCGTAGGAACCGCAATATATATCAAGTAAAAAATTTATGAAGAAAGTAGCTGTACTTTTACTTTTTGTTGTGGGCTCTTTGGAACTCTGCTTCGCGCAGGGCTCCAAAGAAGCCATTATCAATGACCCGCTCAAGGCAGCAGGTTCATTCTATGTGTATGATTATAAAGACGCATCGTCCCTCACCCCCGCTCCTGAAGGATACAAACCCTTCTATGTAAGCCATTTCGGCAGGCATGGAGCACGTTATTGTACGAGCGAGTACGATGCAGTCCACGGCTGGTTTGCGAAAGCCGCCGAGAAAGGACTCCTTACCGATGAGGGAAAACAGTTTTTCTCCCGTTATGAGAAGTTCTACAAGAAAGTAAGGTACAGCAAGGGCAATCTTACCGGCATCGGTAAAGAGCAGCACCGCAAGATAGCTGAGCACATGTTCCAGCGCTTCCCTGAGGTGTTCGAAGGCCCTACCCACGTCGAGGCGGTATCGACCGAATCGGCAAGGGTAATCATGAGCATGTGGTCTTTCCTTTCCAGTCTTCAGTCTCTGGACAAGGACATTGATTTCAATGCAGACGCTTCAGCAAAATATGCTTCCTGGCTGCAGCCAAGCCTCTCTTCCAATCCATACTATATGAAGGGCGGATTCAGCTGCAACAAGGCTACCGAGGATGCCGTGAAGGATTACTTCGAGGCCAACGTTCCATGGAAGGAGATCGCAGGTAAATTCTTTGTCAGCCCTGACGTGCTCGAGAAGGACCTGAAAGTCACTCCTGAGAAGTTTATCGAGACCCTCCACGGAGTAGTCACATGCACCCACTGCCTCGACGACGACCATGGCTGCCTGGATGACGTATTCTCATCCGACGAGCTCTACAAGATATGGAAGGGCCTCTCCGCAAGTTACTTCGCATCTGTCGCCAATTACGAGGGTTCAGGGAACATGACTCTGGACTACTCCGCATTCACTCTCGGACAGATCATAGAATCTGCCGACGCAGACATTGCTTCCGGTAACACCCAGCTCAGGCTCCGTTTCGGACATGATTCAGGCATTGCTCCGCTTCTCGCCCTTCTGGATGTAAACGGGTTCGGACGCGCAACCTCGTCTTTTGAAGAGGGCCTTGAGATATTCCCAAGCTATAACATCCCGATGGGAGCGTCCCTGCAGCTCGTATTCTATAGGAATGACAGCGGAGACATCCTTGTAAAGGTGCTTCAGAACGAGCAGGAAGGCACTCTTCCGCTTGAGGCTGTCAGCGGTCCATACTACAGGTGGAACGATTTCAAGGAGCATTACATGCCGATTGTCCGCGCTTCCAAGCGAAACGTCCGTGTAAAGGAACCATTGGCCGTGCTGAAGGCTACCGACTGGGGCTGGAAACCGGTCGGAGACACCAAAGCCGAAGCTGGTTCCGCATCGGTCAATGTCTTCGGAAGCACACAGTGCATCTCCATGGTACGTTTCCCTATGCGTGACCATGTCGTATCCGTAGTAGAGAAAGACGGCCCTGACGCGGCGATTACCAGCCGTTTTGGAGAGGACACCCGTGCGATTGCCGCAATCAACGGAAGTTACTTCAACGTACAGACTCTTATGCCGGTAACATATGTCAAGGATGAAGGCAAGGTATTCTGCGACGTCACTACTGACGGGTCCTACCGTTGCAATGGTATCTTCAGGATTCAGGACAAGAAAGGAAGGAAGGTAGATATCGTTTCTGTCGACTCCCTGAATACCGCCAAGGCTGCAAAAGGTTGGCGCGAGGCCATAGTCTCCGGACCGGTGCTGATGGAAGAGGGCCTGCCTGTGATATATGAAAATGACGGCTCGAGAAATTATCGCAAATTCTACGCTCAGCGTCATCCGAGGACTCTCCTGGGATACACCACGGACGGCTGGATCTATTTCATAGTCACTGACGGACGTTTCCCCGGACAGGGCGAAGGAATGAGCATTCATGAGCTTACCGTACTCTGCGAGTCTCTCGGTCTTTACGAGGCCCTGAACTTCGACGGCGGCGGTTCCTCCACGATCTGGACCAAAGAGGATGGCGTAATCAACCATCCTTACGACAACAAAAAGTTCGACCATGAAGGCGAACGCATCGTCCCTAACGCAATCATCTGCAAATAGCCGCAGCATCTGCTGCTATTAAAAAGCCGCCTGGCGCCCTTCCCCATCGATCTTTCGCCCGATGCCGGAACCGTCCAGGCGGTATATCTTTTTCCCATTTGTATGCCTTCCGGGGCCCGATCCTTACGCCACTCCTTTCAGAACTCATACTTACACCTCTCTTTTAGAGCCCATCCAATCCAGAAGACCGTGTCAGGTGCAGTGATTGGCTCACCTTTGGGTTCGAAGACAAGTGTAGGGCTAAAACTGCTGGCGGACTGCACGAGAGCTGGGCGACGGTGCGGGAGAGAGGGGGTATAAAAACAAAAAACCGCCGCGAAGGGCAGTCTCTTATATATAATAGATTTGTGAGTATCTTAGTAGCGAGAGTGGGGCATGATCCCACGACCTCCGGATTATGAATCCGACGCTCTAACCAGCTGAGCTACCTCGCCATCATAGTTTTTAAAAGTCGCCGCCCGCTTTGCGGGCTTTCGTCTTTTCACTAAAAAAGTCGGGCACTTCGTGCGCGACTTTTAGCGCTTGGCTGTAAATTGTTGAGATAGAAGGATTCGAACCCTCACTGACAGAGCCAGAATCTGTAGTGCTACCATTACACCATATCTCAATAATGGGCCGTCTTTCCCAAACGGGACTGCAAATGTACAATAGTTTTGACAAACTGCAAAATTATTTTGAACTTTTTGTCCAATTCTCATTAAAACAGCCAACTAACGCATGCTAAATTCGCATCCACAATAAAGCTGATTATAAAAATCCATCTCCTTGATGATTTCTCCCCTGCGCTCCTGCAGTCCCCCCTTGCGCCAATTCTGCGCCCACCAAGTCACATCATCATATCCAGCGCAGGCCAGCTCCCCAGCGCGATTGACCTGGTCCAGATTCTTCCAGCGCGAAGATGCCAGAGTCGTCGTAAGCACATGGAAGCCGTGCGAATGGGCATAAGCCGCAGCACGCCGGAGCCGATAATTGAAACACTCCTGGCAGCGAGCCCCCCTTTCTGGCTCATGTTCCAGCCCCTTCGCAACACTCTGCCAGTCCTTATGGTCATAATCATCATCGATGAAATCCAGACCGTTCGCAGCGCAATAGCGACGGCACTCCTCCCGTCGGATCTCATACTCCTCAAGAGGGAAAATATTCGAATTGCTATAGAAAACAGTCGGGCGGATACCCTGTCTGAGCATGATCTCGATTATCGCCCCCGAACATGGGGCACAACAAGCATGGAGAAGGACCTCGGTCTCTCCTCCCGGAACCTGAAGCACCAGCCCCTGTTTACGATTACCACCCATAGCCTAAGAACCTGAATATTTACGCGGATACCGGAAGAAAATCGCCAGCAGCGCAAACCCGGCGAGGATAAAAGGATAATACAGCTTCGAAAT
>JAFZTP010000012.1 GCA_017618815.1 Bacteroidales bacterium | reverse complement strand
CTGACGGCTGGGCCCCTCCCGCTCACGATGGCCGCGGGCGGCCACGGTCTCCGGACCGTCAGTACCTTTGTCGGGAACAAAAAAATACTATATATGAAAAGGATATTAAAGTATATATTGACTGTAGCCGCAATCATTGCGGTATTGAGCTCCTGTGGCGGCAACAGCAAAGAGACACCGGACGTAAAGGTCACCCTCTCGGCAACCCCGACAACCGTCACCTTTGCTCCAAAAGCCAACGGCACAAAAGTTATCGCCGTAAGCACTACCGGAGACTGGACAGCAACCCCGTCCGCCACCTGGTTCCATCTTGACAAGACTTCCGGCAAAGGCAAGGGCTCCATTTCCGTCACCGCTGACGAGAATGCGGGCTCGGACGAACGCACCGGTTCAATCCGCATCTCCGTCTCAGGAGCTCCGGATGTCACCGTATCTGTAAGCCAGCTTGCAGACAACATGGTTGCGCTTTCCGCCAGCCCTGCACAGTTCGACGGAAACAAGCGCGCATCTACCACATACCAGCTACTTGTGTACAGCTTTGCCGACAGCGACGGCGACGGCATCGGCGATTTCAACGGAATCGCATCGAAACTGGATTATCTTTCAGACGTGATGGGCGCGACCGCCCTCTGGCTTTCGCCTGTCCATCCGGCAATGTCTTATCATGGATATGATGTCCTGGACTATTTCTCCCTCAATCCGGAATACGGCACGGAGGCTGATTTCCGCAATCTCCTGGCAGCCGCCAAGGCAAAGGGCATCGACATCTATCTTGACTATGTGCTCAACCATTCCGGAAGCAAGCACCCTTGGTTCCTTGAGGCTGCCGCTGACGAGACCAGCCCTTACAGGGATTATTACATATTCTCCGAGAATCCGTCAGGAGACATAAAGGCAGGCCTCTTCGCGATGTTCCCTAAGACCGGATATGATGCTGGCCAGTGGTTCCCGCTCGGAGACGCCGACCTGGGAGCAAAAGGAAGATTCCGTTTCGACCTTGACTGGAAGAGCGATTCTGCTCCGGTAGTGACTGTTACCGAAACAGATGCTGCAGTCGAAATGGGCTCGTCGGAGAAATATATCTATTATGGCAATGACGATAAATGCCGGGCTTTCGTAGATGACGGTGACGGAAAATACCATATCGTTGTCGATTTCAATTCTGACTGGGGCTTCCTCATAAGGACGTCGAGTGAAACCTGGGACAACGGTACCAAGTATGGCGGAAAGGCCGGAAGCATAATCACCTTCGGAGAGCCATATGTACTCAACAATACCGAAGCTGCTGACATTGTGTTCAAAGCTGCGACCTATTATCATTCCCATTTCTGGACTGACTGGTTCGCTGATTTCAACTATGGGGCAGCTGACGAGGCAGACAAGTCAAAGGCCTTCATCGACCTGGCTTCATCTGCGGACAAATGGATCAACATGGGCGTAGCGGGACTCCGTCTCGATGCCGTCAAGCATATTTACTGGAGCGAGACATCCTCCGAGAACCCGACTTTCCTTGACAAGTGGTACGATCACTGCAATGCAACCTATAAGGCTGCGGGAAACAGCGGAGACATCTTCATGGTCGGCGAAGTGTTCAGTGACGCTCCGGCAACCTACAGCTACTACGACGGCCTCCCGTCAGTCTTCGAGTTCAGCTTCTGGTGGAAGCTCAAGAATGTCCTTAACAACAGGAGCGCAGGCACCTTCGTGTCAGACATAATCGGGTACCACAACAGCTACAAGGCCCGCAGGAGCGATGCCGTCCCTGGCATCAAGCTGTCCAACCACGACGAGGACAGGGCCGCCAGCGATCTCGGGAAGTCTCTCCCTAAGGAGAAACAGGCTGCGGCATTCCTCCTTACCGCCGGGGGAAGACCGTTCATCTACCAGGGAGAAGAACTCGGATACTGGGGTACCAAGGCTTCCGGAGACGAGTATGTGCGTACTCCTATGATGTGGAACAAGAACAGCTCAAGCCTGGCCTCAAAGCGCCTCGGCTCAAAGATTGACAAAAGCATGCTGACCGCTTCAATTTCTGTTGAAACCCAGCTCGCCGACGAGGCATCCCTGCTGAATGTATACAAGACATTCTCGACCCTCCGCAATACCTATCCGGCTCTTGCGGAAGGAGAGATGAGCGCCACATCAATTAGAGACCCTGCAATCGCATCGTGGTATATGATATCCGGCAACTCCAAGCTCCTGGTCATCCATAACGTAGCCAACTCCGACAAGACGATAGAGGTGGACGACAGCATGGCACATTGCGTGGCCCTTCTCGGCACTGCATACGTCGATGGAACTTCGCTCAAACTCGGGGCGAACTCTTCAGTTGTATTTGAACTATAGATAACAAAAAAATATGAAAAGACTTTTACTCGCCGCAGTTGCCGCGATCGTTGCGCTGGCAGGCTGCCGGAGCAATGTTGAAAAGACCATTGCGACCCATCCTGAATGGGCCTATAATTCTGTGGTCTATGAAATCAATATCCGCCAGTTCTCCGAAGAGGGCACGTTCGCTGCCGTCGAGGCGCAGCTCCCGAGACTCAAGGAACTCGGAGTCGACGTACTTTGGCTGATGCCTATGTACAAGATAGGCGTCGAGGGCCGCAAGGGCAGCCTTGGCTCATATTACGCAATATCCGATTATTGCAGCACCAATCCGGAATTCGGTACCATGGAAGACTTCCAGTCTCTCCTTGACGAGGCCCACTCCATGGGCTTCAAGGTGATTCTTGACTGGGTTGCCAACCAGACCGCTCCGGACAATGTCTGGATGACCGGCAAGCCGGCAGACTTCTATGAGAGGGATTCTCTCGGAAACGCCGTGTACGAGTATGACTGGACCGATACCCGCAGCCTGAACTATGCCAACAAGGAAGTGTGGGCCGCCCAGGACAGCTGCATGAGGTTCTGGCTCGACAAAGGCGTCGACGGATTCCGCTGTGACGCTGCGGCCGAGATGCCTGCCGATTTCTGGTACGGAATCCTTCCCGGCATCCGCAGGGACTATCCTCAGGCATATCTTCTCGCCGAAGCCGAGACCGATAAGCTCAGCCGAGACAACTCAGGTTTCGATGCTTCCTATGCATGGAAACTTCATCATCTGCTCAATGACATAGCACAGGGCAAGGCAAAGGCCCCTGCCATCCGCAAATATATCCATGAGGACGACAGCCTCATGGGCAAGGACGGTTTCCGTCTCATGTTCACTTCAAACCATGACGAGAACTCATGGGCAGGAAGCGAATTCGAGAGAATGGGAGCGGCCGCCAACGTGATGGAAGTGATCTGCTTCACTCTCCCTAAGGGCCAGCCGCTTATCTACACGGGCCAGGAAATCGGCATTACCCGCCGTCTCCAGTTCTTCGAGAAAGACCCGATAGCCGACTGGTCGGAAAATGAATACACCGCATTCTTCAAGAAACTCGTGGAGCTGCGCCATCGCAATCCTGCACTTCAGGCCGGAGAGCGAGGAGGCGACATCCGCTTTATCGAGAGTGTTCCTGAAGATGTGATCGCATACGCGAGGACCCTAGGCTCAAACGAAGTCGTGGTACTTGCAAACCTTTCTGCCGAGGCTCAGACATTCAGCGTCCCTCTCGAGGGTGAGTACACATCGTTGTTCTCAGGCGTGAGGATTACCCCGGCCCTGTCCATGACCCTCGCCCCATGGGGCTACATGGTGCTGACAAGGGGAGAAGTCCCGGAGATCGACAGAGTCGAGCCTCTGAGCTGGTGGACCGGCATGAAGATGCCTCTCCAGCTCATGGTCAAAGGCGACGGAATCGCATCATTCAAGGCCAGCATCGAGGGCGGATCGGGAGTGTCCGTGAAGAACGTGACTCCCGGAGACAGCCCGAACTTTCTTTTCGTAGACGTGGAGATCTCAGCTTCTGCAAAGCCGGGAGAATATACTCTGGTATTCACGGACGGTGACCGCGAGGTACGTCATCCATATCAGATAGCCGCCCGCGAAAAGGGTTCCGCTTCACGCAAGAGCTTCACCACGGCGGACATGGTCTATCAGGTCTTCCCGGACAGGTTCGCCAATGGGGATCCTTCGAATGATTCCGCTTACGGAATGGCCGAGAAAGGCAACCGCAGCCTCACCGGAGGCCGCCACGGCGGTGACATCCAGGGCATCATCGACCATCTCGACTATATCGCCGGACTCGGTGCAACTGCAATCTGGATCACTCCGCTGCTCGTGGACAACGAGCCTGAAGGCTCATATCATGGTTACGCCTGCGGCGACTATTATCATATCGACCCTCGATTCGGAAGTAACCTTCTCTACAAAGAGATGGCTTCCAAGGCCCATGAAAAGGGCATAAAGATTATCATGGACATAGTCACCAACCACTGCGGCACCGCCCACTGGTGGATGGAGGACCTTCCTTTCAAGGACTGGATCCATGTCTTCCCGGAGTTCACCGGTTCGAACGTAGCTTTTTCGACCAACATGGACCCGAACGCCTCGAAATATGACCTCAACCTCCAGGAGAGCGGCTGGTTCGTGCCGTCCATGCCTGACATGAACCTGGACAATTCTTTCGTTCTGAAGTATTTCCAGCAATGGACAATCTGGTGGATAGAGTACGCCGGCCTTGACGGCCTGAGGGTAGACACATATCCTTACAACGAGAAGGATCCTATGAGCGAGTGGTGCTCTGCCGTTCGCAATGAATATCCTGACATCAATATTGTAGGCGAGTGCTGGGTGTCATCGCATCCTCAGCTGGCTTACTGGCAGGCCGACAACGAGAACAAGGATGGCTTCAACTCCCATCTGCCGTGCCTGATGGACTTCCCGGTCCAGGAAGCGGTCGTCGGAGCCCTCTGCGAGAGCGGGGACAATCCGGGCTGGGGCCAGGGAATGGCTCGTGTCTATGATTGCCTCAGCCATGATTTCGTATATCATGACCTTTCAAACATGATGATATTCCTTGCCAATCATGACCATGCCCGCGTCGGAGATGTCCTGGGCAAGAATCCGGACAAGCTTAAGCTGGGCCTTGCCATGATTGCCACCATGAGGGGCATCCCGCAGCTTTACAACGGCGACGAGATGATGTTCACTTCTTTCAACGGAGAGCAGAGCGACCCGGCCAGGCGAGTGGATTTCCCTGGCGGCTGGGCTGAGGACAAGGTCAATCTGTTCGATGAGAACGGTCGCGACGTCCTGTCTGCGGACCTGCATGACTATACTGCGCGCCTTTTTAACTGGCGCAAGGACAAGGCAGTGATCCATGATGGAAAGACGATGCATTTTCTCGGAAGGGACAACACCTACGCTTATTTCCGCTACGACGATACCGACGCAGTGTTCGTGTTCATAAACAATACGGACCATGAGGTTCAGGTTCCTTGGAGCCACTATTCTGAGCTCGTACCTGCTTATGTGGAGGCACGGAATGTGCTCACGGGAGAAAGCATGACACTCTCGGAGGGACAGGCAGTCCCTGCCGGGAAGGCTTTAGTAGCTGAATTCAGCAGATAAGATTAAACTTAACATTTTTTGAACAGTTAGTAGTATGAAGAAAGTATTGTTGATGTTGATTGCGGCTGTGGTTATCTCATGTGCCGCCCATGCCGGAGAAGTCCTGAAGAGCCCGGACGGAAACCTTGAACTCACCTTCAGCCTTGGCGAGAAGGGCGAGCCTGTGTATTCTCTGTCCTATATGGGAAAGAAGGTGATCCTTGACAGCCAGATGGGTTTCGTTCTCAAGTATAAGAATACTCCGGGCATGCACAAGATTCCGTTCAGGGGCCCCGGAGGACCGGCCAGCCTTTTTGACGGCTTCGAGACCGCGGATGTAAAGAGAAGTACTTTCGACGAGACTTGGACTCCGGTCTGGGGAGAGGAATCCGAAATCAGGAACAATTACAATGAGATGGCCATAACTCTCAAACAGAAGTCCGGAAAGGTGATGATAATCCGTTTCCGCCTCTACGACGACGGTCTCGGCTTCAGGTATGAGTTCCCGATGGAAAACGCCCTGACCTATTTCAAGATTTACGAGGAGGTGACTGAGTTTGCACTCACCGGGGACCACACTGCGTGGTGGATTCCGGGAGACTATGACACCCAGGAATACAACTATACTGAAAGCCGTCTTTCGGAAGTCGGAGCCCTTCTTGAGAAGGCGCGTACATACAATGCTTCCCAGAGTTTCGTGCCTGTCAATTCAGTGCAGACCGCTCTCCAGATGAAGACTGACGACGGCCTGTATATCAATATCCATGAAGCCGAGGTCGTGGATTTCCCTACCGCCAACCTCGAGCTCAAGGCAGACGAGATGAAGCTTCATGTATGGCTCACCCCTGACGCAGAAGGCGTGAAGGGCCGTCTGCAGGCTCCGTGCAAGTCTCCGTGGAGGACAGTGATGGTCACCGACGACGCCCGCAAGGTGCTCGCCTCAAGGCTCATCCTAAATCTCAACGAGCCATGCGCTCTCGATGATGTCAGCTGGATCCACCCTGTCAAGTATATGGGCGTATGGTGGGAGATGATCACCAACAAGAGCCTCTGGTCATATACAAATGACTTCCCGTCAGTCCAGCTTGGAAAGACCGATTATTCCAAGGCCAAGCCTCACGGCCGCCACGGCGCCAACAATGAGAATGTGCGCAGATACATCGATTTCGCAGCCGAGAACGGATTCGACGCCTTGCTGATAGAAGGCTGGAACGAGGGCTGGGAAGACTGGTTCGGCTGCCAGAAGGATTATGTCTTCGACTTCGTGACTCCTTATCCTGACTTCGACCTGCCTGGCCTTAATGCTTATGCTCATTCAAAGGGCATCAGGCTCATAATGCACCATGAGACTTCTTCGTCTACCGTCAATTATGAGCGTCATATCGACAAGGCTTACGATCTCATGAACGAGTATGGCTATGATGCCGTTAAGAGCGGTTACGTGGGGGATATAATCCCTTACGGCGAGCACCATTACAGCCAGCCTATAATCAACCATTATGCTCTCTGCATCAAGAAAGCCGCCGAAAAACATATCATGGTAAACGCCCATGAGGCAGTGCGTCCTACCGGTCTCTGCAGGACATATCCTAACATGATCGGCAACGAGTCTGCGATGGGTACCGAGTTCCGTTCGGATATCAATCCGGGCCATACTACCATCCTGCCGTTCACGCGTCTGCAGGGCGGTCCTATGGACTATACTCCGGGTATTTTCGAGATGGACATGAGCAAGCTGAATCCGAGAGATCGCAGCCGTATGCGCATGACCATCTGCAACCAGCTGGGTCTCTACGTTACTTTCTATTCGCCTCTCCAGATGGCTGCAGACCTTCCTGAGCACTATGCTCCTTTCATGGATGCGTTCCAGTTCATCAAGGATGTGGCAGTAGACTGGGACAAGAGCCTTTACCTCGCCGCCGAGCCGGGCGCTTATGTGGTGACTGCGCGTCATCCTAAGCTTTCTACTCTCAACAAGTCCCAGGAGGGCGTGGCTTCCCTTGCTGACGGAAAGAAGGATGCCCTCAGCGGTGCCGCAAGGTTTGTGTATGCTCTCGGAGAGGATGCCACTTCGGCTGACCTCGAGGGAGCAGTGGCACGTGACGTATGGTATGTGGGCGGCATCACGGATGAGTCAGCCCGTGACATTACGGTGGCCCTGGATTTCCTCCAGCCTAAGGTCAAGTATGAGGCAGTCATCTATTCGGATGCTCCTGATGCCGATTTCGAGACCAATCCTCAGGCCTATACCATCACCCGCAAGACGGTGAATTCCAAGTCAAGGCTGAACCTTCATATGGCACGTTCCGGAGGTTTTGCCATCTCTCTTCGTGAAATCCGCAAATAAGGAACTGTCCTGATGACTCTGATACAGAAAATACGTCTCTCGGAAAGATACGGAGTGCATTTCTATGTGATATCGGCATTGTTTTCCATTGCTGCCGCCATAGTGTGCTTCTTCTATCCCGTGGCGATACCGGTATGCATAACGATGAAACTGTTATGCATACCAGTAATCCTGTATCTTTGCGAGTCGTTCCAGAACAAGCATACGATTTATTTCTATCTGAACCTGGGCATCAGCAAGATCGAGTACTATCTGATCCCGGTAGTGACGGAGTTCTCGTTCTTCATTGCCCTGATAACCATTTCATGCTGTATCGGAAATGTCGTCAGATAGGATTAATAAGATGCTGGTTGACAGCGTACATCTCGAATTCGGTCAGAAGACCGTTCTCCAGAGTGCGTTCATTACTTCCGAGACCGGCAAGGTTACCGGCCTCTTCGGAAGGAACGGGGCCGGAAAATCCTGCCTGTTCAGGTGCATAATGGGCGGGATCAAGGCCCAGAACCTGTCCGTGCGGTTCAACGATGAGATGGATACCGACTACGGCAACATCGGCAAAAGGGTCAAGTATCTTCCCCAGGGCCTGTTCATGCCGCCTAGGATGACGCTGGGGGAAGCGTTTGACTTGTACCATGTCGATTACGACGGTCTGGTGTCGTTTGACGTACGTTTCCTGAATAAACAGGGAAAGCGTTTCCATGAACTCTCCGGGGGAGAGGCCAGGCTAGCGGAAATATACCTTGTACTTAGGTCTGCATCCGAATTCTGCCTACTGGACGAACCGTTCTCCAACATCGCCCCGAAGGACGTGGAGAAGATACAGGACCTCATCCTCGCGGAAAAGAAACGCAAGGGAATCATAGTCTCCGACCACATGTATGAGGCCCTTCTGCCCGTGTCGGACGAGCTCTTCCTGCTAAAGGATGGCTACACCTTCCCCATCCAGACAAAATCCGACCTCATCAAGCACGGCTATATTATTTGAACCACTCGGTGAGGTGGTCCTTGGCGTAAAGGTAGTAGACGATAAGACCGATCCAGCTGGTCAGCAGAAGGATGACTGAAGCGATTATCTTTCCGCTTGTCTTGATAGGCTTCTTGATGATGTCAAGAACTGCGACGGCGGCAAGAACTATGCCCGCGATGTAGATCAATGTACTCATAGTATAAAGTGTTTAGAAAAAGGTTTTCATACTACAAAGTCTGTCCGCCGATGAACTCCCTCATGATCGAAGTCGGCGGGATTGCCGCGATTTCATTTGGCTGCAAGGCTACTATATAATCCAGGAACTTCAGCAGGCGGACGGCCTCCGAATAGGCAGGGCTGTTCGGAGTGATGCGCCTCAGCAGAGGCTCTGCATAGTACTTCAGCAGCGGCAGCTCGTACATGAGCGCCGTGTTGATCTGGGCGTCG
>JAFZTP010000106.1 GCA_017618815.1 Bacteroidales bacterium | reverse complement strand
GTCGACGACACCCCGGACGCCATCCTTCTCTCAGCTTTCGATCCCGTCCGCAGGGAAGTCGCCAGGCTCGCACTCCACCAGTTGGTCGTCGACGGAAGGATCCATCCCGCCCGCATCGAGGAGGTTGTGACCAAAGTCAAGAAGCAGCTCGACGAGGAAATCCTTGAGACCGGCAAGCGCACTTGCATCGACCTCGGCGTACACGGCCTGAACAGCGAGCTCATCCGTCTCATCGGCCGTATGAAATACCGCAGCTCTTACGGCCAGAACCTTCTGCAGCACTCCCGCGAGGTTGCCAATCTCTGCGCCACCATGGCCGCCGAGCTGGGCCTCAACGTGAAGGCTGCCAAGAGGGCTGGTCTTCTCCACGATATCGGTAAGGTTTGCGAAGAGGAGCCTGAGCTTCCTCACGCTCTCATGGGTATGAAGATCGCCGAGAAGTACAAGGAGAAACCGGAGATCTGCAATGCCATCGGCGCCCACCACGAGGAGATCGAGATGGCTTCGCTCATCGCTCCGATCGTGATGGTCGGTGACGCCATTTCAGGCGCCCGTCCCGGCGCCCGCCGTGAGGTCATCGAGTCTTACATCCGCAGGCTGAAGGACATGGAGGGCATTGCCCTTGCCCATCCGGGCGTTACCAAGACCTACGCTATCCAGGCCGGCCGCGAGCTCCGCGTCATAGTAGGTGCAGAGCAGGTGTCAGACGCCGAGTGCGAGGAGCTGTCAGCTTCGATAGCAAGGCAGATCCAGGAAGAGATGGTCTATCCGGGCCAGGTTAAGATTACAGTTATCCGCGAGACGCGTTCAGTCGCTATCGCCAAATAATATCATACTATGGACACTCCGAAGAAAGAACTCAATATCGAGATCAGTCCCGATATAGCGCAGGGCGTCTATACTAACCTTGCCATCATCACCCATTCGCACAGCGAATTCATCATGGACTACGTGCAGCTGATGCCCGGCGCTCCCAAGCCCAAGGTGCTCAGCCGCGTCATCATGGCCCCCGAGCATGCCAAACGCCTGCTCAAGGCTCTCCAGGACAACATCAGCAAGTACGAACAGGAGCACGGCGAGATCAAGCTCCCCAACATTCCGCACCCCGTCGTTCCGCCCCTGGGATTCACAGGCGAAGCATAGGGTTATGGCAAAGGACAGGACAAAGGAAGAGGCAGCGAAGGCTTACAAGCCCGCTCCGGCCGATCTCAGCGACGTGACGCTCCCCGCGAGCCTTACGGAACTCACGGAAGAGATCGCAGAGAACACCCATGAGGTCTGGTCTGCCAACCGCATGGCTGAAGGTTGGACATGGGGCCCCGTGCGTGACGATGCCAAGTTGCAGCATCCGAATCTGCTCCCGTACAGCGAGCTTGCAGAGGCCGACAAGGATTACGACAGGGCCACTGCTATGAATGCGATCAAGTTGATTGTTAAAATGGGATTTAAGATAGACAAACGATAATATGGGCAATAACAAGAAGAACATGTCTCCTGACAGACTGGCCCGTCAGATATGGAAGGCAGTTTTGAAAAACTGGTTATGGTCGGTATGTGCGATTCTGGCTATCCTGGCTCTGGTGTTCCTGTCAGACAATATGAGCGACAACTGGCTGAAGCTGCTCAAGCTGGCGATCCTGACTTTCTGCGTGGGCGATGTGATAGCCGTATGCAACAATCTTACGGACATCAACAGTCTGCTGAGGAAGGAGCACAGGATTACATGGTGCCAGATATGGATCCTCATCGCCATCGGTGTTTGGATCATCGGCGCCATCCTGATAATCGACATCCGCAGCAACCAGCAGTTCACCGTTCCTTTCGGAATCGCGGGCAGCGTGCTGGCCTGGATTTTCCAGGACAAGATCAAAGGAGCTGCCGCTTTTATCCATTACCGCAAGCACAATCTGCTCAACATAGGCGACTGGATCCGCGTGCCCAAGTCTGATGTGGACGGCGTGGTCAAGAAAGTGACTCTGACCAACGTCACTCTCTACAACTGGGACACCACAACTTCTACGATTCCCATAAATACCTTGCAGTCAGAGCATTTCGTCAACCTGCAGAACATGTCCGACGGCAAAACATACGGACGTAACATGCAAGTTACATTCACTTTGGACGCCGAAAAGATAAGACCTGTCACCGATGCGGAGCTTTCTGCCATCAAATCCGGCGAGCACGACATCGCTCGTTTCCTCCAGGAAGAAGATATCCGGCCGGGCGTCCTCAATGCCGAGCTTTTCAGGCTCTATCTGTACCACTGGCTCCTGAGCGACTCTCACGTATCCCAGCTGCCGAGGCTGTTCGTGCACTGGACTGAACATAAAGACACCGGTATGGCCCTCGAGGTATATGCCTTCCTGACAGACAGCAACTGGTCTTGCTTCGAGTGGCAGAAGTCCCGTATCATCGAGCATGTAATGACTTCGATGAACTGGTTCGACCTGAGGCTGTACCAGAGCCCTTCTGCTTACAATTTTGAGAGTATGATGCAACAATGAAAGCAGCTGTATTGAGGGAGCGTCCCTTTGAGTTTCTCAAACGCAAAGGCAGCAACGAAGCCTTTCCGGAGCAGACTGTGGCCGACTGGTACATGGCCAGGGCCTATGTCCTGGACTGTCTGAAAGATGTCGCCTTCGTGCCCGGCATGCCCGGTCACCTGCACGTCATTGTCGACGGCGACAGCCCCCTTATGCTTTCTGTCGTCCGTTTCCTCTGCCTGTACGCCCACTATCTGAATTATGTCGAGTATGACATGTTCGGAAACAAGGTCTGCAGGAACAGGACCGTCATCACCATCATAAGTGCCCGGGAAGGCGCCGACATAGTTTCCGAGCTGGAGAAGGAGGAGTATCTCAGCAACTTGCTGCAGGTGTGCAGGTATTCAGTAGCCGGCAAGGTCTTCAACGAGGATTCCTACATCGATATCGATATTGAGATAGTAAAGGAGTGTGGCGATGATGCGGATGCCATCAGGATCACCGAGGACGACGTCAAAGCCTTCGTGGCCGACAGGCCTCAGGAAGAGGTATTCTCCATCGACACCCGCAAGGCTCTGTTTGCAAGCCATGCCTACATTCTGGGCGGTGTAATAGACAATCTTCCGCATGAGGATATCTTCGGCGCCGGCAGGTACGTCCAGGCCCTCGACACCTTCCGCTATCTGCTTTTCAATGACACCGAGGCCCGCACGCTCGTCACTCCTGCCTGGGAGAACAGTCCTGTCACCGTCCGCAATGGCATTTCCGACATAATGTGCACCGACTGTTTCGAATCAAGGGAGAGGGCTGTCGTCAGCCAGTATCCTGCAGGCAGGCTCAGCGAAAAGGAGAGGAGGACGATATGGGAGCGGAATAACTATGCTCTGTCACTCAGCGAGCACTGCCGCTGGGTTGTCGAGAAGCTCATCATGGGTTTCCGCCCGTACAGCAACCCGGAGTTAAACAAGTACGAGACTCTCTTCGGTTCGGAGAAGAGCTCATTCTGCAAACAGATGAAGAAGGACGCAGCTGACCCTGCACACCTTGACCTGTGCTCATACTGGGATCTGCGCCGTATAGATCCTGACAATCTGAAATACGACAGTTTCCTTATGCTGGCCATTCCCCTTATTCTGGGGAAGGTCAGGCAATAAGGTCTAAATCTAGAATACTCTCAGGACGCTGTTTCCTTTGCTGTCCTTGGTTCCGAGTGTAAATCCGATCGTTACTACGAATTCGGCATGGCTCAGCGGCACTACGTAAGATACGGGGTCGCCGAAGCGGCTCTTGGCATTGCCGCCTGACGCTGTCGTATTGGCAGTGGGACGGCAGATGTTGGCCTGTCCGTAGAATGACTGGAGACCGAAACGGATGTTGGCGTTGAAGATGGGAATACGTGAGCTGATCTCGGCGCCCAGGAATATGTCATGGCCTGACATGTGGGTCATCGGGATGAAGCTTGACACGTTGGGATACCATGCGTAAGTCGCCAGCAGGTTGACGTCGCCGAGGTTATGCACACCGCCGCCGACGCGGAACTCGCCGTTCAGGAAGAGAATGGTCAGAGCAGGGATGAAGCTTATGTTCTTGTAGTCTCCGCCGCTGACTTCCTTGCCGGGATAGTGGATGTTCTCCTGCGGGTTGGTCTCTGCGAACAGGGTGGTTTTAACGACTGATGTGGTCAGACCGTCGAACAGACGCATCTTGGCAAGGCTTGCGTCGCCGATGCGCTGGTAGCTCTTGGCGAGCTCAGTGCTGCCGAAGTAGGGAGCAGGTCTCTTGAGGTAGTAGTTGACTCCGAGGCCCTGGAAGCCTTCGATAGAATATGTGTTGAGCTTCAGATGGTCTTTCTGGCCTTTGGTATAGAAGAACCAGCCCTTGTAAGCAGTAGAGAAGTCGTTGCCGCGGGTAAGCTTGATCCTGTAAGGTTTCTTGCTGACAGGGATCTCGACGGTGGACGGAGTCTTGACATCGCTGATGAGGACGTCCTTGCCGCTTGAGATGGTGATATTGCAGCCTTCGAGGTCTGAAGAGATCAGCAGGGGATAGGTCTTGGGGAGGGTGAAGTTGATATCCTGCTCCTCTTTTACAAGGTCGGTGTCAACCCCTTGCTCCTGTGCGAAATAGCCTTCCTTCTCCATCCTGATGGTGTGCGAACCTTCTATCAGGACGAGCTTGAGAGGGGTGGTGCCGGCTTTCTCGCCGTCTACGATAACCTGGCAGTAGGGGGGATCCGAAGTCAGGTTGTAGGTAGAATATCTCTTCATGGAAATGTTCATGGTGAGCATTTCCTCTTCGTTCAGAGTGAACTGGTACTCGTCTTTCTCAGGCAGGAATGAATCTTTCTCCACTTTCATCTTGTGGTTGCCGGCCTTTACCTTGAGGTTGTAGAGAGGAATCTCGCCGACTTCCTTGCCGTCGATGAAGACTTTGGCGCCTTTGGCGTTCTCGGCGTCCTGGACTGAAAGCAAACCGTTGATTGCAGGCAGCGAGAAGTTCAGCACCATCTTTTCTCCCTTGGCGAGGTTGACGCTCTCGGCCACCATCTTGAAGCCTTCCGACTCGACGCGGATCACATACTGGCCGGGCTGCAGAGGGATTATGTTGTTTTCATACAGTTCGTAGTAGGTGATGTTCTGGTCTACGTTGAAGCTGTTGATCAGGGTGGGGTGCAGGTCGACCGGCCTGCCGCTGATGTCCATCCTGGGCACTGCGTCGAACACATAGCCTTCCTCGGGGGCGATGTTCACCTGGATCATTGCGAACGAGGGTTTCAGGCTGAGGAGGAAGTCCAGGTCATCTTCGCTTGCTGCTGCAGTGACGACGATGGTGGTGTCTTTCTGCTCGTAGCCGTTCTTCTCCAGGCGGATCTTGTGACTTCCTGTGGGGAGGTAGAAGTTCTCTGCGAGGACGCCGTTCTCCTGGTCGATGAATACGATGGCCCTGGCGGGATCGGACTGGATATGGACTTTACGGATTACGTCTGAGCGTTTCTCCTGTGTCACGAGGATGTAGGCCGTGCGCTCTTTGCCCATTGAAACTTCGACCACTCCCTGGCGCTCCTGGCTTTCCTGGTTGGCGTCAGCTTCTATGAACAGCACGTCGGCTTCGGTGGAAGTAGTGATCCAATCGGGCTTGGATGTTACTGTCCAGGCTTTTCCGGCGGTGACATAGATGCTGTCCTTGCCGGACCCTCCTGAGAACTTCACTTGCTCTTTCGACAGGTTGAGGTCACTGAGCTTGCGTTTGGCCGCGTTGCACTGGTTGATGAGCATGTTGGCCTTTGAAATCTGGTCTCTGGTTACACCTGGACTCTTCTTGGCGGCTTCGAGGGTAGTGATCGCCAGGTCGTACTGTTTGGTGGTGTAATACTCGACAGCTTCGTTGTAGCGCATGTCGAATGACTTCTGTGCATATGCTGCAATGGGCATGAGCAGCAGTGCTGCAATCAAAATACTGAGAAGTTTTTTCATTGTTGGTCGAGGTTAGTCTTTATTGTTTCCAGTTCGGCGTTGGGTTTGATGAAGAGGGCGTGCTCGATGCATTCTACTGCATTGCGGGCTTCCGACTTGCTGTGGGTCACCTTGTAGAGGTTATATGAGTCCATCGCGTAGCCTTTCCAGGCGTTGAACATGGAGTCGAGTTTTGCGTTGATTGTGTTCCTCAGCTGGGCCACCCTTTCGTCCTTGTTGAACATTCCGATATGTTCGCTGCCGACGAAGCGCTGTTTCAGGCGGTCTGAGCTGTCGAGCGCTGCTATGGCATTTTTGAGGAATGTGGTCTGCTCGTCCGTGGTCTCGATGTAGTTGGGACCGTTCTTGAGAAGCTCTGCCTGGCGGATCAGCGAGTCTGCGCTGCTGATGATGCCCTCGTAAGAGGCGGCTTCCGCTATGGCGGTATTGGTGATCTGCTTGTCCTTGTTGCCGGACAGGCTCAGGATGGCGACTGCTACCAGCAGCAGTGCGATCACTGAGATCGCAGACCAGAGCATGACTTTTTTCTTCTTCTGGGAGGCTACGACGCGGCCGCCGACCGTGCCCTCCTCGGGGTTGGCAATGGCTTTGCGGATGTCCTCGATGAGGGGGGCTCCAATGGGATACTGCTCAATCTTTCTCCAGTTGAAGTTTCCGAGCATCAGCTCCAGGTCTCCTGGCATGACGTCGCTGCCGTCTATGATGTAGGGGATGATGGTGCCGCTATGCTTGTGGTTGAATGCATAGGTCACTTCTCCACGGGTGAATTTAGACTGGAACGAGTTCTGGCTGGCCAGGAACAGGAACACTGTCGAGTCATCGATGGCTTCGGCCAGCACCTGGGGGAAATTCTGCCCCGCCTCGATGCCTTTCTGGTCAATGAAGTAGGTCAGCCCTGCGTCAGTCAGCGCCGCGCAAATCTGCTGCGCGACCTTGAGATCTTTTCTTGAATAACTTATAAAAACGTCGTAAACCTTCTTGCCCATCGGTCAAGCATTTAGCAATTTTAGTAGCAATTACACAAAAGTACTAAAAAAGTTCAATAACTGATGATGCAAGTACGGAAATTCGCCAGCCGCGACGTATGGTTTTAAGGCCAGATATCGCTTAGCTGCTCAAAGACTTCCGGAATGGTGGCCCAGCCGATGTTGTCTCTGCCGATGCGGACCATGATCAGATTCTTGTGCGGGTTGATATAAAGGACCTGATTATATATGCCTATTGCGTAATAGCCCGGGTACTGTCCGGGTTCTAGTCTTTCGAACCGGACGTCATACCATGTGTAGTGGTAGGTATATTTAGGATCGAAATCGGTGGTCAGGTGTATCCATTCCTCGCTTACTATACGTTTTCCGTCCCACATACCGTAGTTCAGATAGAGGCGTCCGATCTTGGCCAGGTCTTTCAGGGTGCAGGTGATGCCGCCGAAGGCATGGGCTGCATGATGCCTGCGGCTGTCGATATTGATCAGCGCCACCGACTCCATCTGCAGCGGCTTCCAGACCTTCTCGCTGAGATAATCGCCATAGCGTATGCCGGTGGCGCGCTCGATGACCATGCCGAGGATGGCCGCGGTCATGCTCTCGTAGCGGAACTCGGTCCCCGGGTCGCAGCGGAATTTCAAGTTCCGTATCTGCTTCATCATGTTGTGCCCGTAGTTTAACTTGGCAATGGCGTTGACCGTCTTCAGTTCCTTGATATTGAACTCATATTCATCAGCAAAGTCCAGTCCGCTGTACATGCAGAGCAGGTGACGGATGGTAAGCATCTCCCACCTGGGGTCTCTTCCCTTCAGTTCCGTCAGGTACCTGGTTACGGGGTCGTCGATGCTTTCTATGTAACCTTCATCCACTGCGATGCCGCACAGCAGCGATGTTATGGATTTGGAAATGGAGAATATGGTCGCCAGACGGTCATCCGTAAAATCGCCCCGGTACAACTCGTAGACGATGTTGTCGTCATGGATAATCATTATCCCTTGCACAGCGCTTTTATCGGCCATCGCTTCCGGGAAGGTCATGTTGACACAACGGGGCGCCTCATTGTAGAAATGAAGCGTGTCAATCCAGTCGGCTCTTGGCTCATTCATTTTGAACTGGAACACCTGGTCGCCGTTGGGAATTGTATCGTGGACGTGATGCTCGAAGCTGAATATGCCCGGGCCGTCCAGACCGTCGGCGCGATATCCTCTGATCATTGCGCACGACGACAGAACAATTCCAGATACAACCAGCAAAATGGTGCTGAAGATGCGGTTGTGAGTCATAAGTGTTTTTTATAAGCTGGATTTTACCGGCGCCGCCCAGAAAATGTCGGCGTCCGTTGTAACAATGTCTCCATCATCAATCCGGAAGGGTTTAAAGCCTGACGGGATAAGATAGATATCGCGGCCGGCCTCCCTGTCCCTGTTCTCCCGGTCTTCCTGATAGTATGAGAGCGTCTCCCAGCAGTTGAACCAGTAGGAGTCCTTGGCTATGTATGAATAATGCTCGTTAACCTTCGTTGTGGTCCTCTTGAATCTCGGATGATACTGCATCGGCTCTCCTGCAATATAATGCTCCCTTATCTCCCTGAGTGAAAGCGGTGTGCCGTCCAGGTCAGAAGCATAGTTCCCGTCCATATCAGTGTCTATCATCGCCCATTTGCCCAGCTCCGGCAGCCACACCTCATTCATTACGTGGCAGTCATTGTCGTTCTCGTCTTCCGGAAAGCAGGT
>JAFZTP010000105.1 GCA_017618815.1 Bacteroidales bacterium | reverse complement strand
TGCCCAGCACCATGATCTTGTCCTTATAGGATATCCCCGAACCGCATCTGTTACATTCTACCGTTGTCTGAAGTTTCATACGCATTTCCTTTGTTATGCAAAAGTAGAAAAAATCGCTAAATTTGTGTGTTAAAACAATGATTATGAAGACTAGATTCTTAATATTTTCCCTGATTGTCACCGCCATCGCCTGCTCCAGTCCCAAGGACGGAGAGCATGTGCTGCACATACTTACTACAAACGACGTGCACAGCACATGGTTCGATTCCACATATACGGGCGACGGCATCAAGAAATCGCTTTTTGCGATGAACTACTACATCGACAGCGTAAGAGCCGCCAACGGGGCTGAAAACGTGCTTCTCGTCGATGCCGGAGACTGCCTCCAAGGCGACAATGCCGCATATTACTACAACTACATCGATACTGTCACCCCGCATCTCTTCCCTCGCCTGATGGGATACATGAAATTCGACGCCATCGCCGTAGGAAACCATGACATCGAGACTGGCCATCCGGTATATGACAGGGTCACCAGCGACCTGAAAGCATTCGACGTACCTTTCCTTGCCGCTAATGCGATCCGCAATGACAACGGACGTCCTTACTTCCCTTCCTATACAGTAGTGAAGAAAGCCGGCCTCAAGGTCGCCATCCTCGGCTACACCAACGCCAACATCAAGGCATGGCTTACCGAAAGCCTCTGGAGCGGGATGCATTTCGTAAAGATCGCTGACATCGTCCAGGATGACGTGGACATGGTCAGGGCTAAGACAAAACCGGACCTTATGGTGGTAACGATGCACTCCGGCTGCGGCCTGGGTGACGGAACCATCCTCGAAAACGAGGCCCTGGACATATTCAACAGCGTCAGGGGCGTAGATGTACTTGTAAACGGCCATGACCACCGTCCATACACCGAATCCCGCGACACTATCTGCCTGCTCAATTCCGGCAGTCACAGCCGATATGTCGGCCACGGAAAGGTGACGGTCAATGTAGAGAAAGGCAAGGTAGCTTCGAAGAAATTCGAGACTGGCCTTATCGCCGTGGATGCAGCGAAGGCCGATCCTGTGATGAGGGAGTATTTCAGGAAGGATTATGAGGCCGTAAAGGCCTTCACCCTCAAGGAGGTGGGCGTTCTCAACGCGGAACTCCGCACCAGGGATTCCTACAGGGGCATGTGCGATTACATGAACCTTATACATACCATCTCCCTTGGCTGCACTCCGGCCGAGATCAGCTTCGCCGCCCCTCTGACATACAACGGTACGGTCAAGGCCGGGATCCTCAGGTACAACGACCTCTTCACGATATATCCGTTCGAGAACCAGCTGTTCGTCGTAAAGATGACCGGAGCGCAGATCCGCAGCTACCTCGAGTATTCATACGACAACTGGATACAGACAATCAAGGGGCCTCAGGACCATATTCTCAACATCCGCAATACCGACGACCCGCGCACCCAGCAGAAAGGCTGGTCCTTCGTAGCGAGGTCATATAACTTCGACTCGGCCGCCGGAATCATATACGACGTGGATGTCACGAAACCGGCCGGAGAAAGGATATTCATACGCTCCATGGCTGACGGCTCGGCATTCGACGAGGGACGCACATACAACGTCGCAATGACCTCATACAGGGCAAGCGGAGGCGGGATGCTCATGAAAGAAGGCGCCGGCATCGACACCGACCACATTGATGACATCGTCGTCGAGAGATATCCCGAGATCAGGAACCTCATATATGACTATCTAATGAAAAACGGAAGCATCGATCCGGAGACTATCGGAGACGCATCTGTGATCGGAAGGTGGAAGTTCATCCCGGAGGCCCTGGCGAACAAGGCCATGGACAGGGACATGTCCCTGCTGTTCAAGTAGAATCAGACAAACAGTCAAATAAAAAAGGGTTTCGTCTTAGCGACGGAACCCTTTCATTTTCTGCATCAAGTTGCCTGTCATCGCAGTCTTCATGACCTTTCTGGTGCTTTCGAACTGCTTCAGCAATCGGTTGACTTCAACGACAGAAGTACCGGAACCATCGGCAATCCTTTTCCTGCGGCTTCCGTTGATCGCTTCCGGATGCTCGCGCTCATACGGCGTCATGGACATTATTATTGCTTCCACGCCTTTGAATGAGTCATTGTCCATATCCACATCCTTCAGGGCCTTGCCGACTCCAGGAATCATTGAAGCGAGGTCCTTGATGTTACCCATCTTCTTTATCTGCTGGATCTGATTGTAGAAGTCCATGAATGTGAACTGGTCCTTGGCGAGTTTCTTCTTGAGCTCGCGTGCCTGCTTCTCGTCAAACTGTTCCTGGGCCTTCTCCACGAGGGAAACCACGTCACCCATGCCGAGGATTCGGTCAGCGATACGGTTAGGATGGAATACATCGAGAGCCTCCATCTTCTCGCCTGAAGAAACGAACTTGATAGGCTTTCCGACTACGGCCTTGATTGAAAGTGCGGCACCGCCACGGGTATCGCCGTCCATCTTGGTGAGCACGACTCCGTCGAAGTCAAGCCTTTCGTTGAACGCCTCGGCCGTAGCCACGGCGTCCTGACCTGTCATCGCATCGACTACGAAAAGGGTTTCCGTAGGCTTCACGGCCTTGTGAAGTGCGGAAATCTCATTCATCAGCTCCTCGTCGACGGCAAGACGTCCGGCGGTATCGATGATTACCACGGAATAACCCTCGGCGCGGGCCTTCTTGATGGCATTCTCAGCTATGCGTACAGGATCTTTCTCCCCTTCTTCGGTATATACAGGGACTCCGACCTGCTCTCCGAGCACCTTGAGCTGCTCGATGGCAGCAGGACGGAAAGTATCGCAGGCGGCAAGCAGGACTTTCATTCCTTTCTTGCTCTTGACATAGAGGGCGAGCTTGCCGGAGAACGTGGTCTTACCGGAACCGTTAAGACCAGCTACCAGCACTACCCCCGGATTGCCTTTTACTTCGATATCCTGGGAATTGCTGCCCATGAATTCGGCCAGTTCGTCATGGACGATCTTGACCATCATCTGCTGAGGCTTGACTGCTGTGAGCACATTCTGGCCAAGGGCCTTGGTCTTCACCCTGTCGCAGAATTCCTTGGCTACCTTGTAGCTTACGTCGGCGTCAAGCAATGCCTTCCTGATGTCCTTTACGGTTTCAGAGACATTGATTTCGGTGATTTTTCCTTCTCCCTTGAGTATCTTGAATGACCTTTCGAGTCTTTCGCTCAGATTTTCAAACATATGACGAATATTTTATTTACAAGTGGATTGCAAATTTACAACAATTTTTCTTTACTTTTGTATTACACATAATTTTTTGGAAATGAACAACCATTTGCCTGCCATCCGACTCAGGAGAATGATTTCCTATCTAAAACTTCCGGTATCACTGAACATTTTTCTCTTCGGATTCGCCAACAGGCCCCTCTTTGAAAGACATGTCCCGATCGTGGACGAGAAGACAGCCCGGGAGGCTGCAGAGAAACCCAGGAAGACCGAGGATACTCCGGGAAACCGCGTGTCCGTGGATTCGATCTCCCTTGCCCTCGACATGTGGGTGGGATCCATGCCTGACCTCAGGTATGAGTTCTCCCTGGAACAGCTTGCCGATTCGATAAACGTCTGTAAGAATGAGCTGCTGAGATATTTCCAGATGTACCTTCACATGGATTTCCGTGTATGGAAAAGCCGTCTCCGCCTGGAGAGGGCCGCATTGATGCTTCTGGAATATCCGTCAATGATGATATCCGACATCTGCAAGGCCGTCGGCATGCCTAACGTCTCCAATTTCCACCGGCAGTTCCGGAAATATAAAAACTGCACCCCGAAGCAGTGGCGTCTTGGCCGGACCTGACGGAGTGCAGATTGTAGTGGAAAATATAAATCAGTGGTTATTATGCGTGCCAGATATTACCTGTGTATGTCTCCGGAGCCTTTGATGACAGTCTCAAGATTCTCTGCAACTTCGAGTTTTGAGACATTTATGTCACCGGCGCCGTAGATTGCAAGTCTTCCGCCTTCTGTCTTGCCAGCGATATCGATATCTCCTGAGCCATGTATCTCGGCGTTGAGATCATAGGTGTTGATCTTCTTGACTTCGATATCTCCCGAACCATTGATCTCAAAACCGGCCTTGTCGCTTACGAGATCGCCGATCTCGATGTCTCCTGAGCCGTTGATCTTGGCGGAGAATTCGCCCACGAGGCTTATCTTCTCAGCATAGAAGTCGCCTGAGCCGGAAAGCTCCACGCCATACAGCTGAGGACCGTATGCAGTGATCGTGGCGCTGCTGCCCTTCCACACAATGAACTTCTTGGTATCAAGACCAATCTCGAGGACGCCATTTTCGTTTACCTTGATCTCGAAATAATCCTTCAAGTCTTCCGGTATTTCCGCCTTATATTCAGATTTGTCTGAAACGACGTAGGTCACGTCAACGGCGCCTTTGATCTTGATTGTGTTGAAAGCCGGGGTTTCTTCGCTCAAGGTAACCCTGTTGGTTGACTCGGAGATGATCCTTCCGGAGAGCTCCCTGGTGTTGACCATGCACGATGTCATCGCCAAGGCGGACAGTGCAATTGCTATAACATTATTAATTACTTTCATATCTCTAGAATTTAAGCATTGATTTATCTATGTTCAAAAGGGATATCCTGCGCGCGATTGCCGGCCATTCTTCTTCAAGGAAGGTCTTGCGTTCGCTTTCAAGGATCTTTTCTTTAGCATCCGGACTGATAAAATAGCCGATTCCTCTTTTATTGTATATCACTCCGTCCGTGGTCAGCTTTTCGTATGTTCTCATGACGGTGTTAGGATTGACTCCTATCTCGCCGCCATACTCTCTTACCGAAGGGATCCTGGCCTCGGGCATGTAATCTCCCGACAGGACCCGTTCGCAGATCGCATCCGCAATCTGGAGATATATGGGTTTATTAGAGTCGAAATTCATAGTCGTTAATGTTTAATTGTGGATATCCTGAACCATATTCCCACTAGCAGTACCAGGTATTCTATGATCAACGGGATGTCCATCATGGCGTTAATCGTGAAATTAAGATCCTTGGCATGACGGCCCACGAAGTCGGAATCAATGGAGAAATGGCATGATACAGACGCTATCATCAGTCCGATAGAGATTATGATCAGCGCGACAATCGTCTTGCTGACTTTCTTGGTCCTGAAGCACAATGCTCCGAGAAGGAATGTAAGCATATACGGAGAGATGGAGAAGAACATCAGCCAATATCCTCTTCCTGCGAAGGAAATCGGGACATCGTTTTCTGCGCACCATTTGTTGACGTCGATTCCGAACAGGGATCCCACATAAGTCGGGTCGATGATACTGAGTATGTAATCAACTATTCCGTATCCCAGTACGAAACAGATCGGAACGATGATTCCGGTGATCAGTATCATGGACAAGTATTTCTCGAGCTTCGATGCCGGGATCATCAGCCATTCCGAACCGGCCCTCTTGTCGGTTATCTTGCCGTAGGCCTGAGCCGGGAACGACATGCAGATGATAGCGCATGCGATGCAGGAGAAACATACTCTCATCGGCAATGACGGAGATGTCCAGTGGCCGTTGAATAGCATCGAGAAGATGATGGACAGTATATATATGATTATCGGCATGCAGATGACGATAAGAAATGTCAGTCCATAGTTGCTTTTGGCATTCTTCAGGTCAAACATGAAGTATTTGCCGAATCTTCGTGTGTCAAATGTGTTGTTCATGGCTGCTTACTTCTTGAAGAGTTCTTTGATTCTCGCCTTGTTGCTGTGTACGGCATTGAACAGGGCTTCGACATTGATCTTGCTGTCCTCCCCTGTCCTGTTTTCAGCGACCTGGATATATCCGCCGGGGATTTTCTCGCAGAAGAGCGCATCAGGATCGAGGATGTTTCCGTAGTCAAAGTAGAGCTTGGAAGTGATTTCTTCCACGGAAGCGTTCAGCAGCACGTCCCTACGGTCCAGGATGATGATTGGGTCGATGATGTTCTCAAGGTCCCTTACCTGGTGGGTAGAGATGACTACGGTCGTGTTCTCGGAGGTATACTGCATGATAATGCTCCTGAAGCTGGTCTTTGACGGGATGTCAAGGCCGTTGGTAGGCTCATCCATGAAGATGTACCTCGTATTGCATGCAAGCGCGAAGGAAATATAGGTTTTCTTGAGCTGACCGGCGGACATCTTTGCCATGTTCTTGAGCGGGTCATTCTCAAAGACTGTCATGATCTTCAGGAACTTTTCCATGTCGAAGTCTGGCCAGAACTGGCCGGCTGTCTCAGCATATTTGATGGCCTTCATATTTACCGGGGCGACTTCATCCGGAATGTAATACTGATTCTGGAGAGTCTCCGGCAGTCTCTTGTACGGGTCCTTTCCGTCTGTGTCAATATGACCGGAATCGACCTTCTTAAGGCCACAGAGCAACGTCAGCAAGGTTGTCTTGCCGACTCCATTCTCACCCAGAAGTCCGTAGATCTTACCTTCTTCCAGGTCAGTGGTTATCCCCGTCAATACCGGGATACCGTTATAACTGAATTCGAGGTCTTTGATTTTTATCATCTTTCTTAGTGTATTAGTTTATTAATACAGTGCAAAGATACGGATAAAAATCAGACTTCCAAATTTTTTTGCAAATATTTAAATAGAAAACAAAACTACCACGATCCTCCGGCGGTATTCTTTGGAATCAAGCAATCATTTAATACTCTAAATGATGCAGTTGATAAATCTGAACATTTATGACAATATGGTGTCATGTCTTCACATTCTAATATATTATAATTAATCACACCTTGTGGTGAACGTACAACTTGTGTTAATACTGCAAAACATTTAGTGCCATCTTGAGAAATAAGGCCAACTATATTACATCCGTTTGGGGGATAGATGTTTGAAACAAATAGCGAATTATACAAACGCGTAGCAGTTCTCATAGGCCTAAATATAAGGTATTTTGTAATGTTCTTATAGTGTTCTAAAATATATTCATTCCATTCATCTCTAGCCTTGGAAGTAAACTCTAATGATATGTGTGCAATACATTCTGTCCCATCTATCATGTAATAAGCCATGGCACATCCTGAGAACTGATCGCTTATAGCCACAAGAGATGGACTCTTTCGAAACAAGGAAATTTTATTAGAGATATAACTCACGTATGAATATTTAGCATAGTTTGTATAGCCATTAGTAATAAAAGGCCCATAACAATCAGGACTATTTATTGGGGGCGTACTTCTTTTAGCTGTACGAAGGAAGTCAACACCTCCATTCATTATGAAATCAAATAATACGGGGTCCATGAGTGATATATAAACATGTTACAGAATAGGATAGAACATTAGATCTATCCTATTCCAGTAATGAATATTATTTGCTGTTCATAGGCTCAATGCATGATGCCATTATGTCCATAAGTTTGGAAAGACCTTCGGTCTGCGGTTGCTGGCTGGCAGAGACATGAACCTGATATTTGCCGGTCTGGTTGGTTGAGCGAGTGTTTTCGCGAGAAGTTGAAACTTTTCCGCTTATTTCAGCTGAGACAAACCAGTATTTTCCCTCTATTTTCGAATCGACTTCCGCGTTTGTCGTACTTTTTATATTTTCAGTATTGGTAACCTCCATCTGGAAGTCTACATCTACATTATCAATCAACAAAGAAGGTATCGGTACGAGGCCAAGGAATGGTGCCGTGACTTTTTGATTCATAAATTTCATTTGTCCACCCTGTTCAATAGGACGCTGGACATCAAATTCGAGAATTCTGGTTTTCCCATCCTTGTCAAAGGCAATTTGTTTGTAAAAATTCCAAGCAGTACGTGCAAGTTCCTGCTGAGCCTCTGCTGCCGCAATCAGAGGAGCGGCAATGAGTTCGCGCATCGGAAGGCCCTTGAAACTGTCTGCTGTTGGATTTGATCCAATCTTATGACCCGAATTGGCGATTGCCCCGGTGCTTTTAATTTCATTCATCGCGATATCGAGGCCCTCGTTCGCCCGATCTGGAACATTAATTTTTTTCTGCACGGTTTTGACCGGTTTGCTGCGTTTTGATTCTTCAGCCATAGTGTTAAATAATTAAGGTTACTAAATATCTTTCACGAAATCATCAATGATTCGGGAAATGCTTTCCGGGGTGTCCTGCACCTTGAAATTTACGCTGACCTCCATCACATCATTCTCTTCAGGTTTAATATTGCTCATCTGCATCTGCAGGTTTGCTCTGTCAGGGATGGACAGCAGGGCTCGATCGTTTGCCGAGACCTGAGAAGTTACGCTTCCAACCTTTGCTTTGAATGATATCTGTACATTATCCATTGCAAGATAATGATGAGATACTAAAGCGATCAATGGAATATTGACCACTTTATCGCCGACTTGTATCTTTTCATAATGAAAAGAATTTACTCCTTTTTTATCCTCAGTTAGAAGTTTTGTCAGATTCTGGATCTGATGGCTTTGCAGTGTATCCTGAGCACAATTGACCGCATATTGCAAGCCGTTCATAATGTCAGAAAAGGAATTAGTCTGTTCTGTCTCGTGTTTCTTCTCATCTTCTTTCTTCCCCTTATGAAATAGTCCCATATCTCCGATAGATTTAAGTAATTTGTTTTAAATATTTAACAATGTGCAAGTTAAAAATAATTTTCATTAGTCGCAAGGAAAACTTAAACGTTTTATAAACTCCCTTTCCCTTTTTGTTATGAAAACAGACAACAAACGAAACGTTTCGAAACGTTTTTTTCTGATTTTTAAGAGGTTATGAGAAATAACGGGAGACAAAATGAGCTATATTTCGCCCACTGAACACTAAATTAATTAAACAATGAAAAAACCAATTATCCTAATTGCAGCGATGCTGCTTCCCTTCTGCTTCTCATGCCAGAAGCAGCTGGAAGAAGAGCCGGATCTTCAGGAAGGCTACAAGAGCGTGACCCTCGAGGCCGATTTCGGCGACGGGACCAAGGCAGCCGATGACTTCAAGATCTACTCTGGAGACAAGGTCTCGGTCTATTGCACTGACGCGTCCAACTCCGCCAACACTAAATTCTACACTTTCACCTCGCAGGGCAGCGGCACATCCGTGACTCTGTCAGGCTCCATCCCTTCCACCGCTTCGGTCGGAAGCGTAGCCCTCTACCCTGCCAGCGACTGGCATTACTACTCGAGCTCACACTATTATTTCAATGTCGACGAGAACAGGAATCTGACATCAAGCTCCGCACAGTCGTCCACCGACAGGCCTATGTACGGCACGAAGACCTCCGGGAAGAAATTCTCCTTCACTCCCCTCGCCGGCGCGGCCAAATATGTCGTATCCGGGCTGCCTTCAAGCGTCACGAAGGTAAAGTTCACCTTCACAGCCAGCAGTTCCAAGATAAACGGCTCGTTCAAGATCTACAACGGCAGCAATTACTATTCATGGAATCCGGCCAGTTCCGCCTCAAGCAGCGACAAGAAGATCGTACGCTACTGCAACGTCGTCAACGGAACGGCTTCAATGTATATTCCGTACGCCGAAGGCACGATCTGGGGCTACAGCAGCATACTCGTCCAGGACTACAGCGCCGGATACTCCAGCACCACCCTGTTGAGCGAGGACCATATCGGAGACATCTCCGTCACACGCGGCCATGTCACTACGATCAACCCGTCCTTCGTCTCGGCTTACGGCATCGACTGGAGCTCCGTGGCTTCTGCCGGCTCTCCGAGCAGTTCATATCCTGCCATCAAGGCTTTCAAGGCAAAGGCTGACGACACATACCTCTATATATACCTCGAAGCCGACCCGGCAGCGATGGGAAGCACAACCCACAACTACGACAACGTTCTGAACATCTATCTTTCAGACGGCTCACAGAGCAATTCCAGCAACTGGATCTGGAACAAGCAGGCTACCGAAGTCTCAGCCATGGGAGGCTGGCTCAGGAAGAACGGTTCCGCATACTTCTCGTCATGGGGAGGAGACAACGTCAGCTCCAGCATCACCGAAGGCGATAATTCGTACATCTACGAGATCCGCTACAAGAGGTCCATGCATTCGCTTCTTTCAGGCTCGTCCGTGCTTGTCGGGGCATACGTCAACAACAACTGGCAGGACCAGTCAGGCGCGAACTCATCAAATTACACCCATGTGGGCATACTGCCTGCTCCGGGCGGATCGATGTATGCTGTCAGCATGAGCGGCGGCTCCGGCAGCGGAGGCGGAAACCCGCAGGACCTGACCTTCCATGAGAAGAGCTCGGATGTGATGAATCCTGAGAGAGGCTTGTATCGTATGAACGAGTACAATTTCTTAGGAAGCAGCCTTCCGGAAGCATATGTGGACACATACGACGACAACAGCCTCGTCATGACCCTATTCTACCTTTATGACTATGTCAGGAAAGACCACCTTCCGTCAAATGTCGTTGACAGGATTGGAGAGGTGTTCGACGCAGTACGCGCCGCAGGCAAGAAGGCTATCGTAAGGTTCGGCTATTCGAATTCATATCCGGTGGATTACCAGGAGCCTAAGCTCAGCCGCATCAAGAACCACCTTGACGACCTTGCGGATGTGCTTGACGACAACAAGGATGTCATCTACGTCGTACAGGCCGGTTTCATCGGAGCATACGGCGAATGGTATTATACGACTTACTTCCCGTTCGAAAGGCCTGGCGCAAGCTCCAACGCCAATTCCGTCTCCGGGTATGACGACAGGATAACAGTGCTCCGCAAGATTCTGTCTGTAGTTCCTCCAAGCAGGCAGGTCGAAGTCCGCGCGCCATATTACAAGAGATTCTTCCTTGACAAGAACCATATCCAGTCATGGTCCGAGATTACGACTCCGGGCGGGACCGGCAATAATGAGAGAATCGGCTTCCACAACGACGCTTTCCTTTACGGAGGCGATGACATGGGTACATTCCCTTATAGCATGGACAAGGCCATGTGGGAGAGTCAGTCTGACTTCTTGATCTGCGGCGGCGAAGCTCCTTATTCCGACACGGATCCGTCCCAGATGGCCGGCTATAGCTACAACACGGTAAGAAACACTATCTTCAGCCAACACTATTCTTATCTGCACAACGACAGGGCATATTACACCCATCCGAATGAGCCGGACGAGGGCAGCAAGCTCATGCGCTACTGGTATTCCCAGGGCTGGATGTCCGATATCCAGAAATGGCTCGGCTATCGTCTGTATCTAAGCAATGCCTCAATCTCTGACGCCCGCACAAGCGGTTCGACCCTTACTGTCTCCATGAAGATAAAGAACAGCGGCGCTGCCCGCGTGATGAACGAGAGGCCTATGGAGCTTGTCCTTCTGCATGGAAATACTCCTGTAGTGCTCAAGAGCAATGTCGGAGATATCCGCAAGGTGGCTTCCAACGGAGGTTCATATACTTATACTGTCAACGTCTCCCTGCCACAGAACATCGTCGCAGGCGACAAGCTCGCAATCTGGCTGCCAGATGCCAGCACAGGTCTCCAGAGCAGGCCTGAATACTCCATCCGTCTCGTCAACAGCGACGTGACCTGGAGCAACGGATACAATGT
>JAFZTP010000104.1 GCA_017618815.1 Bacteroidales bacterium | reverse complement strand
GCCTTCTCGTCGAAGATAGAGGTGTGGCTGTCGTTGCGGAAGTCGGTAGAAACGACTGCATCAGCAGTGTAACCGAGAACACCCTTGAGTGAACCCTCAGAAGCCTCTTTCATTGCAGCGCAGATCTCAGCGTAAGAAGTAGGCTTAGCGAGCTCTACAGTAAGGTCAACGAATGAAACGTCAGATGTAGGAACACGGAGAGACATACCGGTAAGCTTACCGTTAAGCTCAGGGAGAACTTTACCTACAGCCTTAGCAGCACCTGTTGAAGAAGGGATGATGTTCTCGAGGATACCACGACCACCTCTCCAGTCCTTCTTTGAAGGGCCGTCAACGGTCTTCTGGGTAGCGGTAGCAGCGTGAACGGTAGTCATGAGACCACGGACAACGCCGAACTTGTCGTTGAGCACCTTGGTGATAGGAGCGAGACAGTTGGTTGTGCAAGAAGCGTTGGAGATGATGTCCTGACCAGCGTAGGTCTTGTCATTGACACCATATACGAACATTGGAGTGCTGTCCTTTGAAGGAGCAGACATGATAACCTTCTTTGCACCAGCCTGGATGTGGGTACGTGCAAGCTCGTCGGTAAGGAAGAAACCGGTTGACTCAACTACAACCTCAGCACCTACCTCATCCCACTTAAGGTTTGCAGGATCCTTCTCAGCGGTGATACGGATCTTCTTGCCGTTTACTACGAGAGCACCATTGTCAACAGAAACCTCGCCCTTGAAGATACCGTGTACTGAATCGTACTTAAGCATGTATGCGAGATAATCCGGATCGAGAAGGTCGTTGATACCTACAACTTCGATATCCTTTGAGAAGTTCTCGACTGCAGCACGGAATACCATACGTCCGATACGGCCAAATCCGTTAATACCAAGTTTTACCATTTTAGTTTTTATTAAAGTTAAACAAATCTTTCGTATTCTAACCGAGATATGATTTCTACAAAAATCACGCAAATTTAGCTAAAAAATTGGTATTTTCACATAACTTTGCAGGTAATTGAAAATTTTAACGTTACAATGAATATTCTTATCACCAACGACGACGGATACATGTCAAAAGGCCTGCGTTCGCTTGTCAGTTGCATGAGACAATTTGGCAATATTTCTGTCATAGCGCCTAAGAAACCTCAGTCCGGCCAGAGCATGGCAGTTTCTCTCGGCTTCAGGCAGATCGCATATAAAGAAATCGAAAGCATAGACGGAGTCTCATGGGCATATCTCGACGCCACTCCGGCAAGCTGCGTGAAATTCGGAATCAACTTCGGAATGAACCGCGACGGCGTCAGGCCCGACGTCGTCATCTCCGGCATCAACCACGGCTCCAACGCCTGCACCGCAGCCTGCTACTCCGGCACTCTCGGAGCAGTCCAGGAAGCCACCCTGAACGGCATCCCGGGAATCGGAGTCTCTTTGGACACATACAACCCGGATGCAGATTTCACGGCCGTAGAAGCCATATTTCCTGAGATGTTCAGAAAGCTCATGGCCTCCCCCGCCCCCGACTACGGAGTGTTCTACAACATCAACTTCCCGGAGCTTCCGGCAGCCCACATCAAAGGCATCAGAGTCGGACACATGGGACGAGGACACTGGGAGCGCGAGTTCCGTCCATGGGACGCCGTAAGAGGAGGAGAAGCACAGGCTGAGCCGGGCGAAGAAGTGTTCGTAATGGTCGGAGACTTCACCGACGAACCCGAAAACGACGGCCTGTCTGACCACAGGCTGCTCGCAGGCGGCTACATAACCCTGACCGCCCACAACATAATGACTACAGACAACTCCGAGACTCTGCGTCTCAGATCAATCGGAATAGAGAAATGAAATACTACATAATCGCCGGAGAGGCCTCTGGAGACCTCCATGGATCCAACCTGATGAAAGGAATATACGCAGAAGACCCGCAGGCGGACATCCGCTTCTGGGGCGGCGGCCTCATGGACGAAGTCTTCCATGCCCACCAGAGCGGAGAGGGACTCGTTCATGACTACAAAGACGGAGCAGTGATCGGCTTCAGCCAGGTAATCCTGCACGCAGGAGACTATCTGCGCAAGCTGGAAAGGTGCGGCAAGGACATTCTGGCCTTCTCCCCCGACGTTGTGATACTGATCGATTATCCCGGATTCAACTTCAGGGTTGCCGAATTCGCCCATAAACACGGATTCAAGGTGTTCTACTACATCGCTCCGAAAGTCTGGGCTTCCCGCGAGAACAGGGTGAAGAAACTCAAGGCCTTCGTGGACAAGCTGTTCATTGTATTCCCGTTCGAGAAAGAGTATTTCGACGGGAAAGGAGTGGATTACATTTATAAAGGCAATCCTCTGGTGGACGCAGTGGACAACTCCCCCGCCCTCAGCGAAAAGCGCGAAGCCTTCCTGCAGGACAGCGGACTTGAAGACAGGCCTATGATCGCGATACTCGCAGGATCGAGGAAGGGAGAAGTCAGGAGCATGATGCCCGTATGCGCGGAATTCGCCGACAGGCTGCACGCGATGCCACAGTATTCCGGTTACAGATTCGTAGTGGCCGGCGCACCTTCAAGAAGCATGAGCGACTACGAGCCGTTCATCAAAGGACGCGAAGAGTACATGAAAGTAGTGTTCGGAAAGACATACGGCATACTCAGGAATGCAGAAGCCGCTGTCATCAACTCCGGCACGGCATCTCTGGAGGCATGTCTGATCAAGACTCCGCAGGTTGTCGCCTATGCCGGCAGCGACTTCAACTTCAATATCGGAAAACAGATCATAAAGGTAGACTGCATAAGCCTGGGCAACCTTATCCTCAAGAGGAAGGCCTTCAAAGAACTGATGCAGTACTATTTCACTCCAGAAAACCTCGTATACGAAATAAGGCGCCTTCTGGAAGACGCCGATTACCGTGAACGCATGCTTGCCGACTATGAAGAGATACGCCAGGACCTCGGAGGTTCCGGAGCATCAGCAGCCGTCGCAAGAGCGATGATTCAGGAACTTTCTGTCGAAAGGTGACATAAACACCTTGGTAGACATCGAGCGGATGGCGCTGACCATGGCGGCGAACATCTCGCTGTTCATGCCGCGCTCTTCCGCAAAGCTTTCGAATCTAGGAGGCGATACGGCCCTCAGCTTTTCGACAAGACGCTCGGACAGGCCCATCAGCTGCGAGAAAATGATATATTCCTTCCAATGGCTGTTGTCGTCCAGATATGAGCACTCGTCGTCAACGAAATCAGTAAGGTAATTCTTCAAGGCGATCACGCCTATGGTCTCCTGTCGGCCCTGTGTCGTGGCCCTGTTGTGAGTCTCCAGTATCTTCCTGTCCTTCAGCCAAGCCTGGGCGGCATCCGAAACAGAATCAGGCCATTTCAGATAATCCTGACGGTGCTTGGACGTCCAGTTCTCGAAATCCTTGCACGTCATCATCATGTCCGGTCCGGCAGCCTCCAGGGCGCACTCGAAAAGGACTCGCTCCGGGTCGTTCTCGAAATCAGGCGCAACTCCGGTGAACAACATTATCAGGCGCGTGCTCTTCTCCGGATCCACAAAGATCCTGATAGCCTTCTCCAATATCCACTTCATGAAATAAGCGCCCACAAGCGTGTCTTCCGAATTCTCGGCACCGAACCTCCAGCCGTTTTTATATACTTCCGTGATGGCAGCGATATTGCCGTCCAGAGGAATGTCCGGCCAGCGAGCATCGATCTTGCGGTGCCCATACATCCGCTTGCTATATTTCCTTCCGAGTATGGTACCATTGAATATCATCCAGAAGATGGCGACCAGTATAGGAATGAACAGCAGTATGAACTTCAATATCTTCCCTGAGGAACTATCCTTGACGAGATTCTCATGCATCGGATAGAACAGCTCATGACGGGACATGTCCGGGGCAAAGATACCTTTGTTGAAGCGGCATACGAGGATCAGCTCTTCCCTGCCCTCCAGATATCCGTCAGGGATTGCAAGGATAGATCCGTCAGTCAGAACCTCGGCATCTCCGACGAATCCCTCCGTACGTATCTTGGTGTTGCCCGGGTTGATCGGGCCAAAGTCAGAAGTCGTGATGGATACAGACGTGAATTCCCTGTCTCCGGCAAGGTTTCGGCTGATGAACCTGAAACGGAAGCCGTCATAGTCGTCATAAGACTGCACGAGACCTATCACATGGAAAGTGACCTTCCAGGAATGTTCGCCATAGTCTCCGAAGCCCCAGCAAAGCTCGACATTGTTCTTTCCCTTCTCCACAACTCCGCAGAGGCCTTTTTTCTCTTCAAGGGAACGCTCGACCTTCCAGTCGTCCACCATCGAGAAGGCTACGCTGTCCTCTTCGACGCGAAGGTCGGAGACAATCATGTTGTCCGACAAAAGAATAGGATAGAACCATTCTGTAACAGTATTGGAAGTAACCTCCCAATATTGGGTAAAATCGGCGGATCCGTCCTTGTTCAGGACAACTTCGATATCAAGTCGCTTGACGCTTCGATTCTGGGAGAATGCACAAAAAGAAAACAAGCATGCCAGCGACGAAACAGCCAGCAACGCCTTTGAGATCATATTACCCTTAACAGACATAAATTATCAGTAATGCCTGACAAATTTACGGTTTTATATTTGGAAATACAATCGAATCAATATGTTTTAGTACTCTCTGGGGCCGAAAATGGCAGTGCCGACACGGATTATGGTCGCCCCGTATTCAAGTGCGAGACGCCAGTCTTCGGACATTCCGATGGAAAGTTCCCTGAACTCTTTCAGTCCCGGGAACTCTGCCTGAAGATCGGATTTCAGACATGAGATTCTGGAGAAATCAGCGCGTATAACCGTCTGGTCATCAGTATTTGTAGCCATGCCCATGAGCCCGCAGAAACGGACTCCGCCATAAGTTCCGGCGGATGAGAGAATCTCATGGATCTCCTCCTCCGAGAGCCCGTGCTTGGTCTCTTCGGCCCCGAGATGTAGCTCGAGAAGGACGTTCACGACCTTGCCGTTCTCCAAGGCCCATCTGTTGACGGCCTCAAGAAGATGGACAGAATCAATCGACTGCACCATATGGGCATAAGGCAGTACCAGTTTCAGCTTGTTTGTCTGAAGATGGCCGATGAAATGCCAATGCACATCAGCCGGCATCTCCGGGACCTTGGCTGCAAACTCCTGGGGACGGTTCTCCCCGAACAGTCTCTGGCCGGCATCGTAGGCCTCCATCAGGGCCGACACAGGATGGAATTTGGAAACTGCCACCAGTTTTACACCTGATGGCAGTTCCTTTATGATTTCATTGATTCTTTCTTTTATCATTGTCTAGCGACGCATTTTCTTCTGCTGCTCGCGTGCAGCCTGCTGCTGCATTCTCTGAGCCTCTTCAAGTCTCTGCTGCCATTTGCTCTTAGGGAGCGGTTTGCCCTCTGACGCCTTCACCTTGGCGAGGATCTGCTCCGGATGGACGAAGAACTTCTTGATGATGAAGGTCTCGATCATGGTGATTATGTTGGAGAGCAGGTAGTAGTAGCTCAAACCTGCAGAGAGCGAGTTACAGATGAAGAACATCATGATCGGCATCATGTACAGGCTCATGAACTTCATGGAAGCGGCATTCGGATCGTTGCTTGCCGTCTGGCCTGACATGGTGAACTTCGAGTAGAAGAACATCGAAACGGCCATCAGGAGGGCGAACAGGGAGATATGGTCTCCGAGAAGCGGAATCCTTGAGCCGAAGTTGATGAACGAGTCATAGCCGCTCAAATCCTCAGCCCAGAGGAAGCTCTGCTGACGAAGCTCGATTGATGCAGGGAAGAACCTGAACATCGCCCAGAGGATAGGCATCTGGAACAGCATCGGAAGGCAGCCTCCCATAGGGTTGACTCCTGCCCGCTTGTACAGTTCCATGGTAGCCTGCTGCTTCTTCATTGCATCGTTCTGGTCAGGATACTTGGCGTTGATCTTCTCGATCTCCGGCTTGAGAGCCTGCATCTTGGCGGATGAAGAATAAGACTTGAAAGTGAACGGAGACACCACCAGCTTGATGAACAGAGTCATTATAAGGATGATGATACCGAAATTAGCGATATTCCATGACTTGTGGAGCTGGTTGAAGACAGGGATGATGACACCCTTTGTAAACCAGCCTACGAGCCATCCACCAAGAGGGATGGTCTTCTCATATTTATGTCCGAATGATCTGAGTGTCTGGTAATGGTTCGGTCCGAAATAGAACTCGTAGCCGGCAGTGAAGTCGGCGCCCGGACGGAAGTCCGCACGCATCTTGGCCTCGCATGTCATGAGCCTGCGGTCCGGATCCTCCTCAGGGAGGAAATCAGCAGAGAGCTCGCCGGATGCGAACTGGTCCTCAGACCTCATGATGGCAGAGAAGAACTGCTGGTGGAACGCGAACCAGCTCAGGCGGTTGTCGATCCTCTTTTCGCCTTTCCTACCCTTGGCAATAGCTTCCGGCTTGGTCTCGTCGTCGAAGTTATAATCTATCTTGGAGTACTGCACCTCGGACTTGTATCCCTTTTCCATCCTTGGAATGGTAACGGCCCAGTCCAGGTCATATACACTGACGTTCATCGGTATGACCTTGTCCATGCCGACGAATGAGAGGTTGTTCTTTACGAGATATGAATCCTTGGCGAGAGTATAGCTCTGCTCGATATATCCACCACGTGCGAACGGGAGCCTGAATACGACCGAAGAGTCGGTCTGGCTGGCGATCTCGAACACGAAATCAGCAGTGTTGACATATTCTCCGGCATATACGGAGATGCCCATCTTGCTGTCTCCCGGATGGAAGATATAAAGGTCGGAGCCGTCGTAGTTGCGATAGTCCTTGACCCTTGCGGCCCATGGCTGCGCGCCCTTGCTGTTGAACTGAAGCTCGAGCTTGTCGTTCTGAATGGTCACGACAGCACCTTCCGATGCGTATGAATTGTTAAGCAGAGAATCCCTGAAAACCGGGACGGAAGCCTCCTGGACTGCATCCTGTGCAAGCTGGAGGGTATCTTCCGGATAGAGGGCGGCGACCGCTGCGGAGTCGGCCTTGCGCTGAATCTCATTCTCCACGCGCTGGATCGAATCTACGTAAGCCTGATAAATCGCCTGTTTCTTCTGTTGTTCAGAGTTATACCAAGTAAAGCCACCAAGTATAAAAAAGATTGCTATAAAACCAATAATGGTATTCTTGTCCACTGTTCTTTCAATTTAAATTACTGCTCCTGGGCATCCTCGATCTCACGGATCTTCTGCTCAAGGCTCTTAAGTTCTTCTTTTGCGCCCTCGATCTTCTCCTGCATCTGACGGATAAGCGGAGCCGCATTCTTTGACTCAGCGAAGAAGCCTATGTTGTTCTCATAGGTCTCGATCTCCTGCTGGAGCTTGTTGTACTGCTGTACGAGACGGTCTTTCTCGGACACCGGAGCCTTCGGTCCCCTGCCTCTTCCGGCCTGGGCTCGCTCTTTGCGGCCACCGCGTGACATGTCAGGGAATTTCTCCTGCATTGCCTCACGATATGCCTGGTTGATGCTGTCCTTCTCCTTGAACGGAACGAAACCTATCGCATTCCACCTCTCGGTGTATGACTGATAAGCGCCGCTGTTGACCTGCTCGTCATCGGAACGGACGAATGCCTTGATCTCATCTACGAGGGCCTTCTTGGCCTTGAGGTTGCCGTAGAAATCATTCTCCGGCTTGGCGTTCTTGTCCCTCTCGGTGAAGAACTCGTCACATGCTGCGCGGAAACGCTTCCAGATGACCTCGGATTTCTTGCGCGGAACTGCTCCGATCTCTTTCCATTTCTTCTGGAGCTCGATGAAGAGCTCGGTGGTCTTCTTCCAGTCGGTGCTTGTCTTGAGCTTCTCGGCCTCCTCGATGAGAGCCATCTTCTTTTCGAGATTCTCGTTCATGCTGTTCTTGAACTCAGAGTAGAACACTCTCTTGCGCTCGAAGAACTTGTCGCATGCCGCACGGAACCTGTCGTAGATCTTCTGGTTCTCCTTGCGGGTGGCGAAACCGATTGTACGCCACTCTTTCTGGATATCCTCGATCTCCTTTGAAAGGGAGTTCCATTCGTTTGAAGTAAGGATCTCAGCCTTGTCAGCAATAGCCTCGACCTTTTCGCAGAGAGCGGACTTGGCGGCAAGGTTCTCGACCTGCTTGCCCTTCTGCTCCTCGAAATAAGCCTGATACTTACGGTTGATGACCGCAGTGGCGGCCTTGAAGCGCTCCCAGATAGACTCGCGGAATTCCTTGGCTACAGGGCCAAGCTCCTTCCACTGCTCATGGAGCTTCTGGAGTTCCTTGAAGGACTCGACGACGTTGTCGCTTGCAGCAAGCTCCTCAGCCTGCTCGCAGAACTTCTCCTTTGCCTCGAGGTTCTTCTTGAAGTCAAGGTCGCGCATGTCGCGGTTGATCTGGACTTTGTCATAGAACTTCTCGACATAGAACTGGTAAGTATCGTTGAGATTCCTGAATTCGGTCTGAGGTACCGGGCCGATCTCCCTCCAGCGAGCCTGAAGAGCCCTGAACTCAGGGAACGAAGCGCTCACGTCCTCCTGTTTCTCGACAAGGGCCTTGAGCTCATCCACGACGGCATTCTTCTTTACGAGATTGCCGGCGCGTTCCTCATCAAGCTGACGGTTATACTCGGCACGTTCCTTCCTGAACTTGTTATAGAGTGACTTGAATCCGCTTTCGATGGCCTCGAAAGGATTGACTTTCTCCGGATCCGTCTCAGCCTTGGCGGCAGACTCTTCGGCAACCTGTTCAACGGCGCTGATCTCTTCGCCCGGCACTTCTACGTCTCCTGAAAAACCCGCAGCCTCCTTCTCCTTGGAAAGCCTTTTGTAGAATGCAGCCTTGATCGCCTCCGCTTCCTTGATCCTCTTCATCCTGGCTTCGTCGGACATAAGTTCGTCAAAAAGGGATGTAAGTTCGGAGAGAGACTTCTCAGCATAGTTGACAACCTGATCGGCGACTTCTTCAACGGCGGCGATTACATTCTCAACTGTGTTTTTTACCTCTGCATTTTCTGCTACATCTGAAGTCTTGGCAACCTCAGGATTCTTTTCATCACTCATGGTCAAATGGTGTTTCTTAGTTTATATTCAGTTCAGTACGAAATAATTAACCGTACATTTTGCAAATATACCTAAAAAAAGTAGAAAAAACACTATTTTTGCAGTGACTTATTGAATATTATCGATTATGAGAATAGATATACTTACCGTCGTCCCCGAACTCCTCGAAAGTCCTTTGAGTCATTCGATTGTAGGACGGGCCATCAAGAAAGGGCTGGTCGAGATCCATGTCCATAACATCCGCAAATACGGCATCGGCCCGAGACAGACCGTCGACGACTACTGCTACGGCGGAGACGCAGGCATGGTCATGATGGTCGAGCCGGTCTACATGATGATAAAGGAACTCACCGACCAGAGGCATTATGACGAAATCATATACATGTCCCCTGACGGAGAACTCCTCGACCAGGGAATCGCCAACGAGCTCTCCCTGAAGGAGAACATAATACTGCTCTGCGGCCACTACAAAGGCATCGACCACCGCATCCGCGAGAATCTCGTCACCAGGGAGATTTCTGTCGGCGACTATGTGGTCAGCGGAGGAGAAATTCCGGCCGCCCTGCTTGCGGACTCAATCGTAAGGCTCATACCGGGAGCCCTCTCAGACGAGACATCGGCCCTCAGCGACAGTTTCCAGGACGACCTCCTGTCTCCTCCAGTCTACACCAGACCGGCTGAATTCAACGGCTGGAAAGTGCCTGACGTACTGCTCAGTGGCAATCCGAAACTTATTCAGGCATGGCAGGACGAACAGGCCCTCGCAAGGACCAAAGCGCTCCGTCCGGGACTGCTTACGAAAAAATCCTAAAAAAAATTTGTAAATCGTTTAAAAAGGTATATCTTTGCATTCGCATTTAAAACGTTTAACGTTTGTTTTGCATATTAAAACGATAAATTGATCCGGCTTGCCGGTAAGAGATACATTTTCTAACCAACAATAATTGTCCCATACAGGGGAACACTACTAACTAACCGTTAATGGCCCGCAGTGAGTGCGAGCCATTAGTTGTTTTATACAGCCGGGTTGTCCGGTATTGTCAGAAACTGTAGGATACCCTGAACATAAAGTTGCGAGGTGCCTGAGGGAACACACCCTCCTCCTGGTACCATTCGTTCTCAGCATCGAAATATGCCCTGTAAACCCATGCATCCGAATAGTATTCGCGATTCAGGAGGTTGCGCACATAGAAACCGAGGCCTATGGCTCCTGTCTTGAGCCTGAACTCATGCGAGAGGCCCAGGTCGGCCACGAAATACGAAGGAATCCTCCTGTCGGAGTTGCCGGTATTGTCCCAATACTGGCTTCCCACGAACTTGCCGCTCAGGTCGATTGTAGTAGACTTCAGGGAGCCGCGTCCGATGTTGCGCAGCGGAGTGAAAGCGATCCTGCCCATGGCTATCACGGATGGTGACAGCAGCATGTCCACGTCTCCGATCTTCTCCTCGACCATGCCGATAAGGTTCCAGTCGTCCATGTTGTCATATTTTCCGTAATACTTCACGTAATCACGGATCTTGTTGGTGCTGAAAGTAGCGTTTCCTGCAACCTCGAGGGTATTGAAAGGACGCCACTCCGCATAGACTTCCACTCCCCTTCTCCAGCTGCGGTCCACGTTGTCCTTGATCGCATACCCCGAACGTGAGAGTTCTCCCGTCTCGAGGAGCATGTCCTTGTATTCCATCAGATAGATGTTCGCTCCGGCGCTGAAGTTCTTGCCGGCGAATCCGTAGCCAAGCTCATAGTCAAGCATCTTCTCTGGTCGGAGTTCCCTGTCTCCGCCCTCGAGGTTGTTGCTCTCGATAATCTCCTTGAGGTCGCCTCGACCCGGCTCCCTGTTGCCGTATGCAACCGAAGCGTAGATTCTGTGAGGGCCGAAAACGGCGTTAATTCCGGCGCGAGGGTTGATAAAGTGCCACCTGTGCTCAAAGTCCATAGGCAGGTCATCCTCGTCGTCTATACCGCTCATGTCGAGGTCCACGAGCCTGTACTGCACGTCAGCATAGGCTGTGAGCCAGCTGTTGACCTTATACTCGCCACGGGCGAATGCATTGGCCTCCTGCTTGAGTCCGTTGTTGAAATACCAGTTGTTCTCCGGACTCTGGACATTCAGCTCTCCGTATGGATAATCCTTACCGAGGACCTGGCTCCACATCAGTTCTCCGAAGTGGTTTCCGTCGTGCCTTGAGAGATATACGCCTCCGGTGAGGCTGAGTTTTTCTCCCGCATAGCGCAGCTCCGAATTGAGCACCCAGAGACCGTTGTCCATGGTCTTGCGATATATCATGTCGCCGACGCTCTTGCCTGTCACTCCTCCGCCGTATGTAAATGCCTTCGGAAAGCCTACGTATGTAAGTTTCTTGCCCTGCTTCAGCTTCTCATTGAAACCATAGCCGTCGGTATAGTTCAATGTAGTCGAGAGAGCAAGAGAAGGGTTGAACTGATGGGTCCAGTTGAGCTGGATGTGCTGCTGGCGATAGTTGTCGGAGTTGTTCCTGTAATATACCTTCTCTCCTGCGGCATTCTTGTAAAGACCGTCCGAATTGTACCTCCTGTCCGTCGCAAGCTTCGAGAAAGCCACTCCGTTCCAGGTAATTCCCGAGCGCTGGTCGCCGAGGAGATATGTCAGGCGGAGGGAATTGTTGCCGCGTATCCAGCCGAGGACTGCGAAAAGAGAGTGGGCGTCAACCCAGCCGTTGCGGATGTATCCTTCCGTAGAATTGGCGGAATATGCCACGTTGAAATAAAGGCCTGACGGAAGAAGCCCGGACGATGCCGATGCAGAGAAAACCGCAGTGTCATATGACCCGGCGGAGAAATCCAGACGGAGCGACGGATCCGCCGCCACGAATGCCGTGTTCATGTTGATGCTGGCGCCGAACGCTCCTGCGCCGCAGGCTGACGTACCGAGACCTCTCTGCACCTGCACTCCTGAAAGGAATGTAGAAAGAGCCGGAATGTTTACCCAGAATACCTCCTGGGACTCGGCGTCGTTGAGAGTGATTCCATTGAGAGTAACATTGATCTGGGAGCCCTTGGAGCCACGGACCGTCATCTTGGAGTAGCCCAGGCCGGTTCCACCCTCGGTAGAGATGACCACTGACGGCTGGAGGGCCAGAGTCATCGGAAGTGAGTTCATCGGATTGGCGGCCCTGAGTTCTTTCCTGCCTACCATTGAATAGCTGACCGGAGTGGTCTTTCCTGCGCGTGAAGCCGATACTATCACGCTGTCGAGCCTCTCTATCTTGTCAGGCTCCGATGCTCCTGCAACCCCGGTTGCAAGAAATGCGGCTGCGGCCGCTGCGATAAAATAAAAACCTCGCATAATTAATTGAATAATTAATGCAAGGGGTACGCACAATGCGTCTGAGATTAAGCCTCCCTACGGCGGTATTGACCGCATCAGGTTC
>JAFZTP010000011.1 GCA_017618815.1 Bacteroidales bacterium | reverse complement strand
GATAGAACCAGTTGTATTCAGGACTGTACAGGGTCCCGTAGTAAGTCGAGATGGAATCGCCCATGATGCCGACTCTCCGGACAGGCTGTACGTCGGGCTCCGAGAAATCGAGGGTCACGCTGACGGCCTTCCCTGCCACCGTGCTGATGCTCTTCGTGAATTTATATTCATGTCTGTTTGTCTTGACGGTGAATACGCCGTTGTATTCGCCCGGAAGGCAGAGTATGCCGTATTCTCCGGCTTCAGGTCCATGCATGACTGCCGGACAGCCGGTGGCGTCTTCGGCGTCCCAGGCCATGCTGACAGTCTTGCTTCCATTTGAAACGACTCCGTCCAGCATGTCTCCGGCAATGTTCTTGTCAGCCACATAGCTGACCGAGAGGACTTTCTCTCCGACAGCGTAATATTTGCTGTCCTGCAGCAGTACCTTGATGCCGGCAATCTTGCCTGACATTTTTCCCTGGAGGTCTTTGGCTGCGGTCATGAAATGTTTGGATTGTTCTGCCGGAACCGTGAATTCCGGTTTCCGGTCCGGAGTAGGATCCTGAGCCTCCTTCTTGCACGATATCGCTGCAAGCAGTGCGAGTGCTGCCAGGAAAGAATAAAGTGTCTTTGTCATTGTGTTTTGTGTCTATAATTGGTTATCCGGCGTAAAAATCGTCATTTTCTCTTGATTTCGCAAGACATCCTTTCAATTCGTGTCCGGATAACGGTTAGAGCTGGCTCCTTCTCGGGAGCCAGCTCTTGTTAACAGTAGGTGGTATAAATGAGGTTGGTTAATTACCTTTGCCCATACGTGCTATAGTATCTTTTCCGGCGCCGGTACCTTTGTACTTGCTGGCGGCGGTGTTGAATTTGTAGCGGACAGACAGGATAAGATTTTGGGTATTCAAAAGTAAGCTTTGTCTGACGCTGTAGTGGGCAAGGTTAGTGTATATGTTGTTGTTGCCAAGTCCTGCGAGATCCTGGCCCTCGAGACGGATGACAAGCGAACCATCGCGCAGCAGGGTCTTCTGGATTGCGGCATTTATATCTAAATAGTGGTTTGTTATTTCAATGTTCTGGACATATCCTGCGCTGTGGTATTCCCCACCGAACTCAAACTGCCATCCTTTGCGGAGAGTCAATGTATTGTTGAGACGCGCGAAGAAGAAAGGCTTGTTGCTGAATGACAGCATGCTCTTTCCGGTAGCGCTGTTCGGGTCCTCAGACTCGATCCTCAGCCAGTTCTGCTGGATTCCGGCTGTGTAGCTCAGATTCCATGGGCCCACGGTAGGGTTTGCCGACACGAAGGCGGATAGCATGCGGAGCGGCTCGCCGAGGTTCATAGGCTTGAGCAAGATCACACCTTCATCATTGTATCGGTTTGCCCATGTGATGAACGGACGGTCGATGTGGTCGTAGTTGGCCACGAAGGTGAAGACCTTCCAGATAGCTGTTGCCGAGATATTCTGTATGATCTGGGCCTGCAGTGCAGCGTTTCCTCCCTGAAGGGTGTAGCGGTTGTTATACCTGATCGCATTGGAAAGCATGCCGAAGTTAGGACGGACGGTGCGGGCGCTGTAGCTCAGCATTCCCTGTACCTTTCCGAATGCTCCTGCGAAAGAAGCGGAAGGGAAGAAGTTGTTGTAGTGGCGTGAGAAGCTGTTGTCGCCGAGTTTGTCGTCATATTCATATCTTACATGCTCATAACGCAGTCCTGCGCTGAACTGGCCTACGCCCATGATGTAGAATGCATAGTTTGCGAATGCGGCGTTGTTGTCCTCCTTTACTGTAGCCGATGTTGCTGGAATCGCAGCTCCAAGCAGGGAGTAGTCGTCTTTGCTTCGGTTGAAAGTCTCTTCCGTACCGACTGACAGGCTTCCTTTCCAGATAGGGTATGAGAGCACCATCTTGGTAGCGTAGAGACGGCTTTCTGTGTTTGAAGCCGAGCTTACGTTCGCATCCTCGATTTCGCTTTTCTCCACGCTGCTGGAAATCTTGCTGTCCCTGATGTAATAATAGTCAGCGTTGAAGTCGATTCCGAGCTTTCCTGCGTTTCCATTGTAATAGACGTTCGCGCCAAGCTTGTATGGCTTCTTCTCGCCGGATTTTCCTATGCTCCTCGTGTTGAGGTAGTCCAGTTTCTCGTTGTTCCTGAAGACATCTCCCTCCATGAGTACGTCCTCGTCATAGTTACCTGTCTGGTTCCAGTCGACCTTGAAGCCGGCGAAGTGGTTGTTTGCAATCTGCCAGTTGGCACCGCCGTTCAGGCCGAGGTATTTCGATTTGAAAGTGCCGTCGATTGTCTCCTTCTGTAAGTAGTCAGGATTGCCATAGGTCCTCTGTTCAAGGTCGCTCTCCTGGAAGAAGCTGTTCGTGCCGGTATTGAGACCTCCGAAGAAGTCCAGCCCGCCTGTGCGGTAGTTGCCGTTGAAGATGAAATTAGGGTCATTCCTCTCTTTTCTGCGGAGAGACTGCACGTCGCTCAGGCTGACATCGAAGCCGAAGCCTTCGCCCTGACGGCGGACAGTACGGATACGTACCACGGCACGGATGGATGCGTCATACTGGGCGCCCGGGTTGGTGATCACCTCGACGCTCTGGATCTCATTGCTGAGCAGACGGTCCAGCTCGTCAGGATCGGTCATCCTGCGTCCGTTGATATATATCTGAGGAGCTCCCTTGCCGACTACCTCCAGTCCGTCGCGGCCCTTTATGAGTCCGGGAACTTTTCCGAGTACGTCCTTTGCCGTACCCGCATTCTCGAGGAACGAACCGTGCACTGATGTTGCGAGACCTTCTCCGGTAAGCTTCGTCTTAGGCATCACGGCCTCGACTACGGCCTGTCCGAGCATTTCCGTATCTTCTTCAAGCGTGATGGCGGGAAGTTCCATCAAGTTCCCTGAAAGGACGACCTTCTGTGAGGCATCCTTGAAGCCTACGAGGGAGGCGGTGATGATATACTCACCCTGCGCAGCGCGAAGTTCGTATTTGCCGCTTGCATCGGCGGTGGTGCCGCAGACCAGGGCACCGTCCTTGGCAGAGAGATAGACGGTGGCAAAGCCGGCTGCTTCTCCGGACTGTTCTACGACCGAGCCTCGCAGGGTCGTCTCTAACTGTCGTGCTGCATTGGCTGCGAGTGAAAAGAATAAGGCGCAAGAGAGCGCTATCGTCAGTTTGGGGATTGAAAGTTTCATTGCTTTTGCGTGTAATAGTATAGTAGTACACTGCAAAGGTAAGCACTTTTTTCGTATTACCAAATATTTCGTGATTTTTCTTTCATTTTTTTCTGCTCTCGCGCGTGCGCGAACAATATATAAATGCAAGCGATTGAGAGTGAAGCGCTTCCGTAAAACGGTTTATGTAAAAAATGTAAAAAAATCCTTGTATATAACGTCCGACATGCATATATTTGTGCTGGAACATTTGAGAAATGTACAACATCTACATCATATCCGCTAATTTCCAGCAGCAGTCACAGTCTGAGAGCAATAATAACTCCCAGAATAATTTCGTGCGCTGTCCTTCCGGTCGGATAAGATGAGTTTTGTTGTTTTTTGAAAGATATAGACCGGTTCTTGAGAGCCGGTCTTTTTTTTATCCCGCCCCCAAGGATCCAACTCAAAATTCCGATAAAATGAACAAGACAAATAGAACTGAAAGCCATGAAAAGAATTGAAGCAATCATCCGTAAAACAAAGTTTGAGGATGTCAAGGAAGCCCTTCTGAATTCGGACATCAACTGGTTCGAGTATCACGATGTCCATGGTATCGGCCAGAGCCGTTCGGAACGAATCTACCGAGGCGTGCAGTACAGCACGGATGTCATCGAGCGCATCGCACTCACGATCGTATGCCGTGACATGTTTCTCAAGCCTACGCTGGACGTAATCCTCCGTGAAGCCCACACGGGCGAGATCGGTGACGGACGAATCTTCGTCAGCGATATCCTGGATACCTATTCCATCCGCACAGGAGAAAACGGGGACACGGTCCTCAGGGACAGAAAGTAACGGTTTCACTTTAAAACTTTAGAATCATGGAAGAATTAGGATTGTCACTAGATACCGTATGGATGCTATTGGCAGCTATGCTCGTTTTCTGGATGCAACCAGGTTTTGCACTTTGTGAGACCGGTTTCACACGCTCAAAGAACTCGGTAAACATCCTCATGAAGAACTTTGTGGATTTCATGCTCGGATCGCTTCTGTTCTTCTTCGCCGGTTTCGGCATGATGTTCGGCGAAGGCGGCTTCGTAGGAATGCCAAACTTCGGGGACCTCACTTTCTACAAAGGAGACCTGCCTGTCGAAGGTTTCCTGATTTTCGAGACAGTATTCTGCGCCACATCCGCCACGATCGTCAGCGGCGCGATGGCAGAACGCACCAAATTCTCGATGTATGTCATCTACAGTGCAGTAATCTCTCTGATCATATACCCAGTCGAGGGCCATTGGACATGGGGCGGCGGCTGGTTGTGCAACGCCGAAGAAGGCAGCTTCATGATGAGGACCTTCGGAGTCCCATTCCATGATTTCGCCGGATCCGCAATTGTCCATAGCGTCGGCGGCGTGCTTGCCCTTATCGGAGCCATGTCCCTCAAGCCTCGTCTTGGGAAATACGGAAAAGATGGTCGCAGCCGTGCCATCCCGGGCCATTCTCTCACTCTCGCCGCCCTCGGAGTATTCATCCTCTGGCTCGGCTGGTTCGGATTCAACCCCGGTTCGCAGCTCGCAGCGACAGGAGAAGTGAACAGGAACGCCATCTCTCACATCTTCCTGACCACGAACCTCTCTGCAGCCGCTGCCGGCATGGCTACGATGGCTGTCTCATGGTTCCGTTATGGAAAACCATCATTGTCCATGACTCTCAACGGCATCCTGGCCGGTCTCGTCGGAATCACCGCCGGCTGCGACCAGGTCACTCCGGTCGGAGCAGTTGCGATTGGCCTCATCTGCGGAGTAGTGCTAGTCTTCTCGATCGAATTCATCGACCGCAGGCTGCATATCGACGATCCGGTCGGCGCGTCCAGCGTCCATGGCGTATGCGGTATCCTCGGCACCCTGATGACCGGTCTCTTCTCCGCGACTGACGGACTCTTCTATGGTCATGGATGGGGCTATCTCGGAGCTGAATTCTTCGGAATCCTTTGCATCTGCCTGTGGGCTGCAGGCTGCGGATTCGCCCTGTTCTATGGAATCAAATATGCCCACGGCCTTCGTGTAGCAAGCCGCATCGAAGAGGAAGGCCTGGATGTCTATGAGCACGGAGAACAGTGCTACAACTGATGGAGGACCGGACCATGTGTGGTATAGCAGCAATATTCAACATCCGGGAACATGCTCCGGAACTCAGGAGTCAGGCTCTTGAGATGAGCCGCAAGCTCAGGCACAGAGGCCCGGACTGGAACGGCATCTACTGCGGAGGTTCCGCCATCCTGGCACATGAGCGGCTGAGCATCGTGGATCCGGAATCCGGCAGCCAGCCGTTGTACTCTGCCGACCGGAAGCAGATTCTCGCCGTCAATGGAGAGATCTACAACCATCTCGAGCTCAGGAAGCGTTATGAAGGCACATACGAGTTCAAGACCGGAAGCGACTGCGAGGTCATACTTGCCCTGTACAGGGACAAGGGGCCGGACTTCCTCGAGGACCTGAGCGGAATATTCGCTTTCGCCCTCTATGATGAAGAAAAAGACGAATTCCTGATAGCCAGGGACCCGATAGGGGTAATTCCTCTATACATTGGCCGGGATGCGGAAGGCCGGATCCTGGTAGCATCCGAGATGAAGGCGCTCGAAGGATTCTGCGAGAGCTATGAGCCATTCCTGCCGGGTCATTATTTCTGGAGCAGGGAAAACGGGATGAAGCGCTATTACCGCCGTGACTGGATGGAATATGAAAACGTAAAAGACAACGCCGCCGATCCTGTCGGACTCAGGGAAGCCCTCGAGAAGGCTGTGAAGCGCCAGCTGATGTCGGATGTCCCATACGGAGTCCTTCTCTCCGGAGGCCTGGACTCAAGCATAATCTCCGCAATCGTGGCAAAATATGCCGAGCACCGCATCGAGGATGACAGCCGTTCGAGGGCATGGTGGCCGCGACTGCATTCCTTCGCCGTCGGACTGGATGGAGCCCCTGACCTGGAGAAGGCCCGCAAGGTCGCCGAACACATAGGTACCGTCCACCATGAGATACATTACACGGTCCAGGAGGGCCTGGATGCCATCAGGGACGTGATTTATTACACTGAAACATATGATGTGACCACCGTCAGGGCATCAACGCCCATGTATCTTCTGGCCAGGGTCATCAAGTCCATGGGCATAAAGATGGTCCTCTCGGGAGAGGGCGCGGACGAGATATTCGGAGGCTATCTGTATTTCCATAAAGCCCCGGATGCAAAGGCTTTCCATGAAGAAACAGTCAGGAAACTTTCCAAGCTCCACCAGTATGATTGCCTCCGCGCAAACAAGAGCCTTGCCGCATGGGGCGTCGAAGGAAGGGTGCCTTTCCTTGACAAGGAGTTCCTGGATGTGGCGATGAGGCTGAACCCTGAGGCCAAGATGTGCCCCGGGGATGTGATAGAGAAGCGCATCGTCCGCAAGGCATTCGAGGACATGCTCCCGGAGAGCATCACATGGCGCCAGAAAGAGCAGTTCAGCGACGGCGTCGGATATGGATGGATCGATTCGCTAAAGGCTGCCGCCAATGCCGGAGTCTCCGATGAGGAGATGGCTTCCGCTGCCGAAAGATTCCCGGTCCATACTCCCATGAACAAAGAAGAATACTGTTACCGTTCCATTTTCGAGGAACTGTTCCCAAGCCGTTCCGCAGCCCTTTCCGTACCGAGCGTGCCGAGCGTAGCCTGCTCTTCGGCGGAGGCTCTTGCCTGGGATTCATCCTTTCGGGGTCTGAACGACCCGAGTGGAAGAGCCGTCAAAGGCGTTCATGTACAAGCTTATTGAAACAACATTTAAACCAATATCATTATGAGCAAACTTAGATTTGATGTCGTTCAGGATGCTTTCAAGAAGAGGGCTCTTGAGGTAAACGCTCCAGCCGAAAGGCCATCGGCCTATTTCGGCGAACTTGTATTCAACCGCGAGAAGATGCGCAAGTATCTGGACGTGAGTATCTACAACGCACTTGTCGACTGCATGGACAATGGCCGCCCGCTTGACCTCGATACAGCTGACAAGGTTGCCGGCGGTATGAAGGAGTGGGCTCTTGAACATGGCGTCACTCATGTGACTCACTGGTTTCAGCCTTTGACTGAGGTGACTGCCGAGAAACATGATTCCCTGATGGAATATGACCGCAAGGGAGGAATGATCGAGTCATTCAACGGAAAGTCCCTGATCCAGCAGGAGCCGGATGCTTCTTCATTCCCTAGCGGCGGTATCAGGGCTACTTTCGAGGCTCGCGGATATACCGCCTGGGACCCGACGTCTCCTGTATTCATCCAGGATGACACACTCTGCATCCCGACCGTTTTCATTTCTTATACCGGAGAGGCTCTCGACTACAAGACTCCTCTCAAAAAGGCGTTAAAAGCCGTTTCTGATGCAGCGGTTCCTATCTGCAAGCTCTTCGACCCGGCAGTCACCAAGGTCAATTCATATCTTGGATGGGAGCAGGAGTACTTCCTCGTTGACGAAGACCTGTACGCCGCCCGCCCTGACCTTATCCTTACCGGCCGCACCCTGATGGGCCATGCATCATCAAAGAACCAGCAGCTGGACGACCATTATTTCGGAGCCATCCCTTCAAGAGTCGCCGCCTTCATGCGCGAGCTCGAGATCGAAGGCTACAAGCTCGGAATTCCGCTCAAGACCAGGCACAACGAGGTCGCTCCTAACCAGTTCGAGCTGGCTCCAATCTTCGGAGAGGCCAATCTTTCGAATGACCAGAACCAGATGATCATGAACACCATGAACAAGGTGGCCCGCAAGCATGGCTTCGTAGTTCTCCTGCATGAGAAGCCGTTCGACGGGATCAACGGTTCAGGAAAGCACAACAACTGGTCTCTCGGAACCGACACCGGCACCCTGCTGCTGGCTCCTGGAAAGGATGCCATGGGCAACCTACAGTTCGTGACATTCTTCGTGAACATCCTGGCCGCCGTACAGCGCCATAACGCCCTCCTCAAAGCCAGCATAGCAAGCGCTACCAACGCCCACAGGCTCGGCGCCAACGAGGCCCCTCCTGCAATCGTGTCCGCCTTCCTCGGAAGGACCATGACGGGCGTGCTCCGCAAGCTTCTCGAGGTCCCTTCAGGCACGCCTATCGAGATCGCCGGCAAGAAAGGCGCTTCAGTAGGTCTTGTGGAGATTCCGGAGATCTTCATAGACAACACCGACCGTAACCGTACTTCTCCTTTCGCATTTACCGGAAACAGGTTCGAGTTCCGTGCCGTAGGTTCCTCAGCCAACTGTGCCGGTGCCCTCACGACCCTGAGCGCCGCCGTCGCAGAGCAGCTTAACATGTTCAAGAAAGCCCTCGACGAGGAGCTCGCCGCAGGAAAGGCCTTCGAAGTGGCTGTCATGGATACCCTGAAGCCGATCATCCGCTCAGTTATCGACGTGGTATGCTTTGACGGAAACGGATATTCTGACGAGTGGAAAGAAGAGGCGAAGCGCCGCGGACTCGACACCGAGACCAGCGTCCCTGAGATGATCAAGACCTTCACCACTCCTGAATCGGCCGGCATGTTCACCTCCCTCGGCATCTACTCCCTGAAGGAGCTTGAGGCAAGGAACGAAGTGAAGTGGGAGATCTACTCCAAGAAGATCCAGATCGAAGCCCGCGTGATGGGAAGGATGGCCATCAACCATGTGATCCCGGCAGCTCTTGACTACCAGAACGGTCTTCTGAAGAACATTACCATGATGAAGGAAATCTGGCCTGACAGCTACAAGGAAAAAGCATCTGTATCCCTGGCCCTTGTTGAAAAGATTTCAAGTCTGGTCGCCGAGATCAAGACCAAGGTGACCGACATGGTAGAGGCGCGCAAGAAAGCCAACGTGCTCGGAAGCGAG
>JAFZTP010000103.1 GCA_017618815.1 Bacteroidales bacterium | reverse complement strand
ATGGTCGGCAGTGACGATTACAAGGGTCTCGCCGTCCTTGGCCGCCCATTCGAGGACTTTGCCGATGGTCTTGTCGAAATCGAACATCTCTTCCATGGCATAGCCTACATGGTTGTTGTGGCAATGGTCATCTATGCTTGAACCCTCGATCATGAGGAAGAAACCATTCTTGTTGTCCAGGAGTTCGAGAGCCTTTACGGCAGACTCCTCGAGGATAGGACCGCGGTCGAGAGCCGGAGCCATCTCTGTCTCTGCAAAGAGGCCGAGGAGAGGGAGCTTGCCGGCAGCGGCGAGGTCTTCGCGGGTGTCAACGAAAGAATAGCCTTTCGCTTTCATCTCTTCAACGATATCGCGGCCATCGTGGCGGTTCTTCCAGAACTTGATTCCGCCTCCGATGAGGAAATCGACTCCGCTGTCCAGATACTGGGCGGCCAGACCTTCCTCGTCGCTACGGGAGATGGAATGGTTGCAGAAACCGGCAGGGGTGGCATCGTTGATGCGGCACACTACGCTGATTCCGGTCTTCATGCCCCTGTCGCGGGCCTCGGTAAGGAGGGTGGAAATCGGAAGTCCGTTCTCATCGACTCCGATATAGCCGTAGCGGGTCTTTACTCCTGTGGCGAGAGCCGTACCGCCGGCAGATGAGTCAGTGATGAGCTTGTCGGTAGCATATGTACGTGAAAGTCCGGTCACAGGGAAGTTGTCAAGATAGAGGTGGCCGCCGTTGGCAACCCATGCGCAGCTGACCTGCTCGAGGCCCATGCCGTCGCCGATCATCATGATCACGTTCTTAACCTTCTTTCCCTTAGGTTCCTTGATGACCGGCACGTCGTAACGGGCCGTCATCGTATATTTGTCGCCTTCGCCATAGACGTTGGTCGCATATTTCGACTTGTCGCGGATAGTGTTGTCCGGGATGAATGTCAGGTCTGAGTTCCATGCGGTCATCTCAACCTTGGCATTCTCTTTCCTGTTGCAGCGGCAAGTAACCACTTTCTCTGAATGAGGCAGCACGGTCACGAAGTTGTCGCTCCAGATTGCAGGCTCAAGGAGGGAACCGTCAGGACGGACGAGCTTGAGGACGTTCTGGTATGAGATGAAGTCAGAATCATTGGTGATGGTGACCGTCCAGAGTTTTCCGATATTGTCGACAGACTCGTTCACCTTGTAAGATACTGCTGCCTTAGGCATGTTGGATACGAAGCGCATGTCTGCGTATTCCTCGGCAGGAGTGATGTACCAGTTGGTCTTCTCATAATTATAGGTGGTCATCTTGGCAGGGATGCAGTAGAAGTTGTCTGCGCCGTGCTTGATGCTGAGGGCCACGAAGATGTCGCGTCCGCGGAGAGAATCGAGGTTGAATACCTGCTGCGGCTTGCGCTTCTTGGTCTTGTAGTAGTCGGCGGCCTCCACGATAAGGTTGGACTGGGCGTCATATACCTTGACTGAAGCCTTGACTTCCTTGTCCTTTGCGCTTTCGTTGACGACATAGACCTTGTAGTCCTTATAGTTGAAAATCAGCTGGATAGGAGCGCAGGCCTTCTTGACGCCGTAGTAGGAAGCGGTCGGAGTGAGGTTGTTGTCGTAGAGCTGCCAGTAGAGTGACGGGCAGGCTGAGTTGAGCATCCACTGGATGATTCCGGTGGTGTTCGGGAGGTTGCAGCGGAATGCCTCGAACATCGCGCGGGTCGCGTCGTAGTCGAGCGCATGTGCCTTGCGGGTGAATTCCTCGATGCCGGATGCTTCGCCGTACTGGGCGTTGACAGCGCTCTCGAGCTGGCGGGTGCTGTTCATAGCCGACGATGAGGTTGTGCAGTATTTGCTGTATTCTTTTCCGAGAGGCCAGAGCTGATCCTCAGGGATCATGCCTTTGATGGTCTCGATCTGTGGCCAGTTGGCGCCGACGCCAGTCTCGGTGTTGAAACCGAAGGCACCGCCGGCTTCCGTGTCATAGTACCAGTAGTCCGGGCCGACATATTCGTATGGACCCTCCATCTTGGTGCCGGATTTTCCGGAGATGGTGCTGGTCATCGCCTTTGCAGAGTTGATATATGGACGATAGTCGAGTTCTGCGTAGATGCGGAGATATTCCTTCTCGAGCTCAGGGTTAGGAATGCGGTCGCTGCCGGTCATCCAGCCGATGACTGAAGGATGGTTGCGGAGCCATTTTACCTGGTCGTGGAAATATCTGGCGGCGAGTTTCATGGATTTCTCGTCGTTGATGCAGCCGAAATGCTTGTACTCCGGGAGTCCGCAGTAGTTTTCCCATTCCCACTGGCAGCTCCAGCCGACGAGGGCCATGAGGCCGTATTTGTCGCAGAGGTCGTAGATGTACTGGTCCTTGCCCCAGATGTTCTCGAAGCGGATGCAGTTGAGTCCCATGTTGAGGATGTGCTCCATCTGGGCGTCGAGAGACTCGTGGGTGTCGCGGAGGTTGACCTCGTCGGTCCAGCCTGCGCCCTTGAGAAGTATCTTGCTGCCGTTGAGGAGGAATACCCTGTGGCCGTGGGAGTCGATGCGGCTTTCGATCTTGCGGATACCGAACTTGACTTCGTTGGCGTCAGATTCCTGGCCGTTTGCCACGAATGAGGTCTGCATGGTGTGGAGGAACGGTTTTCCGAGCTCCTTGGTCCACCAGAGCGCAGGTTTGTCGGAGTGGAGGACCTTGCATTCAGCAGGAGTGAGGACCACTTCCTTGGTCTGGGAGGCGGCAAGAGATACCGGGAACACGAATTCTCCGCCTGTCCAGCGGCCGCGGATCTCGCCGCTGACCGGTTTGTCGGACATGTTCTGGAGGGTGACGCGGACTTCGAGGTCTGCGCTGCCGTCAGTCTCTATCTTGAGGTCAGGCTTTACGAACACGTCGGTAATTGCCACGCTGCCGCTCTCGAAGAGGGTCACGTCCCTGACAATACCCATGCTCTCGTCGGCCGGACGAGGGTTCCAGTCTACGAAACCTATGTTGAGGTCCCCAGTCTGAGGCCTGGTCAGCCTTACTTTGAGGACATTATGTTTCTTGAGAAGTTTTGTAACGTCGAATTCCCTTACGCAGAATACTCCATAAGTGGTGTCAGAGCTCGCAAGGAGGGTTGAGTTAAGGTAAACGTCTGCGCGATAGTTGAGTCCGTCGAAACGAAGCCGATGGAACTTGCGGAGCGCTTTTGAGTCAAGGTCGAATGTGCAGGTATATACCCACGGATCATCGAAGATGGCTTTGTCTTCCACTTTTACGCCATTGTCCTTGAGAACGCCGGCTACCGTTGAAGGAACTGTTGCAGGATACTCCTGCACTGAGCCTTCCCTTGACAGGGTCCAGCTGCCGAGAATCAGCAGCAAAGATATCAGAAAACTGTGCATAGTGTTGTGTTTATGTGTAGTGTCGTATTATTAATACGATACAAAGGTAGGAAAAGAAAAGTTGACCTTGGTCAAAATTGCGTATTTTTACTCGCAATTTGCGTAGTGTAGCTCGCGATATTCGGAAGGAGTGCATCCCTTGAGGGTTTTGAAACGCCTGGAGATGGATTTCACGTCCGGCTCGTCGAGAGCCATGGCTATCTCATTGACTGTGTCCTTGGTAGTTACCAGCATCTTCGCGAACATGTTTATGCGCAGAAGAGTGATATAACTATATATGGTCATTCCAGTCACATTCTTGAACCGGATCTCCAGAAGCCGCCTCGAAAGAGGCACGACTTTGAGGACGTCGGTGACGTTTATGTGCTTGGAAGCGTTGGCCTTGATGAAGTCGAGAGCCTTGATTACAAGGGTGTCGGTGGTCGCGAAAAGCGAAGTCGAGTCGCGGGAAACCACTCCCACCGGCTGCATGATTATGTCCGGACCGGTGAATTTGCGGTCATTGATCATCTCGATCGCCTGGCTGGCAGCCATGTACCCGCCATTGACAATGTCCACCTTGATGCTTGAGAGCGAAGGATTTGTGAGGTTGCAGAGGACTTCGTCATTGTCGACTCCGAGCACCGAGACATCCAACGGGACTTCCACTCCGCTGGCGTTGGCAGCCTCAAGAAGCAGGGCGGCCTGGTTGTCGTCGCATGCGAATATCGCGATCGGCTTCGGGAGAGACTTCAGCCAGTCGGCGATTTTCTCGGACTCGAAGAACCAGAGATTGTCTATGTTCTGGGTATCATACAGATAGAACGAGTCCCCATAGCCGGCCTCCTCGACACGGTGTCGGAAGCCGAGATAACGTTCATATGACCAGCATGCATCCTTATAGCCGAAGAATCCGAAGTAGCGGAAGCCTTTCTCGAGATAGTAGTCCGCTGCCATTCGGCCAGTCTTCAGATAGTCGGCGGTGATGTTCGGACAGTTTCTGAAACGCATCTTGTAATCCTGGGCCAGGACCACTATCCCCTTGGAAGAGAACAGGGAAACGTCCTCGTCGGGCTCGAACTGCCCGATCACGATATCAGCTTTCCAGCGGACGGCCCAGTCCACGACGCCCGGAATCCCGAGCTTGCGCTTGGTGGACGGAGGCATCTTCCATACGACCCACGGCTCGGTCTCACGGGAGAAAAGCATGATTCCCTTGAGAAGATTGTAGGCAAACTGCTCGGTAAAGTCGCTTATGAAAAGAAGACGTAACATAGTGACAAATTTAATAAAATATTTATAAATTTGCGACCAGTCAACCCCAAAAAACGTAACTAACACTAAAAAACTTATATGTATAACAGAATTATCACCCTTACAGCGGGTCTCCTTGCCGTTTTATGCGCAAACGCGCAGAACTACAACGCCCTCGACGAAGTAAAGAACGACAGGATCAAGGCATCCGGAATGGAGGCTCCCTACACATTGCGCGAAAACGCGCTTACAGCTACGCCGGAAGGCTATGCTCCGTTCTACGTAAGCCACTACGGAAGGCACGGAAGCCGATATGCCTCAAGTTCCGACACTTACAAGACAATCCGCAAGGCTCTCCGCGAGGCCCACAAGAAGGACAACCTTACCGAACTCGGCGAAAGCTTCTACGAGAGATACGAGGCTTTCTACAAGATTCCTCTCACAAACACCGGCGACCTGGTCCCTCTCGGCTGCCAGCAGCACGCCGCAATAGCTTCATATATATATGACGCTTTTCCGGAAGTGTTCAAGGGAAGCTGCAAAGTAGTGGCAAGGGCATCCACTTCCCAGAGATGCATAGTCAGCATGGCCGCCTTCTGCACCAGTCTCCAGAAAAAGAACCCTGAGATTGAGATCAACCTTTCTTCCAACCATATGGGCATGTGCGACATAGTTCCCGCAAGCGCCCCGTCCGATTTCAGGAAGAAATTCGAAGGCTGGGGAAAGGACAGGAAAGACCTGGAAAGCACCGAGAGCTTCTCACGCAGGACAGTCGACTACGACGCTGTGCTCGGAAGGATATTCAAGGACTATTCATTCCTGAAGGAACTGGAGGGCGGCGAGAAGGAAATGATCGACGAACTCTACGAATTCCTCGGAAACTACCAGAACTATGAAGACGTGTCCCTGTTCGAGGACGTCGTGGTTCCGGAGCAGTACTGCGCGATGTGGGAGGCTGCCAACTACGGCTCGTTCATGGCCGACTACGATGCAAGGTTCAGGATGATTCCGCTGCTCGCCGACATCGTCTCGAAGGGAGATGCAGCCATCGAGGGAGAAGGTCCTGCAGCCGACCTCAGGTTCGGACATGACTACATACTCGAAGCCTTCAACTGCTTGCTGAACATCAACGGCTGCGGCACCATCCCGGAAACAGCCGACGAAGTTAAATACTGGTTCCAGAGCTACAACATCCCTATGGCTGCGAACATCCAGTTCGTGCTTTACAAGCCTGAGAAGAGCGGAGAAATTCTCTTCAAGCTTCTCTGGAACGGAGCCGAGGCCACCCTGCCGGGAATCAAGCCGGTATCCGGACCATATTATAGGTGGAACGACTTCAAAGCCCTCGCAGAAGGCATATTCGAGGCCCATCCAGAGGTGCTCTAAAACTCTACAAAAACTCTACAAGATACAGACGCTCGCAAAATCAAATTCTGCGAGCGTCTTTTTATTTACGTCTGCTGCAATAACTTACGCATCTACAAAAACACAACAACAGACATCCCAACCCCAGTTTCCCAACTCTACATTTGTTTTGATTTAATAAAAGAAAGCCTAACTTTGCGGTTGAAACGTTACAATAAACGGGTACAACAAGATGGGAATCTTCAGTATTTTCTCTACAAAGACTCCGGAAAAAATCACCGGAACAATCGACAGCCTTCTCGAAAATATCGACAAGGCACTGTCTGTCTTTAAGGAGGGCATAAAGAATTACCTCTATAATGATATGGCCGCCTTCACCGGTGACATCTCTACAATCGCCGAGATCGAGACGGAATCCGCAGCCCTCACCCATGAGATAGAGAGCATGCTCTATTCCAGGGGTTATCTCATCCGTTACAGGGGTGACGTTATGAGGCTGCTCGAAAGGCTCGGTCATATCGTCTCCATCATCAGCGTGGACCTTATCCAGCTTGAGATCGAGGCGCCCAAGATTCCTACGGAGCTCAAGAAAGAGTTCATGAAACTCGCAGAGCTTGCCGTCCTGGCCGCAGAAAGCTCGATCCCGGGAGCGAAAGTCTATTTCACCGACCCGGAGAATGTACACGAGACCACGGACAGGGTTTATTTCTACGAAAAAGAAGCGGTCAAACTGTCACAGTCTATAAAAAGGACAGTTTTTCACGATATGGACACTCTTAAGCTCAGCGAAAAATTCCATTTAAGATATTTCGCACTGCATATTGAAGACCTCGCACGCGCTGCAGCTAAGGTGGCCGAACAGCTCTCGGTAATGGCGATCAAAAGAACCCTCTAAGCGCTCATGACTACTGTAATGTACATATTTCTTGCGACCGTCATTTCCGGAGTGCTGCTTTTGATCTGGGACT
>JAFZTP010000102.1 GCA_017618815.1 Bacteroidales bacterium | reverse complement strand
TTGTCGAGACGTCCGACAGGGAATACCCTTGAAGGGCAGCCTTTGATGAGGTCCATCACGGTCTTGTCGGCGTGAGGATCGCTGGCGGTCGTCACATAGCCTTTCGGCTTGTTCATTATGATGTAGACTTTCTCTTCGCCCTTGAGTGTCTCTCCGTTGAACTTCACTTCGTCCTTGAGGATGTTCACCTTGGTTCCGAGCTCGGTCACCACCTCTCCGTTGACGGTCACTACACCAGCCTGGATGAGCTGGTCTGCCTCGCGGCGTGAGCATACGCCGGAGTTGGCGATGAACTTGTTAAGTCTGATCTCCTCCTTGATTGGTGCCTTTACGGTATCATTGTCGGAGTACTGCATTTCGGAGATGATTGGCTTGCGGCTGAGCATCTTGGTGATGCCTTCGTCTTTGCGAGGTGCCGGACGCCTTGTTGCGAATCCCGGCTTGCGGCCTGACGGCCTTCCGCCCTGGCGATTGTCGCTGAAGCTCCTTCTTGGACGGCCTTCGCCGTAGCTTCTGCGTTCCTGTCCGTCGCCGTATGATCTCTGAGGACGATCACCGTAGGATCTCTGCTGACGGCCTTCGCCGTAGCTCCTGCGCTCCTGATTGTCTCCATAGCTTCTGCGCGGACGATCTCCGTAAGATCTCTGCTGACGGCCTTCGCCGTAGCTTCTGCGTTCCTGGTTATCACCGAAGTTCCTTCTTGGACGGCCTTCGCCATAGCTCCTGCGCTCCTGGTTGTCACCATAGTTTCTGCTAGGACGACCTTCACCGTAGCTTCTGCGCTGGCGGTTTTCACCGTCTCCGTAATTTCTGCGTGGTCTGTCTTCGAAGTTTCTTTGTGGACGGTCATACTCCACTTTTTCTGAATAAGTGCCGGAAATTCTCGGCCGTCTCGGCCTTATTTTCCTTCCATCTGCGGAAAATCCGCCTTTGTTGTTTTCTTCCATAGTTCTGTACCCTCACGGGCGTTTTAAAATTGTTTTACAGCTGTTATTTAAGATTGAAAATATAAGTAATTGTCCCTTGTTGTTGCGGCGGCGCATCGAGGTTCTGGTTAAAGTGTGTCGCCATCGCTGCCTTTCTAGCCGCATTCCACAGGTTCTTGTCTGTCACCGTAGTCCCGTCCGCTCCCGGTACGGCCTTAACTACGTTGCCGTACTGGTCAACGGAGATTGCAACTACTACAATTCCGGATTCCTGCACATTGTAGGCAGGCTTCTGTATGTTTCCGAGCACCTTCCTGCCCTTCAAGTGGGCGTTAGGCTCCCCGGTTGTCCTGCCGGACGGAGTGTTTCCCATAGCGTGTCCGGCCTTGAGAGACTCGCTTATCTCAGATGCTGTCTGGTGTGCGAGCGTGTCTTTGTCTGTCTTGTTGTCAGCCGCGTGGAATAGAGCCCTGTTGTCGATAGGCTTTTCTCTCGGCGGTTCATATGTCTCCACGTCTCCGTCTTCCCCGACGGTGGCTTCCTTGGCCTGGTTTGCCTTGGTGCCTTTCTGCTGGGCCTGCGAACTCTGGACGAGCTCCACCGGCCTGGTGCGGTCAATCTCCTCGGCATGCGGCCTGGAACCGTTGTACTGCTGTTTCACAGGTTCCTGGACCACTTCCGTGAAATCAATCAGGAAGGTCTGCTCCTCCGGCGGCGGATAGATGTACTTCAGTCCGGTGAAAGTACCGTAAACGGCGAGAAGGACGTGCACACCCACGGCTACCGCAAGCCCAGCCGCGGTACCGGTCCTCTCTGTCTTTGTCCTTTTCTGCCTGTACTGTTCCATCTTCTGCTATTCCGGAGAGGTGGCGAGAATCACTTTGTAGTGGTTCCGCTTTGCAATGTTCATGGCCGCTACTACTTCCTTCACAGGAACGCTTTCGTCGGCGTATATCGAGAATGTCGGATCCTCCTCAGCGTTGAGCAGGCCGACAAGCTGGTCTTCAACTTCCTCGAACGGAATCGGGGTTTCGTTTCCGTTGATGTGGTATGTGTATGTTTCATCCTGATGCCAGTCCTTGATCGAAAGGCTCACGGTAGCCTTGGCGGATACCTGTCCGGTGCTCTTAGGGAGCAGGAGCTTGAGCGCGTTCGGATTGACGAGCGTCGAGGTTATGAGGAAGAAGATAAGCAGCAGGAACACCAGGTCCGTCATTGATGACATACCGATGTCCGAGAGTATCTTCGTGTGTCTTTTTATTGCCATGTCTTATTCTTCAGAAGCTGGTTCGTGAAGCACATCCATGAAATCGATGGTCGCGCTCTCCATCTTGAATACGAGGTCGGAGATGTTGGATGTGAGATAGTTGTATCCGAAATATGCCACGATGCCGACGATCAGACCACCCACAGTAGTGATCATGGCGGTGTATATACCGCTTGAGAGCAGGGTGATGTCAATGTTGTTGCCGGCCTGCGACATGTTGAAGAAAGCCTGTACCATGCCGATCACCGTACCGAGGAATCCGATCATAGGCGCTCCTCCGGCGATGGTGGCGAGCAGAGGAAGACCCTTCTCGAGCCTTGCGACCTCGGCGTTGCCGACGTTCTCGACAGCGGTCTGGATGTCCGTAAGAGGACGGCCCAGCCTCTCGATACCTTTCTGCACGAGCCTTGCGACAGGAGAGTCGAACTTCTCGCAGAGAGAGATCGCCGATTTGATTTTTCCTTCGTGGATATAGTCACGGATATCGTTCATGAAATTCTTGTCAATGTTGCCCGCCTTGTGGATCAGCCACCATTTCTTTCCGAAGATGTAGATCGCGATTACTGAAAGCGCGAGGAGAACGAGCATGAGCCATCCGCCCTTCGTGGCGAGGCTGATGATTGAGAATGACATCTGAGTCTGTAAAAGCGTCATGGTTTGTATTGAACTTAATTATAAAACCGTATTGACACATAACGTGCCAGTATCTTGCAAAGGTAGTAAATTTTTCCCGGACAACCACTATTTATCGTCATATTTGATTCCCGTAAGGAACAAAGCATGACCCGGGACTGAATCCCCGGCAGCGCACCTGTCGCCCGATGCCAGCACTTCCTGCATCCACTGCGGCTCGTGCCTGCCCCTTCCTATTTCAAGAAGAGTGCCGACAATCGCCCTGACCATGTTGCGCAGGAATCTGTCGGCCCTGACGGTAAATACCAGGTAATCATCGCCGGACGGGTATCCCATGAGCCTGGCGTGGTCCGGAGTATAGCTCTTCCATGAGGCCTCGGTCACGGTGCATATCGAAGTCTTGTTGTTGCCTCCGGTCTTTTCGAAGCAACTGAAATCCCTTGTGCCCAGTATCATGGCGGCTGCCTTGTTCATCGCCTCTACGTCGAGGGGATAGGTGAACCTGTATGAATATTTCTCTACGAACGGATCTTTTTTCCGGTTGAGGAAATACATGTACTCGCGCGACTTCGCATCGAACCTGGAGTTGAATTCCGGGGATGTCTCTGATATGTCGTGAACTATGATTCCGGGGGGCATCATGGCATTTATTTTGTAGCCTATTGCCGCGGTGTCGAAGGGCTCTGAGGCGTCGAAGTGGGCTACGTAATTGACAGCATTCACTCCTGCGTCAGTCCGGCCGGCGCCGGTGACGGCAATAACCTCTTTCAGTAGGGTCGACAGCGCTTTCTGCAGGCTCTCCTGGATGGAGGGCCCGTTTGGTTGGATTTGCCAGCCGCTGAAAGCGGAGCCGTCGTATGATAGTGTGATCCTGTATCGCATAATAATGCAAAAGTATTAAAATTTATTGATATGGACGTTAATATTAAAGAATTGAACGACCGCATCCAGCAGGAGAGTTCTTTCGTGGACTTGCTGACCTTGGAGATGGGGAAAGTGATTGTCGGCCAGAAAGCTCTGGTGGAGAATCTGCTCATAGGCCTGCTTGCCAACGGGCACATTCTCCTCGAAGGTGTCCCGGGTCTTGCCAAGACCCTCGCCATCAATACTCTGGCCCAGGCGGTGGATGCCAAGTTCAACAGGATCCAGTTTACTCCTGACCTGCTTCCGGCGGATGTTGTCGGAACCATGATATACTCCAGGAAGAGCGAAGGCTTTGAAGTCCACAAGGGACCGGTCTTCGCTAATTTCGTTCTTGCGGATGAGATTAACCGAAGCCCTGCCAAGGTGCAGTCGGCCCTTCTTGAGGCCATGCAGGAGCGTCAGGTGACAATTGGTGACAGCACGTTCAAGCTGCCGGATCCGTTCCTGGTGATGGCTACCCAGAACCCTATCGAGCAGGAAGGTACGTATCCTCTCCCGGAGGCCCAGGTGGACCGTTTCATGCTGAAGGTCGTCGTGGATTATCCAAAGAAGGAAGAGGAGCGTCTCATCATCAGGATGAACAACAACGGAGAGTTTCCTCATGCCAATCCTGTCGTAAAGCCTGAAGATATAGTAAGGGCCCGCGGCATCGTGCGCGAGGTCTATATGGACGAGAAGATAGAGCGTTACATCGTGGATATCGTCTATGCGACAAGGACCCCTGAGGAATATGGTCTGGGCAAGCTCAAGGGGCTGATCTCATACGGGGCTTCCCCTCGTGCGAGCATCTCCCTTTCCATGGCGGCCAAGGCTTACGCTTTCATAAAGAGAAGAGGATATGTGATCCCTGAGGACGTCCGTGCGGTATGCAACGAAGTCCTTCGCCACAGAATCGGTCTCACCTACGAGGCTGAAGCCGAGAACGTGACCGCAGAGGAAATCATTTCCGAGGTTCTTAATGCAGTAATGGTTCCATAATGGAAAACAGAAGCGCCGGCGATCTCTTGAAGCGGGTCCGCAAGATTGAAATCAAGACCCGTGCACTCTCGCATCAGATTTTTGCGGGAGAGTACCACTCTGCTTTCAAGGGACGAGGCATGGCTTTCAGCGAGGTGCGCGAGTATCAGTACGGAGATGATGTCCGCAGCATGGACTGGAACGTCACCGCGAGGATGGATGCGCCCTACATCAAGGTCTTCGAAGAAGAGAGGGAGCTTACGGTAGTGCTGCTGGTCGATATCAGCCGTTCCGGACTTTTCGGAACCAGGGTGCAGACTAAGAGGGACATGATCGCGGAGATTGCCGCCGTCCTGTCTTTCTCCGCCACGATCAACAACGACAAGGTGGGAGCCCTGCTTTTCAGTGACAAGGTCGAGAAGTTCATTCCCCCGAAGAAGGGAAGGAGCCATCTGCTGCACATAATCAGGGAAATCCTGGAATATACCCCGTCTTCGGACGGCACTGACATATCCGAGGCGTTGAGGTATCTTACCAACGCCATCAAGAAGAAGTGTACGGCATTTTTGCTTTCGGATATGCTTGACGTGGACCGGGACGGCAATCCGAAATATGCTGATGCCCTCAAGGTTGCAGCGGGAAGGCACGACCTCTCGATCATAAGGGTGCGTGACCCGAGGGAGGCATCCCTGCCGCCGGTCGGCCTGATTCATGTCAAGGACTCCGAGACAGGAGAGGATGCATGGGTGAATACTGACAGCCGGGCCGTGAGACGCAGGTACGTGGAATGGTTCAGGACCGCTGACCAGACTGCCCTCGGCCTGTTCAACCGTCATAATATCGATTCGGTCGACATATCGACGGACGGAGACTACGTAAAGGGTCTGATGGCCCTGTTCAACAAGAGATAAGATGAAAAAGATATTATCATTCACAGTAGTCCTGATGGCATTCGTACTTGTTGCGACTGCCGAAGACAAGGCTCCTCTGCCGGGTTCCTTCCTGCGCCAGCTGCAGAAAAGGGACTCAGTCCTCGTGGGGGACCAAGTACAATATGGAGTGCTGCTGAGAGATGTAGATAAGGACACCAGATTCGCCTTTCCGGTGTATAAGGGATACATCCGGGACAGCGTTATGGTCGTCGGAACGTGGCAGATAGATACTGTGAAGGTGTCAAGGGACAAGAAATCATTTGACATACAGGCCTATATCAAGATCACTTCATTTGAAGAAGGCATGTATTCCCTTCCTCCGCTTACCATCCTCAGATCTGCCGATGGTGAGAAGATAGACACTCTGGTATTTGAGCCTCTGGTCCTGGACGTGCGTTCCATCCCTGTGGACCCGGAGACGTTCGAGCTTCATGGCCTGCGTCCCCAGATCAAGTATCCTGTCACATTCAGGGAGGTCCTCCCGTATCTTGCGGGCCTGCTCCTCCTTGCGGCCTTGGTACTGCTTGTCATCTATCTCGTGAAACACTTCAGGAAAGCGGCTCCGGTGCCTGACGAGCCGGCCCATATCGTGGCCCTGCGCAAGCTGGACAGCCTTCGTGGCGACAAGCTCTGGGCTGCTGACAAACAGAAACTGTTCTACTCGGAAGTTACGGACACCCTGCGCCAGTACATCGTGGCCCGCTATGGCGTGGATGCGATGGAGATGACCACAGCGGAGATAATGTCCAGCCTGAAGGCCAAGGATGTGCCTGCCGGTCTCTTCATGGAGATGAAGGAACTGTTCGAAACTTCTGATTTCGTTAAATTCGCCAAGATGACCGTAGGGGAAGATTCGCTTGTGAAGGCTGTCCCTTCGGCAGTCCGGTTCGTGACCGAGACTTATCAGCGAGAAATAGACAAGGAGGCGGAAAATGTTCTTTGAGTATCCTGTTGTATTCTGGTTCCTGGCAGTGCCGGCTTTGCTGGTTCTGCTGTACCTTTACAGGGAGCTGAAAGGCCGGGATCCCCATTTCCGCGTATCGGTAGTCCATCCGTGGAAAGTCGCCGGACCTTCGGTCTTCTGGCTGCTTAGGCATCTGCCATTCATCTGCAGGATCGCCGCGCTGTGCCTCATCATCGTGGCTCTTGCCCGTCCGCGGTCATCTACTGAGACGGAGTCGGTCCAGACCGAAGGTATCGACATAGTGTTCGCGATGGACGTCTCTACCAGCATGCTCGCGAGAGATTTCAACCCTGACCGTATCAACGCATCCAAGAATATAGCGATCGAATTCATAAGCCAGCGCCCGTCCGACAGGATGGGTATCGTGGTGTTTGCGGGAGAGAGCTATACCCAGTGCCCTCTGACCACCGACAGGGCGACCCTCATCAACTTGATGAAGGACGTGCAGACAGGCCTCATCGACGACGGTACTGCTATCGGAAACGGTCTCGCGACCGCCGTGGCCAGGATGAAGGATTCGGACGCCAAGAGCCGGGTGGTCATACTGATTACCGACGGCGTCAACAACATGGGCGAGGTCACGCCGGGAATGGCTGCTGAGATAGCCAAGACATATGGCATAAGAGTCTATACCATCGGCGTCGGAGCCAACGGCACCGCACCGTATCCGGTCATGACTCCTTTCGGCATCCAGATCCAGAATGTCCAGGTGGAGATTGACGAAGACCTGCTCAAGCAAGTTGCGGAGATGACCGGCGGAAGATACTTCAGGGCTACGGACAATACCAAGCTCGCTGAGATTTATTCCGAGATAAACAAGATGGAGAAGGCCCGTACTGTGGTGGACAGTTTCCCTGTATATAAGGAACTGTTCCCGAAGTATGCGATTGCAGCCTTGCTTCTGCTTATGCTGGAACTTTTGTTCAGACTTTTAATCAGGAGATTGCCATGATATATTTTGCACAGCCTCAGTTCCTTCTTCTGATTCTCCTTATTCCGCTGTTCCTGCTGGGGTATGGAGTGGCCCGTTACGCCCGCAAGCTAAGGATTCGCAGGTTCGGCGACGAGGCCCTTGTCAAAGAACTCATGCCTTCATGGTCCCGCTCCAAGGGATGGGTGAAGGTCGTCATATTCTGTCTGGCATTCCTGTTCTTCGTGGTCGGACTGGCCCGCCCTCTGATCGGCGCGAAGCTGAGCCAGCACAGCGGCCGTGGTTCCGAGGTCATGATACTGCTGGACGTGTCCAACTCCATGCTCGCGGAGGATTATTCTCCGAACCGTCTGGAACGCTCCAAGCTTGCCATCTCCAGAATCGTCGACAAGCTGCATGAGGACAGGATCGGCCTTGTGATATTTGCCGGCACTCCTTTCGTCCAGCTTCCTGTGACCACCGATTATGTGTCTGCCAAGATGTTCATGAGCAGCATCACTACAGGATCCATCCCGATACAGGGAACGGCGATCGGAGAGGCCATCAACCTGGCCGTGAAATGCTTCAATCCGGACCTGGAATCAGGCAAGGCCATCATTGTGATCACTGACGGCGAGAATCATGAAGACGACCCTGTCGCAGAAGCCAAGGCTGCGGCGGACCAGGGCATAAGAGTATTCACGATCGGAGTCGGTTCTCCGGAGGGTCAGCCGATACCGGTGAACGGAGAACTGCTGAAGGACAGTAACGGCGATATCGTGGTTTCAAGGCTTGACGAAGAGACGCTCAAGGATATCGCTGCCGCCGGAAACGGAGCGTATGTCCATGCTGGCAACGAGGAATTCGGACTGAATCCGATACTGGACGAGATCCGACGCATGGAAAAGGAAGAGTTCAGCTCCGTGATGTTCGAAGAATATGACGAACAGTATATGTATTTCATGTGGATTGCTTTTGCCCTGCTCGTGCTGGAGATGCTGATAGGCAGGAGAAAGCCGAAGGTCAAACTTTTTTAGATTGTCATGAAGTATCTGAGATATATAGTATTTGTGGTCATGATGGTTGCCTGCAGCGCTGTCATGTCTGCCCAGCCAGACAAGAAAGATGTGCGCAGAGGGAACCGTCAGTTCAGGAAAGGGGACTATGTCAACGCGGACCTCAGCTATCGCATGGGGCTCGCCAAGGACTCCACTTCGTTTGCCGCCGCTTACAACCTTGCCAATACGGCGTATATGCAGGGGGACTATGAGGGAGCAGGAAAGCTCTATTCCAAGATTGAAGGCGTGGCCATAGTGGAGGGACATGGTTTCGAGCATTATTTCAACATGGGGGACAATGCTGCCGCGACTGAGAACTGGTCTGCCGCGGTGAAGGCTTTCCGTCAGGCCATGATCCTCGATCCCGAGAATCTGGAGGCGAAGGAGAACTATATCTACGCCAAGAAGAAACTGGACGAGCAGATTTCCGACAAGGAATCGACGGACAAGGAATCGACGGACAAGGAATCTGACGGCAAGGACAGGGAAAAGACCGATCCGGACCAGAATGGCGGAAAGGACATAGATGACAGCAAATATATTGATGACCCGGATGCTGACAAGGCTCAGGATGAAAAGGACAGCGACAGGTCCCGGAATGATAAATCCGACCAGAAGAACCGTCAGTCGCAGGGAATGTCAGGAAACCAGGCCAGCCAGATACTGCAGGCGATACAAGCCAAGGAATCCGATACCCAGGATAAGGTAAAGAAGAATAAAGCAGTTGTCTTGCAGGCTCGTTCACGCAAGAAAGAAAAGAATTGGTAACATGAGGAGATTCATCATAATAATTGCAGCGATGCTGAGCGCGGGGATCATGTCCGCGCAGTCATCGGTCAAGGTGGAGGTCCAGAATATCGTGAGCCTGGACGAGCAGTTCAATGTGACCTTCGTCGTCGAAGGAGAGGACCGTCCTTCATCCTTCAGCTGGAATCCGGGCCAGGATTTCAATCTGGTCTGGGGCCCTCAGAACGGCTCTACATCCAGCATGAACATAATCAACGGAAAGACCACGAGGTCGTCCAGATTCACCTATACGTACATACTTACCGCCAAGGCGGCAGGAAAGTTCACCATCCCTTCTGCCACCGCGGTAGTGAAGGCGGCCACGATATCTTCCAGTCCGGTCATGGTCGAGGTGATTTCCGGAGGCAGCAAGCCTAAGGCGCGCTCCGGCTCCGAGTCTGTAGTCTCAGGGAACGAGCTGTTCATGAGAATGACCCTGAGCAAGACTAACGTAGTCGTAGGCGAGCCTCTTATGGTCACCTTGAAGCTTTATACCAATACCAACCTGACTGGTTTCGAAGGGGCTGAATTCCCTGACTTCGAGGGTTTCTGGAGCCAGGCCGAAGTACCTTCGGACTATGATTTCAAACGGGAAGTCGTGGACGGGAAGATATATGAGTGCGCCGTAATCAGGCGGTTCGTGCTCATCCCTCAGAAGTCCGGCCAGCTCACCATTGATCCGGCGGAGCTCATGTGTCTCGTATCCGTCAAGGTGCAGTCCCGTTCCAACAGCGTTTTCGATGATTTCTTCGGAGAGAGCGTCCGCAATGTGAGGAAAAGAGTGGTTGCTCCCGGAATGAAGGTGAACGTACGTCCTCTTCCTGCCGGAGAACCGGCATCATATGGCGGAGGAGTAGGTTCGTTCAAGATAGATTCAAGGCTCAGCAAGGATTCGCTGAAGACTCATGATGCCGCAGCCCTGGTCATCACGGTCTCTGGTACAGGCAACCTCTCTCTGCTTTCCGCTCCTCAGGTGCGGTTCCCTGCCGACTTCGAGGCCTATGACTCAAAGACATCCCTGAACGCCACCGCCGGCGGCACTTCCGGGACCAAGACTTTCGAGTATCCGTTCATTCCTCGCAGCCACGGCGATTTCGAGATACCTGAGATAGAGTATTCATATTATGACGTGAACGCCGGAAGGTATGTCACAGCGAAGACAGGTCCTGTCAAGGTACATGTCGCAAAGGGCAAGGTCAGCGAGTCCTCGTCTGCCGTCCCGTCCGTTTCTTCGCCGGACCGCCGCGACGTGCGCAACCTCGGCGAGGATATCAGGTACATAAAGACATCCAGACCTTCCCTCGACAAGGGAGACGGCTTCCTGCTCGGGAAGGCCGGCTATTGGATATTCCTTGCATTCCTGTTCATTGTTGCCGCTGTGGTTTGGGCTGCAACCAGGAAGATCGCGGCCAGAAGGGCCGACGTGGTGGGAACCCGCAACAGGGGCGCTACCAGAAAGGCCAGGAAGAGGCTCAAGCTTGCCGAGGAACATCTCGGAAAGAATCTGTACTCGGCATTCTATGAGGAGTTGCACAGGGCTCTGCTTGGCTTTATCTCGGACAAGATGAACATGAAGGTGGAGGACCTCAACAAGGAGATGATTTCCGCCCGCCTGACAGAGAACGGAGTAGATCCTGCCCTTGCCGGCGAGTTCACCGACCTGCTGGATGCATGTGAGTTTGCCCGCTATTCTCCTGCTTCAGGCAACGAGGCGATGAAGTCGCATTACGATGCGGCCGTGAAAGTCATTTCTTCAATAGATTACAAGATGAAAGGTAAAAAGTCATCAGTTGCGACGGCCATGCTCGTCGTCATGGCCCTGATGCTCCCGGGATTCAGTGCAATTGCTTCGGAGACTGCCGATGCGGCGTGGGAGAATGGCACTGCAGCATATCAGGAAGGCCGTTGGAAAGATGCGGCTGATGCCTGGGAAGGCATAGTGTCGGAGGGCGTCGAGTCGGCCGGACTGTACTATAATCTCGGCAACGCCTGGTTCAAGTATGGGGATATGCCGAAGGCTATCCTGTATTATGAAAAGGCCCTGAAGCTGAATCCTTCGGACGACGATGTCCGTTTCAACCTGGAATTCGCCAGGGGAAAGATCCAGGATCGCATTGACGAAGTTCCTGAGTTCGTGCTTACCTCATGGGGACGCAAGCTCTGCTATAATCTCAGCTCTAATACCTGGGCTGTACTGTTCCTGCTGTTCATCGCAGGCGCTCTCGCGATGCTGCTGTTCTTCCTGCTTTCCTCCGGAAGGGGAGCAAGACGGGGCGGTTTCATCGGAGCCGTCGCCTTTGCATTGGTCGCAGCCGTCTGCCTGCATTTCGCATGCTGGCAGTATTCTGACTACAGGAAGTCGGACATGGCCATAGTGATGGTCCCGGTATCGTCCGTGAAGAGCTCGCCATCGGCAGGAGTTGAGTCCAAGGACCTTTTCATACTCCATGAGGGTACGAAGGTCAGGATACTCGAAGAGGCCGGCAGCTGGCGCAATATAGAACTAGCCGACGGAAGGAGGGGCTGGATGAGAAAATCCGAGATGGAGATGCCATAGGATCACTCCTATCGAGACGGATACGTTGAGGGAGTGCTTCGTCCCGTACTGGGGAATCTCCAGCGAGAAATCCGATTCGTCGACTACAGACTGTTCTACGCCCGCGACTTCATTTCCGAAGACGAGGGCGTATTTCTTTCCCTTTTCGGGCATGAATCCGTCAAGCTTGACAGAATGGACGGTCTGCTCCACGCTGACTATGGTGTAGCCATCCTCCTTGAGGGCGCGGATGGCATCCATCGTGTCGTCGAAATGCTCCCACTCGACGCTGTCCTCCGCGCCGAGGGCTGATTTGTGTATTTCGGCTGACGGCGGGACTGCGCAGATTCCGCAGAGCAGGATCTTGTCCACCTTGAATGCATCGCAGCTCCTGAAGGCCGATCCCACGTTGTGGGCGCTGCGTATGTTGTCGAGGACGACGGCTGTCCCTGACGGCGGAAGTCCCTTATACTCATCGGCTGAGACGCGTCCGAGCTCTATGTTCAGCAATTTTCTGTCGCGCATGTTTTTTTGAAACGTTAAACTTTAGCAAAGGTAGTTTTTTTTCTTATCTTTGCCGAATATTTCCATTACCGGAAAACTTTAACAAAATAGATATATGAAACAGGATCTTCAGGTATTTGACCTGATCAAGAAAGAGAATGAAAGACAGTCTTCAGGACTGGAACTTATCGCCTCTGAAAACTATGTCAGCGAGCAGGTGTTGAACGCAATGGGTTCAATCTGCACAAACAAGTATGCCGAAGGCTATCCGGGCAAGAGATACTACGGCGGATGCGAGGTCGTCGACCAGATCGAGCAGCTCGCCATCGACCGTCTCTGCGCCATCTATGAAGCCGAGTATGCAAACGTGCAGCCGCACTCCGGCGCCCAGGCCAACATGGCCGTCACGATGGCATGTCTCAAGCCAGGCGATACCTTCATGGGCCTTGACCTCAGCATGGGCGGACATCTTACCCATGGTTCCCCGGTCAACGCTTCCGGTATCCTCTACAATGCCGTGGCTTATGGCCTCAATCCTGAGACCGGCCGCATCGATTACGATGAAATGGAGAAGAAGGCTCTCGAGTGCAAGCCGAAGCTTATCATCGGCGGAGCTTCCGCATATTCCCGCGAATGGGATTATGAGAGGATGAGGGCTATCGCTGACAAGGTCGGTGCAATTCTCTGGATTGACATGGCCCACACTGCCGGCCTCATCGCCGCAGGCCTTCTCAAGAATCCTGTAAAATATGCCCATATCGTAACTTCCACCACCCACAAGACACTCCGCGGACCACGCGGCGGTATCATCCTCATGGGTAAGGATTTCGACAATCCTTGGGGACTTACGACACCGAAGGGAGAGATCAAGAAGATGAGCGCCATCCTCAACTCAAGCGTGTTCCCTGGCATCCAGGGCGGCCCGCTCGAGCATGTGATCGCAGCCAAGGCAGTCGCTTTCTACGAGGCCATGCAGCCTGAATACAAGGAGTATCAGTCTCAGGTCATCGCCAACGCCAAGGCAATGTGCGAAGGCTTCATCGCTAAGGGATACAAGATCATCTCAGGCGGCACTGACAACCACCTCATGCTCATTGACCTCCGTACCCGCTTCCCTGAGCTTCACGGAAAGCTTGCCGAGAAGGAGCTCGTAAAGGCTGACATCACCGTCAACAAGAACATGGTTCCTTTCGACAGCCGCAGCCCGTTCCTTACCTCAGGTCTTCGCGTGGGTACCCCTGCAATCACCTCCCGCGGTTTCGTGGAGAAGGACATGATGGAGATCGTCTCCCTCATCGACACCGTACTGGCATCTGCTTCAGAGCACTTCGCAGCCCTTACCGCCAAGGAGCCTGACGCAGCCCAGCTCGCAGAGATCGAGGCACACAAGGAAGTGCTTGCAAACGTACGCAAGCAGGTTCACATGATGACCTCAGGCCGTCCGCTGAACCGCTACTAGTCCGATCATTTTTAAGGGGAATAGTTTGATTATTAAAAAAATCTTTCTACCTTTATCGCAGTTATAAAAAAGAAAATGATTGTAATCCGTCATCACGAGCATCATCATTACTTTATCTTAGGATAAGGCTGATGCCGCGTATGCAGATGAGAATTTGATACAAGAGGCTCGCCTTATCGAAGGCGGGCCTCTTTTTTATAAGGTACTTAACGAATAGATATGATACGAATAGCAATCCAATCCAAGGGAAGGCTCAACGAAGACAGCTGTGCCCTTCTCAAAGACGCCGGAATCACGGTGGACGAAGTAAAACGCAAATTCCTGGGCAAGGCCGCAGATTTTCCTCTGGAGACCCTCTATCTCCGAGATGACGATATCCCGGAGGTCGTGGCAGACGGCTCGTCCGACATCGGCATCGTCGGCCTGAACGAAGTCGGAGAGACAGGGGCTGACGTGACCATAGTGCGCAAGCTCGGTTTCGGGCGCTGCCGCATTTCCCTTGCCATTCCTAAGAATGAGGAATATACCGGCCCTCAGTGGTTTGAAGGAAAGTCCATTGCGACGTCCTATCCGAAAATCCTTGGCGACTATCTTGCAAAGAACAAGGTCAACGCCACTGTGCGGGTGATCAAAGGTTCTGTAGAGATAGCTCCGGCCGCAGGAATCGCCGACGCCATCTTCGACATTGTCTCGTCCGGCGGCACCCTGGTATCCAACGGCCTCAAGGAGGTCGAGCGGGTGTTCGAGTCCGAGGCCGTGCTTATCGCCAACAAGAACATCACTCCGGAGAAGCAGGAACTTCTCGACAACATTCTCTTCAGGTTCGACTCCGTGAGCGAGAGCAGGGACATGAAATATATCCTGATGAACCTTCCTTCTGACAAGGTCGGAGAAGCTCTAAGCATACTCCCGGCCATGAGAAGTCCTACGGTGATGCCTCTCGCGGCAGAAGGCTGGTGCTCCCTGCACTCTGTCGTGAAGGCCGAGGACCTGTGGGACAAGATAATGCAGCTCAAGAAAATCGGAGCCGAGGGTATCCTTGTGTTGAACGTTGACAAGGTGATAGCATGAAAACATATGTAAATACTCCCAGGTCGGAATGGGCTGCCCTCGTCGCACGTTCCCTTCCTGACGATACTGC
>JAFZTP010000101.1 GCA_017618815.1 Bacteroidales bacterium | reverse complement strand
CTGTTTCTGTGGCGCCTTCTTGGCTTTGATGATGATGTGTGATCCGCGAATTGTGTATGCGTATCCGGGGCCCTCCAGTACAGCATCCAACAATGCTTTTACATCATAAGTTCCATCTGGAACCGATACTGTCTTGGCAGTATCGACTTCCTGGTTGTCAAAATCAACCGACATCCCTGTCTGGGATTCGATTTCGCTAAGCACTTGTCCAAGTGCCGCCTTTCCCCCGTGTACTGTAACCTGCTGCTGTTGAGCAAACAAGGATCCGCACAAGAAAAGGCAGAGTAAAGTTGCAAAAATTGTTTTCTTCATACCTAAGTAAACGTGTTAGATTACGGGTTTACCCTATAGTAAGCGTACGCCCGCGGAACACACAAATATTTTATTAGAAAATTCAGAATCTGAAATAGACTTTCTTCCCTTCGATTTTGTAACGGGAGCCCGGGATCAGGAGAGTCAGGACATCGAGAGCGTCTTCCAGTGTCTCATCTGGTGAGAACCGGACATTGAGAGCGCTCTTGCGCATGTTTTCTGAGTTATAGCTGACAGATATGTCGAATCGTCTTTCCAGAACCGAAGCGATCTCTGGGAAGGATGCATTGCTGAAGAAAATATAGCCATTCTCCCAGCTCATGACTTTGCCGGCATCAACCATGGCTACGGACACGGATTTCTCTGAAGGAGTGTACACAAGCTGCATGCCCGGCTCCAGGATATATGACTTGTCTCCGGCGGTTTTGACATCCACCCTGACCTTGCCCTCTCTGAGGGTTGCGCGGACCGTCTTGTCGCCCGCGTAAGCCTGTACGCCGAAGGCTGTTCCGAGAGCCTGGACGTCCAGATGGGCAGTCTTCACGATGAAAGGCCTGGACGGGTCTTTTGCCACGGCGAAATTGCCTTCTCCGGTCAGATATACTATGCGGCTGCCTCCCTTGAAATTCTCAGGATATAGCAGCGTGGAACCGGAATTAAGGTGTACGACGGTACCGTCCTCAAGAGTGAGGGACGATTGCTTGCCATATTCGGCGACCAGGTTGCTGGTACAGTCCAGCGGAGATATTTCGTATTCTTTTCGGGTAAGCGAGAATGTCACTGTAATGACTGCGGCAATCGATGCCGCGATGGCAAGTGCCGACATGACGGCCCTGCGGCGTCGGGCCTTGCCCTCAGCTGCATCTATCCTCTTCCCAAGGAGCATGAACTCCCTGAACGTCCGAGGGGTGATCTCCCCGGAGCTCTCCTTCCAAATCTTTTCCATCATGTTTGCACTAATATCTGTCATCGTCATATCTTAAAGTAAACTTACAGCCCTGTCACACACAAAACAACAATCATCTTGATCACTTTTCTCAAGGTGGCAAGGACATTTGTGATATGATTCTCCACGGTTCGCTTGTTGATTCCCAGTTTTTGGGCTATCTGTTCGTTGGAATATCCATGGATCCGGCTCATCATGAAAACCTCGCGACGTTTCTGCGGCAGCCTGTCCAGAGTTTCCTGGATCAGCGACTGGGTTTCCGATGCGAACAGGTCAGATTCTCCGGAAGGTATGCTTTCGGAGACTGTCCATATCGCTTCATTCCTGTAGCGGGACTTTACGGCTGTCTTGTCGAAATGGTTGTAGGCCTTGAACCGGGCCATCTGGAACAGATAGGCGGAAAAAGAATTGACTTCCGAAAACTTCTTCCTGGCCATCCAGATATCGAAAAAAATGTCCTGGGCATAGTCGTAGGCGACTTCTTCGTTTCCGTCAAGTACTCGGCTGAAGAAATCTACGAGCTTGGGATGCCACTCCAGGAACAGCCATTCAAACGCCTGCCTGTTCCCTTGTGATAATCCTTTCAGACATTTTTTCTCGTCTTCTTTAGTCATTCTGCAAAACTCTTTCTGATGACTTCCTCCACTACCTTCGGGAAGTAGGCCATCTCGAGCTCATGCTCCTTGGCTGCGATGTCGTCCGGAGTGTCGTCCGGAGAAACGGCAGTGCGGAACTGTGCGATAATCTCTCCTCCATCGCACTCGGAACTTACATAATGCACGGTCATGCCCGTCTCGGTCTCTCCTGCGGCTTTCACTGCTTCGTGCACATGGCGTCCCCACATCCCTTTTCCTCCGAACTTCGGAAGCAGGGCCGGATGCAGATTGACCATCTTGCGGTCGAAGGCGGAAATGAGAAAATCCGGGACCAGCAGGAGGAATCCTGCGAGTACGATGAAATCTGTTCCATGGTCTTTCAATATGCCCATCATCTTCTTTTCATCGTTGAATTCGGCCTTTGAAACTACGATTGTCTCGACTCCGAGTGCGGCTGCCCTGACAAGAGCATAGGCGTCTGCCTTATTGCTTACCACAAGATTGATATTGACATCTTTGGAGCCTGCGAAATAACGGATGATATTCTCGCAGTTGCTGCCGCTGCCAGAGACAAAAATCGCTACGTTGACCATCATGAAACAAATTTGTGGCGAAGATGGAAAAATGCTCAGACATTTCCAAAAATATATGGTAAAAAAGAACGACTTCCGCCCTCCGGTATGGGTGGAAGGACGGAAGCACAAAAGGGATAAAATTATGTATCGGAGAGAGTGTGCTAGAAGTCTATTTCCTCTCCTTTGTAGAAGTCGAGCAACCTTGTCTGGAACATATGCTCATAACGTGCCTGTGCAAGGTCGGCTTCCGCCTTCATAAGGGTATTCTTCGCCTCGTTGAATTCGGTGATGGTAGCTTTTCCGGCCTCATACTTGGCGTTCACCAGTTCGAACGAAGTCTCCGCGCTCCTCTTGACCTCTTCGCTGCTCAGGAACCTGTCCCTTGAGGCGACGGCTCCGTACCATGCCTGCTGGATCTCCTTGTAGAGAGCCTTGCGGGCATTGTCCAGCTGGAGGTTCTGGCTTTCGTAGCCGAGCTTGGCGGATCTGATACCGTTCCTTATCTGGAATCGGCTGAAAACAGGTATGCTTAGAGACAGTCCCACATACTGGTGTAAATAGTCGTTCAGCTGCGTAAAGAAAGGCGTCTTCACCTTTTTGCCTGGCACGTAGAAGAAATCGCTACCCATTCCTCCGGAGAGGGAAATATTTGGATAAAGGTAGCTCTTGGCTACTCCGATCTTGCTTTTTGCTGCACCGAGGCGTGCCTGCTCGGCAAGTATTGACGGTTTCTCGGTGACGGCTGAGGCGTAGATGTCCTCTGCTGAGCCGGTGAGCCTGAGTGCGGTCGCCTCGTCAGCCGGCGCCACTACGTCGAATCCCTCGGGTTCGTCAAGCTCGAGAAGCTGCGTAAGGTCCAGTACGGCCAGCTTGAGATTGTTAGTGGCCTGGGTCTCCTGGTAACGGCTCTGGGCGAGGGCGGCCTTCTGCTGTGCGACTTGCGCCGCAGAAGCCTTTCCGGTGGCGTACATGTCCTCCAGCCTGCTTACATGCATCTCGTCTATGGCTGTCTGGCTTTCGGCGACTTTCAGTATCTCCTTGTTGTACAGGATCGTGACATAGGCCTTGGCCACGGCTATGCGGATGTCATCCTTTGCCTTGTCGAGGTCGGCCGTGGCGGCAGCCAGATTAAGCTTGCTCACAGCGATATTGTGCTTGATCTGGAAACCCTGGAATACCGGGACGTCGACTCCGATGCTGAAGTTTGACTGGGCCATGTCACCGCTGCCGGTCGTGTTGTCACTCTTTGTGCTTCGACCGAATGAGAAATTTTCAGAGGCGGAGGCATTTACTCCCGGAAGGCGGCTGAACTTTGCAGTGTTAAGGCTGATTTCGTTCTGCCTGACATTGATTTCGCCCTGCTTGACAGCGATGTTGTGTTCGAGAGCATAGTCGATGCACTGGCTCAGGGTCCATGGGTTGCCGGCGCTTGCGGCGATGGCCATGGATGCGAAAAGCAAGGATGTGATTATCTTACGCATGGCAATTATTTACTGATAACTTTGTTTCCACGTATCTTGTCGGATTCTCCCACGCCTGAAAGAACCTCTATGTTGACTCCGTCGCTCAGACCGGTCTGGATATGCTTGCGGGTGTAGCCTGATGCTTTGTCACCCACATACACATACGAGCTGTCGCCCTCGAATTCAACGGAACTTTCCGGTACTGAAAGCACGGACTCCCTCCTTTCGAGCACAATCGTCGCGTTGGCGCTATATCCCGAACGGATCTTTATGTCCGAAGGAATCCTGACGGCTGCCTTTATCTCGAAATGGTTGGCTCCGTTGATGACGATGGCCTTAGGAGACACATATTCGAGGACGGCGTCATAGCTGAGATCCTGGAGTGCTCCGATGGTGATGGATACAGGCATCCCTTCCGAAAGCTTCCCGACTTCTGTCTCATCCACTTCTCCGTCGAAGATCAGGTCCTTCATGTCCGCAACCGTTGCAATTGTCGTACCGTCATTGAAAGTGTTGCTGAGTATGACAGAATTTCCGACTTTGACAGGAATGTCAAGAATGAGACCTGACACTGTGGACCTCACGAGAGTCGAGCTTGAGGAGGCGTTGCTTTTAGAAACTCCGTCCCTGACAACCTCGAGGGCATCTTTTGAGGCAGCGAATTCCTCCTTGGCCTGTTCCAGAGCCTGGCGTACCTGCTCGTATTCTTCATCGCTTACCAGCTTCTTTTCATAAAGGGCTTTTTCCCTGTCGAAGTTGGTCTGGGCCTGCTTGAGATTGATCTCTGAAAGACGGACCCTGCTCTGGGCGGCGCTGAGGGAGCCCATCTCAGGAATAACCTTTACCTTGGCGATGATCTCGCCTTTGGCCACCTGCTGTCCGGCCTCTTTGTAGAGCTCGGAGATGATGCCGCTGATCTGCGGCTTTATGTTCACTTCGTTCCTCGGGATGATCTTGCCTGTCACTACGGCAGTGCGGGAGATATCCTT
>JAFZTP010000100.1 GCA_017618815.1 Bacteroidales bacterium | reverse complement strand
GTTGAGTATGATTGTCTCGCCAGGGCTTTCCTCGGTACCGGCGAAGAGCGATCCGGCCATGATGGTACCGGCTCCTGCAGCGAGCGCCTTGGTGATGTCACCGGAATAGCGGATACCGCCGTCGGCGATTACCGGAACTCCAGTTCCCTTGAGCGCATCGGCGGCCATCATGACTGCGGTGAGCTGCGGCATGCCGACTCCGGCGATTATTCGGGTAGTACAGATGGAGCCAGGTCCGATTCCGACTTTCACGGCATCTACGCCTGCTTCGGCGAGAGCTTTGGCGCCCTCCGCGGTAGCGACGTTTCCGGCAACGATCTGGATTTCTTTATTCTTGAACATCTTGCAGCACTCGGCGATAACCTTGAGCACTCCGGCTGAATGGCCATGGGCAGTATCGACTACCACCGCATCTGCGCCTGCGGCTGCAAGCATCTCGATCCTCTGGATGGTATCTGACTTCACACCGACTGCGGCTGCGACGAGAAGACGTCCCTTGCTGTCCTTGCTGGCGATCGGGTTGTCCTTGATCTTCATGAGGTCCTTGTAGGTGATAAGGCCGACCAGCTTGTAGTTGTCGTCAACTACCGGGAGTTTCTCGACTTTGTGGCACATCAGTATGTCAGTAGCCTCTGAAAGGCTGATTCCCTTCTTTGCGGTCACGAGGTTCTTGGAGGTCATGACTTCGGTGATAGGGAGCTTGGAATCAACCCTGAACCTGAGGTCCCTGTTGGTCACGATTCCAATGAGCTTTCCGTTACCGTCGACAACCGGGATGCCTCCGATATGGTGCTTTGCCATCATTGCGAGAGCGTCTCCCACGGTGGCTGTCTCGCGGATGGTGACAGGATCATAGATCATTCCGTTTTCAGCCCTCTTCACTCTCCTCACCTGCTCGCACTGCGCATCGATTGTCATGTTCTTGTGAATCACACCGATTCCGCCGGCCCTTGCCATCGCAATCGCGAGCTCCGCTTCCGTAACTGTATCCATTGCAGCGGATACGATAGGCGTACGGAGAACGATATCACGGGTAAATCTTGAAGTGACGTCCACATCCCTTGGAATGACTTCCGAATGGGCAGGAATAAGCAATACATCGTCGAAGGTGAGACCTTCCTGAATTTCTGAGGTTAAAAATCGCTGCATGATCTATTGTTTAAAATTTGGCAAATTTAAGAAAAAAAAACGAAAGTCATCATGCGATGAAACAATCCGGACAAATATTTTGACTTATATGAATTTCTTTTTATCTTTGTGTATTAAGAAATACGTTTTAAAACCTAAATTCAAGACCTAACGACATGACAAAAAATGAAAAACAGTATGCCAGCAGAGGGCTAATCCTGTTTCAGGATACTGTCCTGTCTTTGTTAGGCTCGCTCATGGCCATCCTCTTGGTCCGCTGGATGAGCGACCCGATTCCCGGTTACACGATACTCCTCCTGAAATGGCTGTCTGCAGCGCTGATCGGTACCATCCTCGGCATTCTTGCGACAAAAAGCCATAATAACATAAAGACGTATATCTCCTACACATCCGCGATGCGGACATCCTGGGCCCTGGTGATCAAGTCGGGCGTACTGCTCCTGGCCATGCTCACAGGCCTGGTGAAACTTCCTTCGATATCGTATGCGGCAATGGCCCTGCTTGCCGACCTCATAGCTTCGATCTTCTTCGTACTCTACCTCAGGTTCTCCCTCGCTTCCCTTTCCAGGGAAACCCAGCGCGTACAGGACCAGGTGGGCAAGAAGACCGCCCTTGTAATGGGTACCGGCCACGCAGCCGTGGACCTTGCGGATGAATCTGCCGCCAGCGGCGATTATGACGTAGTAGGGTTCCTCAGCGCGGACCCGTCGATGTCCGGAAGGCTCATAGGCAACAGGATGGTATATTTCTGCTGCGAGGAGAAAGACCTCCAGGGCATAATGCAGAGGCTCGGAGGCATCGACTGCGTACTTTTCACCAAAGACCCTGAAGACGGTTTCCCGAAGGGCGGCGGATCAGACAAGAAAGAGGATTCCAGGAACATGGCCGTCCAGAGGGATGGCATGTCATTCGTCGGCCATGTGATCAAGAGAAGCTTTGACGTTTCTCTCTCCGGGCTGCTGCTTCTGGTCTTCGCCCCGGTGATGCTGGCATGCGCCCTGGCGATCAGAAAAGAAGACGGAGGCTCTCCGCTCTACAGCCAGGAGAGGATCGGACGAGGCGGAAAGCCGTTCATGATCCACAAATTCCGTTCGATGAGGATCAACGCCGAGAACGGACAGCCGGCCCTCTATTCCGGAGAAGGAGACGAGAGGCTTACGAAAGTCGGGAAGTTTCTCCGCCAACACCACCTGGACGAGCTCCCGCAGCTGTGGAATGTCTTCCGCGGCGACATGTCCTTCATAGGCTATCGTCCGGAGAGGATGTTTTACATTGAACAAATCATGGAGAAGAATCCGAGATACCAGTATCTCTACCAGATACGCCCCGGAGTCACCTCCTATGCTACACTATACAACGGATATACAGACACCCTCGAGAAGATGCTCACAAGGCTGGACCTCGACCTGTATTATCTGAGAAACCACTCGGTAATGTTCGACGTGAAAGTCTTGTGGATGACTTTCCTCAACATCATGACCGGAAAGAAATTCTGACAGATGGCAGCGCAAGAGTTGGGAACAAAATGGTTTGTCGCAAAGACACGGCATGGACAGGAGCTCGGGATAAGGAACCGGCTCCAGAGCCTTGGCGTCGAGCATTTTGTACCGACCGAGGCAAGGAAAGCCGCCAGAGGAAAGAGGAGTGCGGAAAAAGTGCTGATTCCCAGCATGATTTTTGTGCGGACCACGAAGGAAGAGGCGTGCGACCTGGCCAACAATAAGGGGCTGCCGGTGAGATATGTGATTGACTGCGCGACCAGGACCTTGATGGTGATCCCGGACAAGGAGATGATGGATTTCCAGTCCGTGCTGGATGATTCTAGGGACGAAGGCGGTTTGTTAGACGAAGTATTAGAGCTGGGAGACAGGGTAAGGGTCACGAAAGGAGTTCTGGCGGGAGTGGAAGGATACGTGATCGAACTTCATGGAAAGACTTATGTGGTAGTAAGTCTTTGCCACACGATATTTGCTAAGGCCCGGGTACCAAGGGCCTGGCTCGAACGGATTTGACACAAGATTGACTAAGACGGAATTATGAAAAAAGAATATAACAGACCGGAGATACTCAGGGAACTCAGGATAGAGTCTGACGGCGCCATCCTGAAGGGCTCGGTATCGGACGACATGACGGTCGAGACGACTGGTCAGGTTGTCGAAAGCTATAACATTGCTGACGACAGTTTCAACCACTCCTGGGAAGCAGGAGAGTAGATTGTCGGCGATAGCGTGATTTGGAAAATAAGAGGCAACTTTCTATATTTGCCCCGCTATTAATTGAAACGGAACGAACTTATGAGACAGCGATTTTCGGGTTGTATTTATTACACATCCGAGAGCGAAGCTGTGACCCATCGTCCCTAACTGAAGAACAATGAAAAAGATAATATTAACATTGACGATGTTTCTCACCTGCGTCGCGTCCTCCTTTGCAGGAGATGGACGAGACCCAGATGATTTCAATTTCTCCAAGACTTGGAACATTTCTTTCCAGGCCGGCCCGAATTATCAGATCTACGAGAATTATTTTGCCTACCATCGCAACCGCGAGGGAGCTGACCTGTTCAATATCCAGAAGACCCTCAACATAGGATACGACTTCACAAGCAGTTTCGGGCTGAGGAGCTCCGTGAACTATGGCAACAACAGCGCGGCATATAACATCGAGAACACGACGGGACATGACTTCAGGCCTTACACGTTCAGGAGCCTGGATGTCTTCCTGGATGCCATCCTGAACATAAACGGACTCGGAGATGACTACGGACACGGCTGCAACAAGGTGTTCGCTGGCGTTGGTTTCGGAAATACGTTCGGATTCAAGGATGTCACCGACAATCCTCATCCATGGCAGAAATACCACACCCACAATTTCGCCCTGGCGTTCAGGGTAGGATATATTTGGGAATATGACTTCACAGGCGAAGCCGGAATGTACCTGGAACTCGGCGGCACCGGATTCGCGGACAATTACAACGGCCTTGAGCCTGGAGAATTCGACCACTATGGAGAAGGCTACGCCGGATTCCCTCTTGATTTGAAATTAAGCGCCTCTTTCGGATTTATATATCACTTTTAAATAACATGGACCTTAAAAAAATTGCAGCGGCTGCTGCCGGACTGATCTTATGCTTCAGTTCCATGGCACAAAGCCCTTATCTGGAAGCGCACTGGTTCTTCGGCCTTGGCGGCGGATTGAACGTAAGTTTTGACGGCAGCGCCCGTGGAAAGGGAAGATACAATTCCCATATGGGTGCCGGCTGGGCTTCCGATTTCTACATTGGCAAATGGTTCTCCGATTTCGCGGGATTCCGCGTTGGCTGGCAAGGTCTCACTAACAGCGACCAGTTTACAGATTTCGGAGAGAAAGACTTCAACGCAGTACATGCAGACATTATGCTGAGACCGGTAAAATGGCTCAATCCTTATTTCTTCGGTGGCTATCTGAAAATCGATAACGCCGTACCTGCCGTTGGAGCCGGATTAGGCATTCCTATCAACATCAACGACAAGCTGTCAATCGTCACCGACCTGAAATATGCCGCATTCAGCCATAAAGCCTTCAAGGAAGGCCGGCAAAACATAGGTGGCAACCTCAGCGTCACGTTCGGCGTCAGCTTCAGGCTCGGAAAACCAAGGCAGCCTGCGGTACGCACCGAGACCATCATCAAGGAAGTGGAGGTCACCAAAATCGTGCGTGACACCGTCGTCGTAAAGGACAACAGCAGAGGCAGCCTGGAGAAGATGACCAAGGAAGTCAACGACCTTCTCAGGAACATCACCCTCTTCCAGTCCGATTCATTCATGCTGACCAGGGAGGCTAGGCAGAGTCTCGCCAACGTAGCCGAATGGATGAAGCGTTATCCCGAAATCAAAGTCCGCATTGAAGGACATACCGACAATACAGGTCGAGAGAACTACAATATCACCTTGTCCGTAAAGAGGGCAAAGGCTGTCCTCGACTTCTTCCTCGACTCCGGTCTGCAGGAGAACAGGCTCTCGTTCAAGGGCTACGGCTCGTCGAGACCTATTGCAGACAACAACACTCCGACGGGAAGGCATCTCAACCGTCGCGTGGAGCTGTATTTCTACGAATAAGAGCAAATTGTCCAGAAACAGATAAGACCGGATACGGGACCTTCAGGGGCCTCGTGTCCGGTCTTCCCATATTAGTCTAACACATAAAAACAACCATGAAGAGATGGACCCGAAATTCAGCATCATCATCCCGATCCACAATTCGGACAAGACGGTCGCCAGCAGCATAGAGGCGGCGCTTGCCCAGGATTTCGAAAGTTTTGAGGTGCTGCTCGTGAACGACGGCAGCACGGACAAGACGGAAACAATTTGTTACGAATACGCCAAGAAGGACGAAAGGATTCGATATTTTTCCCGTCCCTGGGGTGGAGTCAGCATGGCCAGAAACTATGGTCTCACCCATGCCAAGGGAGAATATATCACCTTCTCCGATGCGGACGACGTGCTGATGCCGGGAGCCCTGAGCGCATATTGGAAAATGGTCCAGGAGGGAAATTATGACATCATAAAAGCCGGATACGAGCAGATCCGCGACGGCAAGAGCCACATCGTCTCCATTCCGAAGACCATCATCGTAGAGAACGGAAACACTGAAGCGATGCTGTACAACATGGACACATACGAATACCGGGGCTATCTCTGGAACATGGCCATCCGCAGGGAAATAATAGAAGGCATCTCCTTCGACGAGGGCATCTCATGGATGGAAGACCACATATTCACATGGCAATGTCTCGAAAGGTGCAAATCAATGGCCCTGATTCCCGATGTAGTCTACAGCTATATCGCGAGGAAGAACGGGCTGGTGAATTCCATGATAGATTCATTCCTGATCATGTCCGCCTCCAGGAAAGAATATGAGCTCAAGATGCATCTCATCAAGAACAAGAATTCCGAGCTCGTCAGGAGACTGGAAGACCTGTTCATGGAAAGGCTCGACGACGCTATCAGGAAGGCCTACGTCAGATATGACTACGCTACCCGCAAAGAGCTCAGCCAGGAGATGTCGGAAATCGACGTCAGGAAAACCGGCAACGTCAAGCTGTTCTGCAGCAACCTGCCTTTCATGGCAATAGACAACCTGCTAAAGATAAGGTTCTCGATGAGAGGAGACATGCAATAACATGGATTACTCGGCAGGAAACAGAAGACTGGTCAAGAACACCATCTTCAACTACATACAGCTCCCGGTTTCGATAATCATCGGGCTGATTACTTCGAGGATAGTACTGCAGATTCTCGGAGTGTCCGATTACGGACTGTTCAGCATCGTCGGAGGCGTCCTCGGCATGTTCACCTTCTTTGCCTCATCGCTGAGCGCCGCGACGACCAGATTCATCAACTTCGAGATGGGAAAACCGGACGGCGACCTCAACAAAGTCTTCAACACCTGCCTGACCCTGCATGTCCTTTTTGCAATCGGATTCATAATCATCGCCGAAGTCGGCGGTATCTGGTACATCGACAACTACCTCAACGTCGAGCCGGGCAAGGAAGCTGATGCAATGTTCATTTACCAGGTTACACTGGCAGTTTTCTGCATAGGACTCGTCAACATCCCGTACCAGAGCCTGCTCACGGCCTTCGAAAAATTCGGCCTGATAGCCATAATCAACATAACCAACATGTTGCTGAAGCTCGGGCTCGTCTACCTGCTTTTCATATTCAGGGGCAACCTGCTGAGGACATATGCCCTGCTCATGGCCTCCGTGACCCTGGTATCGTTCATAGTCTATCATGTACTGGCATACCGATACTGGCCGGATGTAGTACGGCACAGGTTCATACGCCGGAATCCGATGTACAAGGATATCCTGGTGTTCAACAACTACAATCTGCTGCATACCGTCGCAATGATGGCGAGGGATACCGGAAGCAACCTGCTCATCAATTTCTTCTTCGGCACGGCGGTCAACGGCGTCTATTCGATTTCGAAGACCATCCAGACCAGCGTCAATTCGCTTATCGTGAACATAGACTCCGCATCCGGTCCGCAGATCACCCAGAGCTACAGTTCCGGAGACATGAACAGATGCAACGCCCTCGTGGAGAACATAAGCAGGATCAGCATTGTGATTGCGACCGCAGCCTCGTTCATACTGTTCACCGAACTGCCGGCCATCCTGGAGCTGTGGCTCAAGGATGTTCCAGAAGGCACCTTGATATTCAGCCAGCTGATGCTGCTGCTCGTGGTGGTCTCATCGACCTCCTGCGGCCTGACGCTGATGATCAACGCCAGCGGAAAGATCAAATGGTTCAGGATAGTGACCAGCCTGCTCTTCATACTGTGCCTCCCGGTCGGATACCTGTTATTCAAGATCGGATTCCCTGCATACTGGATAGTACTGCTGTTCATCCTGGTCGACGTCGTATGGAGGATATTCCAGCTGGTGATGATGAAGACAATAATCAATTTTGATGTCAAAAATTATCTCAAGTCAGCATATCCGCGGGTGCTCATGACCATGGCTATCCTTGCCGGATACCTCGTGCTATACAGGCTGGTAGGGCCGGCCGGAATCTGGAAGATACCGGCATTCCTGACCACGGCGCTGTTCTCCGGATCCGTCGCCATATTCGTCGGCCTGAAAAAGACTGAGCGCGAGAAAATCGCTGACATGGTCAGGGAAAAAATAAGCAAGAGATGAGACACGCCTTCCTGATAATCGCGCATAACGAATTCGGGGTGCTACGGAGACTTGTTTCCATGCTGGACTCCGAAGGAAACGACATCTATGTCCACTATGACCTGAAGGTCAGGACACTTCCCGTCGTCACGACAAAGGCAAGTCGGCTGTTCATCGTTCCGAAAAGGATAGACGTACGCTGGGGCACAGTGTCGCAGATTGCGGCCGAACTTACTTTGTTCGAGGCTGCTCTCAAGAACGGAGAATACGACTTCTACCACCTTGTCTCCGGCACCCATCTACCACTGAAAAGCATGGAGGAGATAGATTCATTCTACCAGTCCCACAAGCGCAGGGAAGTCATGAGGGTATGGGAGGAAGACCCCGGGGATGCCGATTTCAAGATACGCAGATACCATCTGTTCAACGGAAACATAAAATCCGGACATAATCTGGCATGGAGGATCATCCTCAAGATCCAGAAACTGTTCGGGATAAGGCATCTGAAGAAAGAAACATTCGTCAAGACCGACAACTGGAAGAGCATCACCCAGAAAGCGGCCGAGTACCTGGTGGAAAACAAGGCGGAAATCCTCAGGAAGTACCGCCGCTCGCTCTGCGGAGACGAATACTATGCCGCATCCGAACTTGCAAAATACCCGGGGCTGTTCCGCATCGAGAACTGCCCGGAACTGCTATATGTAGAATTTGACCATGAGAGTCCCCTGGAGATAAGTCTGGACAGATACGAAGAACTGAGAAAGACCGGATACATCTGGGGAAGAAAATTCACGGAACGAATATGACACCTAAAGAGAAGTTCCTCGAGTGGCTGATACGCCCTGAGGGATATTATATCAGACGCTATCTGAAGTTCTTGCGAAAAGAGGAGAAATACCTCTTCGACAAGCCGTGCTGCCTGCTGGCCTATTGGTACAAAGCACGCAAGAACAGGCTGGGAGCCAGGCTCGGATTCATAATAAGCGCCGGCTGTTTCGGCGAAGGACTCAGGCTGGAGCATTTCGGCTCGGTCATCGTCAATCCCAAGTCAAGGATCGGAAAGAACTGCACCATCCACGGCAACTGCTGCATCGGCAGCAAGGGCGGCTATCCCGACGACTCCCCCGTCATAGGTGACAACGTGGACATCGGACAGTTCGCCCAGATACTCGGCGGCATAAAGATAGCTGACAACGTCAGGATTGGAGCCGGCGCGGTAGTCGTCAAGGACATCACCACTCCGGGAGTGACGGTCACAGGCGTTCCGGCAAAAGAAGTCTCGTCAAAGTAAGCATATCACGACCATGAGCCGGCCAACTACTACAAGAAGAATTGCAGAATTCCTGCTAAAGCCGTTCGGCGAGAACCTTGGATTCTTTCTGATCCTGTGGCTGCTTGCCTCTTCGGCTGACGTATATTACTGGTCCATCCACGGCAACCCTGTATTCGGATGCTACATGGGCATCCACGGCTTCATCCAGGTATATGCCGTCGTGCTGCTCTGCGGTTTCCTGAAAGGGAAGGCCCTGCGCATCGCAAAGATAATACTGATCATACTGGGAATCATCAGCATGGTCGCCGATGCATGCGTCCACCGGATCATGTGGTTCAGCTTCACCAGGGACATGGTCGCCATCATCCTGGGCTCCAACATGTCAGAGGCCTCCGAGTTCCTTCCTCTCTACCTCAACGGGAAAGTCATCGGCTTCGTCGCCGCAGTGTTGTCCGCCCTGGCCATACTGCTTCTCCTTGAAAAGAAGATCAGCGCGCTTGACCGGAGATGGATCAAGATCCTGATGTCCGTCGGACTCATCCTGTCAGTGGCGGCAGTCACGGTCAGGAAATCGAATAACTGGGAAGGGGTATTCCTGAACAAGATATACCTGTTCCTGTCATACAAGTCCCCGATAGAGCTCGAGAACTATCGCCAGGACGTCTCAGTGGTCACAGACGGGGAACAGCCCGCCAACATAGTGGTCATCATCGGAGAAAGCCTTTCCAGGCGGCATTGCTCCCTGTATGGATATGACAAGGAGACGACTCCCCTGCTTGACGGAATGTTCTCGGATTCCGAAATCATACGGTATTCCGACGTCGAGGCCGCCTTCACCAACACCGTCGAAGCTTTCGTAAGGATGTTCACGGAATATGACAATCACCAAGAAGCAGAGGCCAGATGGTACGATTACATATTCCTCGAAGACGCCCTGTCTGCCGCCGGATACAAGACCACATGGATATCGAACCAAAGCTCCGTCGGAATTACGGACAACGTGGTCGCAAAGATAGCCGGACTGTCTGACGACGTCCGCTGGGTCGGGCCTAAGGGAATGGGCATCGGAAAAAGCAATCATGATGAAGACGTCATCCCATATGTACAGTCATATCTCGGCGAGAAAGGTGAAGACAGACGGATGCTGGTTGTCCATCTGATGGGTTCCCACGCCGGATTCTCGACAAGATATCCGTCTTCGTTCTCCCGTTTCAGAGCAGACGACTACCCGGAGGCCGCACCGTCGCAGAGGCAGCTGCTTTCCGAATATGACAACTCTGTCCTGTACAGCGACTGGATAGTCTCAGGCATAATGCACGAGTTTGACGACGAAGAAGCCGTCGTTCTGTTTTTCCCGGACCATTCGCTTGATATCTTCAACACCGACCCGGACTATATCGGACATGCAAGGACCAACAATCCGGCCTCCGTCGCATATGGCAAGGAGATCCCGTTCATAGCATACCCGACGAGGAAGTTCATCGAAAAGTTCCCGCAAAAGGCGAAGGAACTGAAAGATGCGTCGGAAAGGCACTACAGCCTGGAAGACCTCCCTTATACGATAATGGACCTGGCCGGAATCATATCCGTGGAAGGTCGTCAGACCAAAGAAAAATCTCTTTTACAATAACCTTATGAGCACACCTGTTGCAATAGCATTCACACCCAACTATTTCGTCCCTGCGGCGACGATGCTGAAATCCATGCTCGACGCCTCCGACAAGGCAGAAACTTTCAAGATAATATGCCTCGTCACCGAAGACATCCCGGAAAGGATGAAAGAAAAACTTCTCGGGCTCGGAAACGGACGCCTTGAATTCGAATACATAAACCTTGGCGGCCGGCTCAAGGATGTCTATACAGATGAAAAATACACCGAGGCGGCCTCGTTCAGGCTTCTGATGCCGGACATACTCCCGGAATACAAGAGCATCGTATACATCGACTGCGACATCATAGTACGTCAGGACATTGCCCGGCTATACAAGGGACTGTACCTCGGAGACAACTATATGGCAGTCGTATTCGAAGCTCCGGTAGAGGGCCAGGCGCAGAGGTTCGAGGCCCTGGGCTGCAATCCTTCCGAATATTTCAACTCCGGATTCCTGGTCATGAACCTGGAGCAGATGCGCCAGGACAACATCACGGAGAAACTTCTGGATGCATGCCGAGTGGATTATCTGGAGTTCCCGGACCAGGACGCCCTCAACCAGGTCTGCAAAGACAGGGTCCTCCCGATGAGTCCGATATACAACGGCATCAGGACATTCTTCCTGCCACAGTACAAGAAGGCCTTCCTGAAACAGTATCCGAAAAGGCTCTGGAGAGACGTCCAGAAATCCGGAACCATCCACTACACCGGAGGCAAGCCATGGAACATGTTCACCGTGAAGTTCGGCAAATGGTGGGAGACTTATGATTCCCTGCCGGAAGATATCAAGGCCGAATGGACGCCGGACCGGCATGTCCACAATATATGGAAAATCTACCGGATAGCCCCGGTGAGAATACTTGTCGACACATTGCTTCTAATCTACAGAAAACTGAAATGAACGAAAGAGTCTCCAAGATCATCAGGCTGGTGCGGTTTCCTCTGATCATTCTGGTTCTGTTCATACACGGAATGCCGCAGGCTGATCCGCTCACGGGAGGAGAACCTCTCGGATGGCAGCTTTATCATTACATCTCCGAACTGATCTCGCGCAACATCGGAGCGGTCGCCGTCCCGATGTTCTTCGTGATATCAGGCTACCTGTTCTTTGCCGGCTGCGCAGACAGGTGCCTCCAGTTCTCCGATTTCGTCACAAAATGGAAGAAGAGAGTCCGGACGCTTCTGGTTCCGTACATCATATGGAATGTACTGTACATCGTGGCAATCCTGGTGAAGAAAGTCATTTTCACCCAGCTGGGACTGGAAAACGATGACAAGGGCCTGGTGCTTGCCAGAGGTTTCGGATATCTGTTCTGGATGGGACCGGTCGATTACCCGCTGTGGTATGTCAGGGACTTGATGGTAATGTCACTGCTGGCTCCGGTCTATTATTGGCTCATCCGCAAGGCCCTGCCGCTATTCCTTGTCTTCCTGGGCGTAATGTGCCTGCTGCCATGGGACATCGAGTGTCCGGACGCAGTATCCCTGATATTCTTCGGGACGGGCGCCTGCCTCAGCCTGAAGGACGTTGACGTGCTGTCGTTCTGCAGGAAATTCAGGATACCATCCTTCATCCTTTCGGTCGTTTTGCTGACGGTGACGCTGTTTTCCGGAGACTACGAGTACAGATACATTTTCGTGCGGATATCATGCTTCATATGGTTCATCGCCGTATTCAACATATTCGACAGTGTCTGCGACAAGAAAAAGATGTCGGAAATACTTACCTGGCTGGCAGGAGCTTCATTCTTCGTATATGCACTCCATACCGTATATCTCACCGACTGGGTTAGGGGCTTCCTGCAAAGAGTTCTCGGCACCAGCCTGTCCGGAACCAGCATAAGCTATGCGCTGATTGCTCCGACAGTCTGCCTGATCTGCCTTGCATGCTATACATTCATGAAGAAGTTCATGCCGCGCACCCTTTCAGTGCTTTGCGGCACCAGAATATAGATGAAGAACGCCTACCTCATACTTGCCCATAACGAATGGGACATACTGAGACTTCTTGTCAGCCGGCTTGACGAGACCGGCAACGACATCTATGTACATTTCGACAGGAAGGTCAGTGACATTCCTGAGCTCACCACGGAAAAGGCAGGCTTGAAGATACTGACGGACAGGGTTGACGTAAGATGGGGCGACCTGAGCATGGTCGAGGCTGAATACGCCTTGTTCGGGGAAGCCCTGAAGAAAGGAGGCTATGACTATTACCACCTCCTTTCCGGAGTCGACCTCCCGATCAAGAGCCAGGCCTGCATCAACGATTTCCTGGAAAAGAACTCCGGCCGGCAGTTCATCGCCTATACCCTCACGGAGATCACTCCGGAGATAATCCGGAAAGCCCGCAGGTGGCATCTGTTCCCTAAGGACTTCCGGAAAGAGAAAGGACTCAAACGGATAGTCCGGGCGGTTTTCATCCGCGCCCAGGAGATTCTCGGAATACAGAGAAACAAGAATGTGGATTTCAAGAAAGGCTCTCAGTGGTGCAGTATCACGGAAGACATGGTCAGATATTTCATTTCCAGGAAAGACTGGGTGATGAAGGTATTCCGCCATACATTCTGTTCCGACGAGATGGTCATGCAGACCCTCTGCTGGCAGTCTCCATTCAAGAGCAGCATATACTGCACAGACGACGACGGGAAAGGCTGCATGAGGGCTATCGGATGGCAGGATGGGAAGCTTGTCGACTGGGCGGCGAAAGATTATGACAGGCTCAAGGATTCTCCGGCCCTGTTTGCCAGGAAATTCAACGGCAGGGACATGGAATTCATAGAAAGAATAGCAGGACTATCACGATGAAAGTAAGCATAATAATGCCGGTATATAATGCCGAGAAGACGCTGCAGAGAAGTCTGGACAGCATAAAGGCCCAGACATTCCGGGACTTCGAAGTCGTATTCGCCGACGACTGCAGCTCTGACGGGACCGGGGCCATGATAAAAGAATTCTCTGAAAACAGCGGCATCCCGTGCCGCATAGTCAGGACTGGCCGCAACGGCGGTGTCGCGGCAGCCAGGAATCTCGGACTGGAGAATGCCAGGGGCGAGTTCCTCGCATTCGTAGATGCCGACGATACCATAGAACCGGAAGCCCTCGAAAAAGCGACAAGCGCGGCAGACGAGGCAGACGCCGACATAGTCGGATGGGACTGGACCCTCGGATTCGAGAAGAACGGCCGCAACATGAGGCAGTATGATTATTCGACCCCGCTTGAAGCCCTGAAGCACCTGATGGGAGGCACGATGCGCTGGAATCTGTGGCTTTTCATGTTCAGGAGAAGCCTGGTCGAAGACATCCGCTTCATCCCCGGAGCCAACATGGGCGAAGACATGATGTTTACAATCAAGGCTTTCCTGAAGGCCCGGAAAGTCGCCCAGATACATGAGTCGCTTTACGGATACAATGCCGTCAGCACCACGTCCATCAGCCGCCAGTTCAGCGAAGAACGGAGGGCCGAGGTGACCAGGAACATAAAGGAGACCGAAACCGCCGTGGACGCTTCGGAATATTCGGAAGAACTCAGGGATTACGTGCAGTATCTCAAGCTGTATATAAAGCTCCCGCTGCTCGTGAGCCCGGACGAGGAGAGCTACCGGATCTGGTACAGCTGGTTCGACAGCGCAAACGCTTATGCAACCAAGAACAAGGCCCTCCCGCTGCGCACCAGGCTGTTGCAATGGATGGCTGCCAGAAGCATGTGGACCGGCGTGAAGATGTACCATCTGCTGGTATATAAATTCGTTTACGGGGTTATCTATCGATGAAAAAATACGTCATCACAACCATAATCTGCATAGTGGTCAGCTGCTATGTGTTCTCTTTTTCGCTCAGTTTCCTGCCGCCGTCTCTCAACACTAAGCAGATCCTGGGCGTAGTCGGAATCATGGCCTTCCTGCTGAAGTGCCTCAAGGACAAGACGGCCTCCATATCCAGGCAGGTGATAGTGTCCGCAATGTTTGCCGCCTTGTTCTCGGTATGGTGCTATTATACCGCGATGGTGAATGCTACCGATGATGACTCATACTCCACCTACATCGTATCCTTCGCCGTATGGCTCGGAGGCGCATATGGAGTGGTCGCAATCCTGAAACTCTTCCACAAGCGCGTCGACCTTGCCCTGTTCACGAAATACCTGACAATCGTCTGTGTAGCCCAGGGCATACTTGCATTGGCGATTGACAACGTCCCGGCTTTGCGCAGCATAGTGGACAGGCTCGTTGCCGACGGAAACATATACTACAAGAACATCAACAGGCTCTATGGTATCGGAGCAGCCCTGGACACCGCCGGAATACGCTTCGCCGCCAACCTGATACTCATCGCACATCAGCTGGCATCCAACAAGAAAGTCAGCGACAACAAGAAATTCGTAGGAAGCTACCTTACCGCGTTCATACTGATTTCCGTTCTCGGCTGCATGATAGCCAGGACCACCATGGTCGGGACCGGCATGGGACTGTTCTACATAATGGTCCGGTACGTGCTGCCACAGCGAGGCGGAATCATTTCTGCAAGACAGATAAGGATATTCTCCATACTGGTACTGCTGCTCGGCCTTGCGGTCATCGTCGGAATACACCTGTACACCGCCGACGTGGAATTCAGGAAGAACATGAGATTCGCTTTCGAGGGCTTCTTCAACTGGGCCGAGACCGGCGTCTTCAGGACGGACTCATCGGACAAGCTGAACGCAGTCATGTGGGTTTGGCCTACGGATACCAGGACATGGATCATAGGCTCGGGTATCTTCGGAAGCTTTTATTACAACACCGACGTAGGCTACTGCCGATTCACCCTGTACTGCGGACTCATAGGTCTCGCACTGTTCTCCATGTTCTTCGTCTACAACGGACTCTCCGTAAGGACCAAGTTCAAGGATTTCAATCTTCTCTGCCTGATGATCATAGCCCTGACATTCATAGTCTGGCTCAAGGTGGCCACGGACATCTTCCTGTTCAACGCCTTGCTGTACTGCCTGGACGGGGATTATGACGAAAACGGAAATCTGATAGAATCATGAGGATAGTATATGACATAGCCGGGACATACAGGGCTGCGGGAATGGAAAAAGTCCTCGCAGAAAAGGCTTCCTACCTTGCCGGACTGGGACATGAGGTGACCATAATCACCACTGACCAGCACGGAAGGAAGCCGGCATTCGACATGGACCCGACGATAAAGACGATAAATCTCGGAATCAACTACGAGGAGGACAACGGCTCGCTGGCCTCCAAGCTGCTGCAGTTCCCGCTGAGACAGGTTCGCCACAAGAAAAGGCTCGCCAAGGCCCTCGACGCGATCAGACCGGACGTGACAGTCTCGATGTTCTGCAACGACGAGACCTTCCTCCCGTCCATAAAAGACGGCAGCAAGAAAGTGCTGGAGGTCCATTTCTCCCGCTTCAAGAGACTCCAATACGGAAGGAAAGGGCTCTGGGCCCTGACAGACAGATACCGCAGCTGGTCCGACCTCAGGCATATAAGGAAGTTCGACCGTTTCGTAGTACTTACCGAAGAGGACAAAGGCTACTGGGGCAACCTGGACAACATAACCGTCATTCCGAATCCGATCATGGGCATCTCTCCCGAGCCTTCGTCCCTGGACTCGAGAACCATACTCGCAGCAGGCCGCCTGTGCCATCAGAAAGGCTTCGAGAGGCTGATTGAGGCATGGTCCATCGTCAGGGAAAAGTCACCTGCGGCAAAAGACTGGAAAGTCAGGATCGCCGGAGAAGGAGAAGACCGCGGAATGCTCGAAAAAATGATAGAGGACCATGGTCTGGGAGACAGCGTCACCCTTGCCGGATCGGTCATGGACATGGACAAAGAATACATGAACTCGTCTGTTCTGGCCATGACCTCCAGATATGAGGGCCTGCCGATGGTTCTTCTGGAGGCTGAGGCCCACGGAGTGCCGGCGGTATCATTCGCATGCAAATGCGGCCCGAAGGATGTCATCACCGACGGAGTCAACGGACTTCTCGTGCCGGAGGATGACGTGGAAGCATTCGCCGAAGCCCTCTGCAAGGTCATCGAGGACACGGGACTGCTCAAGTCCATGGGAGCAGCCGCATACAGGGATGCGGCAAGATGGGATATGGAAACAATAATGAAGAAATGGACGGATCTGTTCGAAAACATATAGCAGTATCGGCGGTAAACATCCGCAAAGGCGGCACTCTCACCGTACTGAGAGACTGCCTGGCCTATCTCTCCACAAGAAAGGACCTGAAAGTCACGGCCCTTGTCCACTCGAGGGACCTGTGCGACTTTCCGGGGATCGAATACATCGAGATTCCGTGGAGCGCGAAGGGCTGGGGACGACGGCTGTGGTGCGAATACGTGACCATGGGCAGGCTGTCGAGGAAGATGGGAGACATCGACCTGTGGCTGTCGCTCCATGACACCACTCCGAATGTAAGGGCAAGGCGCAGGGCCGTCTATTGCCACACCTCCTTCCCTTTCATGAAGATAAAGGCCCGCGATTTCAGGATGGACTTCAAGATTCCTCTGTTCGCTATGCTCACCAGGTTTGCCTACAGGATCAATGTCCATGAGAACGACTACCTGATCGTCCAGCAGGACTGGTTCAGGAAAGGTCTGTCGAAGATGCTGGGCTTCCCCGAAGAAAGAATCATCGTAGCCCGACCGGACTTCAAGGCTCCCGCCATAGAGAACGGCACGCCGGACCTTCCGACATTCCTTTATCCTGCCACGCCTGACTGCCACAAGAACTTCGAGACGCTCTGCGAGGCTTCCTCGATCCTGGAGCAAAGAATCGGAAAGGGCAAGTTCAGGACAGTGATTACGATAGACGGCAGGGAAAACAGATATTCCCGATGGATCTTCAAGAAATGGAACGGCATCGGATCGATAGATTTCCATGGATTCATGGGCAAAGACGAGCTGTACAGCCGTTACGGCAAGGCATCCTGCCTGGTGTTCCCGTCGAGGGTCGAGACCTGGGGACTTCCGGTCTCGGAGTTCATGCCTTCGGGCAAGCCGATCGCTATAGCGGACCTGCCATATGCGCATGAGACCGTAGCCGGAGCCGGTTCGGTGGCATTCTTCGATGCCGATGACGCCGCCGCCCTGGCTGACCTGATGCAGCAAGTCGTCGAGGGGAACCTGGCCGGATTCTCCCCTGTCCCCCGGAATACCGTTGCGGAGCCGTCGGCTAAGAACTGGAAAGACCTTTTAAACTTATTGGAAATATGAAAATACTTCAGCTTGGAAAATTCTACCCGATAAGGGGAGGCGTGGAAAAGGTCATGTGGGACCTTACCAAAGGCCTTTCCGAGGAAGGAGTCGAATGCGACATGCTCTGCGCGGCCCTGGACTCGGACCCTATCGACGAAGAAGACCTGGGACGGATCTCGATGTCGGATGACATCCAGACAATCACCTTCAATTCCCGGGGACGGGTGCTGATAGTGAAGGCTCTCGCCAAGAAGGCCGCCACCATGATATCTCCTGCGATGGTCTGCTACCTGCGCAGGCACTGCAACAAGTATGATGTCATACATGTACATCATCCCGATCCGATGGCGGCGCTGGCCCTGCTGCTCAGCGGGTACAAAGGCAAGGTGTTCCTGCACTGGCATAGCGACATACTTTCGCAGAAGTTGTTCCTTCTGCTTTACAGGCCGCTCCAGTCGTGGCTGATACGGAGGGCCGACATGATCGTCGGCACGACTCCGGTCTATGTCAAGAGTTCCCCTTATCTGCGCAAGGTCCAGCACAAGGCCACTTTTGTCCCAATCGGCATCGAGCCAATCGTCCCGGAAGAGGAAGGCGTAAAGCATGTAAAGGAAATGTATCCCGGCAAGAAGATAGTGTTCTCCCTCGGAAGGCTGGTGCCATACAAAGGGTTCGAATACCTGATAGAGGCGGCCAGGCTCCTGCCTGATGACTATGTAGTGCTGATTGGAGGCAAGGGACCGCTTGAGGCGCAGCTTAAGGCTATGATCGCAGAGGCTGGCCTCGAAGGAAAGGTCCGGCTGCTAGGTTACATGGACCGGAACGCCATTCCATCCTACTACGGAGCATGCGACGTGTTCGTGCTGAGCTCGGTGATGAAGACCGAGGCCTTCGGCATCGTCCAGATCGAGGCGATGTCATGCGGAAAGCCCGTAATCGCGACCAGGATACCCGGTTCCGGAGTATCCTGGGTAAACAAAGACGGGTTCTCCGGATTGAACGTGGAGCCTCGTGATCCGGCAGCCCTATCGTCTGCGATAACAAGTATTTGCGACGAGAAAAACCATAATTTATTTTCAAATAACGCTAAAAATCATTATCTTTCGATGTTTACAGGAAAGAGTATGATCTCTAAAATGTTGAACTTGTATGAATAACATCCTGAAACTAATAACGGTTGCCGTGCTGTTGACGATAACATCCTGCGCAACTCCTGAGAAAATCGGATATCTCAGAGACATCGATTACAACAAGACTTTTCCCTGCGCTACAGCGCCAGAGCTGAGAATTCAGCCGGGGGACATCATCAGTATCCAGGTACTTAGCGAAGAAGCAGAGCTTTCTGCTCCTTTCTTCCCGCTGAGCGTGACCGAAGGAACCGGAACTACGGACAGCGCGCCTGAATACCTGGTAGACAGGAACGGCAACATTGACTTCCCTGTACTGGGCAAGGTCCACGTCGCCGATTACACTATGCGCCAGATCAGCGACAATCTCAAGTACGACATCATTTCCAGAGGATACATAAAAGACCCTATAGTGAATGTCCGGCTTACCAACTTCTCAGTAACCGTGCTGGGAGAGACCGGGCAGACGGTGTTGAAGATAGATGAGGACAACTTCAACATTCTCCAGCTGATTGCCAAGACGGGCGGCACTTCCGACAACGCCAAGATCCGCGACATAATGGTGATCCGCAAGGAGAACGGAGAAGAGCGCGCCTACTCAGTCAACCTGCAGTCGAAAGACGTGTTTGTCTCCCCTGTATTCTATCTTCAGCAGAACGATATCGTATATGTCAAGCCGAGAGGAATCAGATTCTCCAACAGCGGACAGACGGCGATGACCTTCATCAACACCATCGTCGGAATCGGCACGGCTTTCATTTACATAATGCTCTGGAATACATCTAAATAACAGACTATGCAAAACGGGTATAATCAGAAAAACAGCGGACAGGTCAACCTGCTCGACATTTTCTTTTATCTTCTCAACCACTGGTACTGGTTTGTGCTCTGCATCGGCCTGGCTGTCGCCTTCACAAGCTACAGGTACGCGAAGACCCCGTTCACATATCGCAGTCATGCGACGATCATTATCAAGAATCCAAGCAACACCCGGTCTTCCACCAAGCTGGACAGCTACAGCAACCTGATCAACAACGTGAGCATGTCCAATGAGATCCTGCAGCTGAAATCAAAGGCACTGATGGCCGAAGTGGTCAAGTCCCTCAACATAGACGTCAACTACATCCAGCATGTAGGACTCAGGGACATAGAACTCTACAAGAACGCCCCTGTCAGGATATTCTTCTCGAGGGACGACAACCCTCTGGGATATTTCACCATCCGGGCTATCCCAAGGGACAACAAGACAGTGGAGATCGAGCTCGGCTCGGTGGGACAGAAGAACGTCGTGGTATCATACGGAGACAAGGTCAAGATCGGCGACGGATATTTCACGATCGACAAGACAAGGAACCTTGGCAAGCACTGGTTCGGAGAGCCGATCATCATCCAGAAGATTCCTATAAGCAATGCGGCCGCAATTTACAGTTCGGCGCTCAGCATAGCCCAGAACAACTCCGCGGAGACCGTCTTGAACCTCAGCATCCAGGACCACTCGCTCCAAAGAGCGAACGACATACTTACCGCCGTCGTTGAAAGGTACAACGAAGAGGCTGTCAAGGAGAAGAACAAAGTCGCCATCAACACGGCCGAATTCATCGACAGCCGTATCAAGATCATACGTGAGGAACTTGGAGAAGTGGAAGACAAGATGGCCGGGTACAGGACCCACCAGAAGTTGATCGATGCCAATGCAGATGCATCCTCCTACCTCTCCGAAAGCCGCAGCTATGGTTCCGAGATCGCCCAGGTAGAGACCAACATATCTATCGCCGAGTACTTGCGCGACTATGTCCGCAGCTCCAAGGATTCATTTGACGTCATACCTGCGAACACCGGCCTGAAAGACGGAAACCTTGACGAAGCCATCGCCCAGTACAACGACCTGGTGATCAAGAGGGACCGCCTCGAGAAAGCCAGCAGCAGCGTGAGCCCTGCAGTCATGCAGATGGAAGATGCGATGATCTCCATAAAAGACAACATCATCGGAATCATCGACAACCTCATGACCAGCCTGAACGTGCAGAAACGCGACCTTCTGCGCCAGGAGGCGACCGCAATGGAGAAGTTCACCGAGATGCCGGAAAAGGCCATCGAACTCCGCCAGATGGAACGACAGCTGAACATCAAGGAAGACCTCTACATCTACCTGCTCAACAAACGTGAGGAGAACGAGCTCTCGCAGGCCATGGTTGATGACAACGCGATAATGTTCGACGCAGCTGAAGGATCTCCGGTGCCGGTCTATCCGAGCCGTGAGAGAATGATGATGCTGGCCATACTAATGGGCCTCCTTGCACCGGCCGTCGTCATGATCTTCAAGATGTTCATGGACAACAAGGTCTATTCGAGAAAAGATGTCGAAGACATAGTCAAGGTGCCGTTCATCGCGGAGATCCCGATGAAGAAGCAGAAGAAGTGGACGAAGCGGTCCAAGAATGACACGATCGCCCTGGCCTACGATCCGAATTCCAAGGGCCTGTTCACCGAGGCGATGCGAATCCTCTGTACCGACCTCGACTTCCTCAAGCCGGAGGGCGCCAACAACATGATACTATCGACGACCTCACTCATGGTCGGATCCGGAAAGACCTTCCTTACCACCAACATCGCGGCCTGCCTCGCAGATGCGAAGAAGCGGGTGATCATCGTGGACGTGGACCTGAGGAAGAGGACCGTTTCAAGCCTGTTCGGAATGAAGCACAGGACGGTCGGCCTCACCAACTACATATATGACGAGAAGGTCACCCTGTCCGACATCATATACGACAACGTGCTGAACGGCGTGGACCTTATCCCGGCCGGACATATCCCGCCGAACCCTACCGAGCTGCTCAGCAGGAAACGTTTCGACGACCTCATCGAAGAACTTAAGAAGACATACGAATATATTATTCTAGACTGCGTTCCGTTCAATGTAGTGGCCGACACCATGGTCATCAACCGAGTAGTGGACATGAACCTGTTCATTATCCGAAGCGGCCAGATGGACAGAAGGAATCTCCCTGCCATCGACGAACTGAACAACAGCGGAAAACTAAAGAATCCTGGCATAATCCTCAACGGTGGCGAACTGAAGCACGGCTTCGGCTACGGATATGGCCACGGCTATGGTTACGGATACGGCTACGGTTACGGATATGGCTATGGATATGGAGAGAAAGATTAAAAAATGATCATTGCTGTAGACTTTGACGGGACTATCGTTGAACACAGATATCCCAAGATCGGGAAAGAAATTCCCTTTGCCATCGAGACTCTGAAGGAACTCGGAGCGGAAGGCCACCAGCTGATATTGTGGACGGTAAGAGACGGAAAACTGCTTGACGAGGCGGTTGAATACTGCAAGGAGAGAGGACTTGTCTTTTACGCCGTCAACAGCAACCGGCCGGCCGGAATGCAATTCAAGGAAAACATGACCAAGTCGGCAAAAGTCATAGCCGACGTATATATTGATGACCATAACCTCGGAGGCCTGCCGGACTGGGGAACCATCCAGCAGATTATCTCCGGGACCAAGCCCAGTCACAGGAAAAAGAGAGGCTTCTTCAAGAGACTATTCCATATCGGGCACTGATGAAACTTAGGAAAGACTGCCGTGTCACCGGCCTCAGAGACAAATACCTGCTTGTAATCCCATCCGGGGACGGGGAACGCAACCTTGAAGTGAACGCCGGATTCCATGACATCTGGGAGGCATTCGCCGGACGGAATTTCACCCTCGGGGACGTCTCGGACCATCTCTGCAAGGAATACGGCATGGAACCGGAAAAAGCCGCGGCCGAGGCCTCGGACATAATTGGACTATGGAAAGAATATGGACTGACAGAACAATAGACGCATTCTTCATCCTGCTGCGCAGCGGCCTGGAGGAGAAAGACATAGAGCATCCTCTCATTCTTACGGAAGAAGAATGGGAGGATATACTTTCTGTTTCCGCAATGCAGACAGTCACCGGCCAGGTTGCCAGAGGTATCGCCCATCTCCCTGCAGGAAACGACGTTCCGGACATGATACTGATGAAGTTCATGAAAAAGACCGACCACATCGTCAGGACGTCGGCAATAATATCGGAGGTCAGGGACAAGCTGGTGTCAGCCTTCCGGTCCGGCGGTCTGGATCCCGTGATCATGAAGGGTCCCGAATCAGCCTCATTCTATCTCAGGCCGGAATTACGGGAAAGCGGGGATCTGGACATATTCTTCCCCGGAGACAGCTTCGAAAAAGCATGCGACCAGGTCTCTTCCATGGGAATAATCATGGACAAGGCTCCCGACGGCAGCGTCCGCTATCTTTTCGAAGGGATCGAGATAGACCAGCATCAGAAGTATTTCGACCTGCATACGGAACGGCAGCTTCCGGAAGTCCCGGGACCATATGCTACCCTGCTCATGCTCTCGTCCCATATACTGAAGCACTGCATGACGGCAGGAGTCGGTCTGAGGCAGCTCTGCGACATGGCCATGGCCTATCGGGCACTCGAGGACAGCTACGACAAGACCGCCCTGGCAGCGATGTTTGAAAGGACGGGACTTGAATCATGGAACAAGCTGCTGGCCTCTTTCCTCGAGAAGTATCTCGGCTGCAGAAGCCATCCGTACAGCCAGGATGAACTCCGGGATCCTACTGTCCTTATGGACATAATAATGGAAGGCGGAAACTTCGGTCACCATGCCGTCGGCCGCCAGAAAGCCGAGAAAGGCCCTCTGAGCGCACGGAAGAAAGACACCGTGGCACGGATGCTCAGACGGCTTCCGTTCTCCCTGAAATATGGACGCAAGGAATTGTTCTGCTATTTTGCGGAGCTAGTGCGCGGCAACCTTTAAAGATACCTTGCCCCCTGGCGGGTATCCCTCTCCTCCAGCCTGGCATCCAGCATGTGGAGGATCTCGAAATTCCGGATCAGCCCCCAGCGCGTCTCGCGCACGAATCTCGGCGGCACTTCTCCGGCAATCCTCTCAATATAAAGATCCGGCCTCAGCCTCTCGAGTATGTCGATTATGAAATCGATGTACTCGGGCAGGTCGAATGAAAGGAAATCTTCCGGCCGGGCATCATGCTCGGCCTCCATTTTCGTGCCCTTGACGAACTGCAGCTGATGGAATTTCACCGAAAGCAGGGGCAGCTCGCTGATTGTCCTGCACTGGTCCAAAAGCATCTCCCTGGTCTCGCCAGGCAGGCCCAGGATGAAATGGGCCCCGACATCCAGTCCCCGCTCCGCACTCATCCTGACCGCTTCTTCGGCACATGCGAAATCATGGCCACGATTGATTCTCTCCAGAGTGCGGTCATAGCATGACTCGATACCATACTCGACCGTCACCAGCGGTGCATCCAGCTCTTTCCCGCCTACCGTGCGGTGCCAGCCTTCCATGGCCCGGCCCTCCTTCAGGTCGCACAGCCAGTCCAGTTTCTCCGGATCGACGCAGTCCGGTCTGGTGCCTATGTCTATGCCCACTATGTCGGGATGCGACAAGGCTTCTGAATAGAGCTGTTTCAGCCTGTCCAGGGAGGCATATGTATTTGAATAAGCCTGGAAGTATGCGATATAATGGGCGGTGTTGCGATAGCGTACCTTATGGAATCCGATGCCCTCGTCAATCTGCTGCCACAGGCTCTTGCCGGGCACGCTGTATCCGGGATGGAACGCATCGTTGTTGCAATAGGTGCAGCCCCCGACGCCCTTGGTCCCGTCCCTGTTCGGACAGGTGAATCCGGCATCTATGACGAGCTTCTGCAGACGCTCCCCATAGCGCCTGCGATAATACCCCACGAAGGTATTGTACCTCTTTCCTTCCTGATACTCCATTTCAGCTTCAAAAATAGCAATTATTCTCCGGTTTCAAGCATGATTCTTGCTATACTGATTATCCGATGTTTCAGAAAAAGAATCTGAGTTCGACCTGAGTTATACAAATCCATTTTTTGATTGATAATGCCATGAAGAAATTAGTTATTGCATTGCTTCTTGCGGTTTGCTCCGTCTACATGACAGAAGCACAGGACAAGAACACACTCCGGACCGGAATTGGAGTCAACATGTACAACCCGTCAAATGAGAAAGGTCATGCTACCTGGACGGCTCCTTCCCTGTTCGCAGAGTACGGACATCGATTCAGCGATTACTTTTCAGCCACGGCTACGCTGAACACGGACCTCAGGAATCTCACGGACAACAGAGGAGACAGTCGCATCATGCTATCCCTTTGCGGACTTGTAAGACCTTTCGCGAAGACCGAATATCTGGACCGTCTGGAACTTGGTCTGGGATTCAATGAAGAGTATATAGAGTACTACAGTACCATAAGGAGAACCCTCTTCAATCCTGGTTTAGACATCCCAGTCAAAGTCTATATCCTGGACACCTCGAAATACGACCTATCCATTGCCCAGATTTTCAGGTTCCATAGTCGAGAAGGAGAAACCGGTGGGTTCAAGATGTATGATTCCAGCATCGTTCTCATGTTCGGCGTAAAGTTCTGACAGTTTCGTCAGAATGGAAACAGAAAGTCCCGGCGGGTATCCGTCGGGACTCTTTATAGGGTGAAAGACTGGATTATTCCTTGGTTGCTTTGGCAGCCTTGGTAGTCTTGGCGGCTGACTTCTTGGCGGCAGCGGCTTTAGGTTTAGCTTCTTTAGCCTCCTTGGTCTCCTTTGCAGCAGGAGCCTTCTTGGCAGCAGGTTTGGAAGCAGCTGGTTTCGCAGCCTTAGGAGCGGCTTCTTTCTTAGGCTTGGCATCCTTCTGAGAAGCGATTATGTCGCTAAGTTTCTCATAGAGAGCATCGATCTTCTCGAACATCTCTTTGCGAAGACCGGCATAATAAACGCCCTTCTTTCCCTCTACCTTGGCGTTGCCTTTGTCCTTCATCTCATTGTAAAGGTCCACGGCCTCCTCAATGACGCCAGATACCTCATCAGTTGCCTTCTCAGGGTTGCGGAGAAGGAAAAGAGCGCAATCATCTATAAAATCGCCAACGAAATACTCGACGTCTTTCTTGAAATCTCTAAGGTTCATATTATTAAAAGTTAATTAATTGATGCAAATATAACTATTTTTTCTCAATTGGCATCGAAGAACCGAGAATCCTCCTGCAATATAGCAGACGATGCGAATTCTCATAATAATCTTCAGTCCCGGGAACAAGCGAATTGATCCTCACCAGCTGCGAAGCATGGATGATATGGCCGTCCCCGATATAAAGGGCCACATGGGTCACGCGTCCGGTCTCCTTGTTGCCGAAAAACATCAGGTCTCCCGGCTCAAACGCAGAGAAATCCCCCTCGGATACGCCTGAGATATCGATTCCATCTCCGAACTTCACCTGCTGTGAGGCATTTCTCGGAAGCTGGATACCGTTCATGAAATAAGCATGTCCCACCAGCCCGCTACAGTCGAAGCCCTTCGGAGAATTGCCGCCCCAGAGGTATGGGACACCGACATAGCGCATCGCCGTCGCGATGATGCCCTCGGCCGTCGGAGTCCTGCCGGCAAAATACCTCTCCTTGAATTCCAGGTCGGAAGACCTCACCCACCCGAGCTTCCCGGAAGGAAGGCACACACTGCTGAACCCGCGACGGGGTCTTTCAGGCCCGACGATCAGTATATCTCCCTGCACAAGGTCGCAGATCCTGGAAGACCTGAGAGAAGGCCTAGAATAGACATATGAGAAATCAGCCGTGCACAGATATTTCGGTACGGCTTCATATTGCAATACATCTTCGACAGGAGCCAGGGCCAGCGCATTGATCCAGCCCGTATACTCGGGACAGCGGGCCGAAACCTTGCGCCAGTATCCGGTAGAATCGAGGACATCCACGATCCGGCCCATCAGTACCTGATTCTCGAGCGAAGACTCATAGTCGGGCTCGCTACGCATATTGCTGACGGAGATGGTCACCACGGCGCTGCGGGTCTGGGCAGCGGAGCAAAACGCCGCTGCGACGAGAGCTGAGACCAGAATTATCCTTTTCATATCTAATTGCATGCTGCTATGAGAGCTATTATCTTGTCCATCAGAGGAAGCACCTTCCACGACGGGGCGGTGCAGTTGTTGATCATGACGGAGAACACTATGGTATCCTCCTTCGAACCCTCGGAAGGAATCACGTATCCGCTGAAACAGCGTACTCCGTCCATGGAACCGCTCTTGTAACGTATCCTGGAACGCAGAGTCTCCGGCTCTCCCTTGAGCCTGGGCTCATAATACCGGTATCCCGGCTGGGCCAGAGTCTCGACATAATCGCCGAACACCTTGGTATCCATCATCTTCCTGAGGAAACTGCAGAAGAACTCCGGAGACACGAAATTATCCCTGGACAGTCCGCTGCCGTCAGTAAGCTGGACAGCCGAAGCATCCAGTCCGAGACGGCGGAAAGCTTCGGTCTCCGCCAACTTGCATACAGCATAGTCAGCGGATCCCTTGCGGGTCCTTGAGATCATCCTGAGCATAGTCTCCGCATAGAAATTGTCGCTCCTCCAGTTGGTCATATAGGCTATCCTCTTAAGGGATGGAGACTCAGCATGGCCGATCACCGAAAGGCTGTCCGAAGCCACGGCGGCATCCCCGGCCTTGGAGATGAAGCTCCTGACGTTGCCGGCATAGTCTATGTCCGCATATCCTCCCGATACGGGCAGTCCGCGCCATTTCAGGTAATTGCAGAAATACATGGCCATAGTCATGGCTCCGAACTTGTTGCTGCATTCTTCTTTCTTGGGCTTCCTGTCGATGGCGAAAGTGCCTCTCATCTGGGCCACCGGAGCAAGGTCCGTGTTGAACAGGAAGAGCTTGTCCCCTGTCCCCTTTGCAGATGTCCTGGCCACATTGGAATATTCCATCCAAGGCAGTTCTGGATACTCCGGAACGACATTTACCGGCTCCCCTACGGCAGTACCGGCAGAAACTCTGATGTCCAGCACGTTCCTGTAGAAGCAGAGAGCATCGCCCCCGGCACCGTAGTATGTCCCTATGTCCTGATATGACCATGAATCCTTCTCGATCGGACCGTCGAAGAAGCGCCCGTCGCCGATTATGCGGCCGTCAATCCTGTTGATCCCGGCCTTGGCGAGCATGGACTTCCAGGAGGAGAACAGCGTCTCGGTAGCGATGGCTATCGAGTCCTTGGAACCAAGGGTCGGGTCCCCTCCGCCGACGATGTAGAGGTCGCCCTTGAGCGCACCGCCCTCGATCTTGCCGCTGTATGCGAGAGTCGTGCGGAAGCGGAAATCCGGGCCTAGCTCGTTCAGGGCCAGTCCGGTCGTGAGCAGCTTGACGTTGGAGGCGGGCACCAGCTTGCGCTTTCCGTTGAAAGAGACGATGGTGTCTCCGTCCGCCCTTACGGCCACGACGCCCCACGAAGAGGTGCCGAGCACGTCTCCTTTGTCAAGGATTTCCAGATAGCTGCGGATATATTTCGGGGAATTCTCCTCTGAGCTGACCGCATGGGTCATGGCCGGAGCCTGGGCTGTCGCCACGGAGCCGGCCGCGAGAATCAGAGCCGATATTATTGGAATCAATTTCATAACTAACCTTTGAATACGGAACGCACGAGCGCCGGTATGTCAGCAACCTTCACAACTTCCACGCCTTCGGCCGATTTCTTGTCGAAAGAAGCGTACTTGGAGACGTAAATCTTCCTGAATCCCAGACGGGCAGCCTCCGATATGCGCCTGTCCACCTGACTTACCGGGCGGATCTCGCCGCTGAGACCGACTTCACCGGCGAAACAGATGTCTGAAGGGAGGGCGAAATCGAAGTTAGAAGAAAGGACTGCGCAGACTACAGCCATGTCACATGCAGGATCCGCTACCCTGAGGCCTCCGGCCATGTTCAGGAACACGTCCTTCATGTTGAGCTTGAATCCGGCCCTCTTCTCGAGCACTGCAAGCAACATGTTGAGCCTTCTGGAATCGAAGCCCGTGGCGGATCTCTGGGCAGTACCATAGGCCGCCGTGCTGACAAGGGCCTGAACCTCGAAGAGGAACGGCCTCACTCCGTCCACTATCACCGACAGGGCAGTGCCGCTGAGGCCTTGCTCATGCATCGGCATAAGTATCTCGGAAGGATTCGTAACCGGCCTCAGTCCCGTGCCGGTCATTTCGAACACTGCGAGCTCCGACGTGGAGCCGAACCTGTTCTTTATGCTGCGGAGCATCCTGTAGGCACCCTTGTCGTCGCCTTCGAACTGAAGGACGACGTCGACTATGTGCTCCAGTATCTTAGGGCCGGCGATGTATCCGTCCTTGGTGATATGTCCGATGAGGATTACAGGTATTCCGGAAGATTTTGCAAAATGGAGAAGGATGGAAGTGACTTCCTTTATCTGGCTTACCGAGCCTGCGGAAGACTCCACGGTCTCGGAATACATGGTCTGGACCGAATCCACGACCATCAGGTCAGGCTGCATCTCCAGAGCCTCTGCTATCACGTTCTCGATAAGGGTTTCGCTATAGATATAGCAGTTGGAAGCGTCCCCGCCTAGCCTCTCGGCGCGCATCTTCACCTGCTTGGCGCTCTCCTCTCCTGAGACATAGAGAGTCTTGAGGGAAGGACTCTTGAGGGGGAGCTGCAACGATAGGGTGGACTTGCCGATGCCGGGCTCTCCTCCGATCAGGACCAGGGAACCCTCAACCAGACCTCCGCCAAGGAGCCTGTCCACCTCAGGGTCGCCCAGGGAAATACGATCCTCTTGGGCGGAGGAAATGTCGCTCAGGGCCTGGGGCTTGTGGTCTCCGGCACGGGACGCTGCGGCATTCCTCTTTGGCTTGCCTGTTGCGACCGTCTTCTCGACCATGGTGTTCCATTCCCCGCAGGCAGGACAGCGTCCCAGCCATTTAGGGCTCTCATTTCCGCACGAGGTGCAGAACCATACCGTTTTTTCTTTGTTTGATGCAGCCATAATCACTTACAAACATACAAAAAAAAACGGCACCATGCCAGATGGTGTCGCAGTTCTTTTAAAAAAGCTTTTTTTCCGCTTCTGATTACTCAGCAACAGCCTCAGCAACTTCCTCAGCAACCTCGGAAGCAACAGCCTCTACAGAGTCAGCAGCAGCCTCAACAGCCTCTTCTACTGCCTCTACAGCCTCAGTAGCCTCTTCAGCAGCTTTCTTTGCATTGTTGTTACCGCAAGAAACGGCAGCGAACATCATGGCAACACATGCCATAGAAACGAATACCTTTTTCATAATATAAAAACACATTAACCGTTAAACAAAAATTTTTGTTTTCGCAAAAGTAGTGTACTTTTTATTTAAAACAAACAGTTTTAAGAATTATAACGTTTTAACTACCTCCTTGGAAGTTCAAAGACCTCCAAATCGTAAGGTTTTCCGTTATCTACGCGCATGCGGAGAGCCGTACGCACCGCGTGCCAGCCTTGTATGCCAGCCGCTCCAGGATTGATAGCCAGAAGATTATACTGCGGATCCCGCATAACTTTCAAAATGTGAGAATGTCCGCACACAAAGATGTCGGGCCTGTGACGGTCGATCATGGCGCGCACATTCAGGGGATAATGACCCGGATAACCTCCGATATGGGTCATCATCACTTTCAATCCTTCACAATTGAAAAGCTGCACCAGAGGACATTCAAACCTTATTTCCTGGGCATCACAGTTGCCATAGACCCCCACCAGAGGCTTGAAGGCTGATATTGTATGGACGAAATCGATACCTCCCCCGAAATCTCCGGCATGCCAGATTACATCTACCGGAGCGAGGAAGTTCCTGAACTCCTCGCTGAACACTCCATGGGTATCCGATATGATTCCGACGTACATTCGCTTAAAAATTTAAATCAGTCTTTTAGATATTGTGGAAATACATGGCTTCTGCTGCCGTTACAGCGGCGGTCTCCGTGCGTAGACGGGACGGGCCGAGGTGCACCGGAATAAAACCGGAACCTATCGCGAGGGCAGCCTCCTCAGGAGAGAAGTCCCCTTCCGGACCGATAAGCACTATCACTTTTTCAGACCTGTTATCCTCCAAGGCTTTACGTATGGAAATACGTTCTTTTTCCCCCTCGAAGCAATATGCGATTAGCTTGAGAGAGTCGTCATCCTTGACAGACGAGATAAACTCCCGTACCGAAACCGGCTCGTCAATCTCGGGAATCAGGGCCTTGAGAGACTGCTTGGTCGCAGAAAGCACTATCTTATGCAGTCGGTCAGTCTTGAAGACCTTGCGTTCGGAACGGTCTCCGATCACAGGACATATCCTGTCCACTCCGACTTCGGTAGCCTTCTCGGCAAACCACTCGTAACGGTCGTTGTTCTTGGTAGGACATACGGCGAGGGTAAGCGAATAAGGATGCGCTCCCCACCCCGGATTGGACTCCACCACGGAAGCCTCGGCAGCCTTGGGGTTGTCCGACAGCAGCCTGCACTGGTACATGGTACCGGCCCCGTCGATGACGTTAATGAGATCCCCGACACGATGCCTCAGTACCTTGACACAATGGTTGGATTCCTCCGGCGAGAGCCGGCAGGTGCCTGCGGAAACTTCAGGGCTGTAGAACAGTTCCATATCAGGGAATACTATTGACGGATTATCGCGATCTCGCCGCGGAGGCCCACCTTGATTATCTGTGAAGCCATGCCGGTGGCATCTTTCTCCACCCAAGGCTCAACCACGTAGTCCACGGCGTCGATGATCTCCTGAGGGATGTCCTGGTAAGTCTCAGGGGAAGGCTCTCCGGAGATGTTGGCCGAAGTGGAGACTATAGGACGGCCCAGCTTGAAGACCAGGTTGCGGCAGAACTCCATCATAGGAATACGGATACCCACGCTGCCATCCTCGGCGACAGTGTTCCATGCGAGATGGTAACGGTCCGGACTGGCGGTCTCGCCTTCAGCCGGCGCCTTGCCTGCCATCGCTCCCGGATAGATTATGGTCATCGGCCTGTCGTTGACCTCAACGAGCTGGATGGCGGCATCCGGAATCTCTTTCACGAAACGGCCTACCGTATCGAGGCTGTCGGCAAGAAGGACGAGGGCCTTGCTGTCCGAACGGCGCTTGATCTTGTAGACCTTCTCGACTGCCTGGGGATTGGTGGCGTCGCAGCCTATTCCCCAGATTGTATCGGTAGGATAGAGTATCACTCCACCTTCACGCAGGACCTTCAAGGCCTCTGCCATGATTTCGTTAATCTGCTTTTTCATAACAAATCAGTTTTCGGCCGTTTCCTTGAGCGAAATCTCCGTCACTATAGGGAAATGGTCTGAATATCTTGCCTTGAGCACTTTGTGCGACACTGCCCGGAAACGCTCCGGAAACAGCACGTAATCGATCCTCAGGAACGGACGGAGATAGGTAAACGAAGCTCCGAACCCCTTTCCGGCATCCACGAACGAATCCCGGCGTCCCCTCTTGAGTCTCATGTATGTATATGACATCGGAGTATCATTGAAGTCTCCCGTCACTATGGCCCCTGTCGGGCAGTTCTCGATATCCTTCATCACCGCATCCACCTGCTGCGGACGGCGGATTATGGAGAATTTCATCTTCTCCTCAGTATCGAGGAACATCTTCTTGTAATCTCCCTTCAGTCCCTCGGCGATGTGCGAGAGAGAGATCGCGTAGCTCTGGAAATGGCAGTTGTATATCCTGAGAGGCACTCCCCTGATGATGCAGTCGCAGTACAGCGCCAGGTTCGAGCTCTTCTCGAAATCAAGCTTGCCCTTTGAGACCAGAGGAAACCGGCTCAGGGTGACATTGCCATAGCATCCGTTCTTGGTCGGATAGACATAATACTCCTCATAGTAGTCCGGGAAGCTCTTGCGCAGGAACGACTTGACTTTGTCGGGATCCTTCATGAAGAACTCCTGGATACAGATTATGTCAGCTTGCTGTCGCTTCAGGAGGGCCACCACGGAATCAGCGCATTCGCTGCGGTCCATCTGTCCGTCATAAAGGGAGAAACGGCCCACGTTATAGGAAACTATCTTCACGTCATCATCGTCCGGAGCCAGGTCCGAACCAGAGAACTGGATATACCATCCGGACACCAGCAGGGCCGGCAGCAGGGCGACAATAGGAATCGCAGCGGCCGAAGAGCGCCTGAGCAGGGCCCATACGGCCAGGGCGAGATTGACGAACAGCAGAGGGAAGAACATGAGCCCGAAAAGGCTCATGACCCATGCGCTGGCCGGATTGAACAGCACGGATGCATAGCTGAGAAACAGCAGTCCTGCGGCGACGCTCATCGCCGCGCGGGAAGTTATGCCCACGAGAAGACTATGTTTTCTCTTTTTCCGTGCCATGACTTATATCCATTTGTCACGGTTGTAAAGCCGGTAATACTTCTTCCAGTAAAGCATGAGCAGCCAGCCGAAGAGCATTCCGCCGAGATGGGCGAAATGAGCGACTCCGTCAGTGGTCACAAAGATGCCGGTAGCGAGTTCGATGCCTGCAAAGATAAGCACCAGCCACTTTGCCTTAAGGGACACTGGCGGGAAAATCAATGTAAGCACAGAATCAGGATAGAGCATTGCAAAACCTATGAGCACCCCATAAACTGCTCCGGAAGCGCCTACAGTCGGCGTCCTGAGCATGTTGATAGCAGCCTGGAAATTATTCGCATAAGCGGCAAACTGGAGATGCTGCACCCCGAGATGGAGAAGGGCGGCTCCGATTCCGGTCACGAAATAGAACACCAGGAACTTCTTCGGTCCGATCGACCTCTCGACTTCGGATCCGAAGAGGAAGAGGGAATACATATTGAAGAATATATGCATGAGGTTGCCATGCATGAACATATGGGTGACGATCTGCCAAGGCTTGAACAGGGGCGATGCCGGATAGAACAAAGCGAACGTCCTGATCATGAAATCCTCGTTGATCAGCGTGAACACGAACATGATCACGTTGATGAGCAGCAGATTCTTGGTTACTTTCGGTATATTGAACATACTTAGAATTTCTTTTCTATTTCATCTGATGACAAAAGGGCCATCGTCTTCTTGCCTCCGGGGGTAAACTCCGGGTTCTGGCAGGCAAAAAGGGCATCCACCAGCCTCTGGGCCTCGAACGCCGACGTGACATTGTCTCCCTCGGCGGCTCCTACCCTGGCGAACTTCTCCGCCATCGCAGCCTCCATGATCCCGGCGAGTCCGGCGGAATCATCCTCCAATATCAGCACCAGGTCGGCAACCATGGCCTCAACCTTTGACGAGTCGCAGGAGAAGCCTTCCGGAACTCCGTTCACGACTATGGTGTCGTTGCCGAAGGCGCTGATGTCGAAGCCGAGCCTGCGGAGCATGTCCTCATGCTCGTCGAACAGCAATTTATGGGCCGAACCGACATTCACATGGACCGGGAAGAGAGCGCTCTGGCTGACATGGCCGTTGACTTCGACGGACTTTATGAACTTTTCATAAAGGATGCGCTCGCGTGCGCGACGGATGTTCACGACCAGCACGCCATCCTTGGACGGCGTCAGGATGTATTTTCCCTGAAGAATGATGACAGACGACGCCGGGGCGGCCTTTTCCTCGAAGAGGCGGCCGTAATCCTCATGCCTGTCGATGTATTTCGTATAGTCTGCGGCCGGACGGGACGGAGCATCAGGCTCGAACGGATTGTATCCGGGATCGAAGCTGGTGTCCGGAGTCAGGTCGGCCGGACGGTATTTCTCGTAATTGTGGCTGATAACCGGGATGTCCGAAACCGGAGCCTCGAAGTCGATGGCCGCTCCGAACGAATTCCTTCCGATAGCTTCCCTGATACATGCATACAGCACCTGGAAGATCACGGAGTCCTCGGAGAACTTGATCTCGGTCTTCGTAGGATGGATGTTCACGTCTATGGTCTGCGGATCCACGGTCAGATAGATGAAATATGCAGGAGTAGCCCCATCAGGAATCAGGTTCTCGTATGCATTCATCACGGCCTTGTGCAGGTACGGGCTGCGGAAGAAACGGCCGTTGACGAAGAAGAACTGCATTCCTGGAGTCTTGCGCGCGCTCTCCGGGCTGCTGATATATCCGCTGACCTTGACGACGGAGGTGTCTGCGCTGATATCTACAACGTTATCGACGGCCGAACCGCCGAGGAGGTCCTGGATACGATATTTCAGGGACTTGGCCGGCTTGAGCACATGCACGTCCTTGCCGTTGTGGACCAAGGTGAATCCTATTTCCGGGCGGGTGAGGGCCACGCGGGTGAACTCCTCGACTATATGCTTGAACTCCACGTTGTCCGACTTGAGGAACTTCCTGCGCGCGGGCACGTTGTAGAAGAGGTTGCGAACGGCAAAGTTGCACCCTCTCGGAGCCGAGACTTCCTCGGTGGCGAGGTGCTTCGAGTCGGCGAACTCGACCTGGCAGCCTACCTCATCCTCTTCCCTGCGGGTCTTGAGAGTCACTTCGGCCACTGCCGCGATGGAAGCGAGTGCCTCTCCGCGGAAGCCGAATGTACATATATGCTGAAGGTCCTCGGCAGATGCCAGCTTGGATGTGGCATGGCGCTCGAAGCAGAGCACCGCCTCGTCCGGGGACATTCCGCAGCCGTTGTCTATCACTTGTATCAGAGTCCTGCCGGCATCGGCGATCACGACCGTAATCTGGTCGGCACCGGCATCGACGGCATTCTCCACAAGCTCCTTTACCACAGACGCAGGTCTCTGTACGACCTCGCCTGCGGCTATCATATTCGCGATATTGCCGGGTAGTATTCTGATTTCCATGTTATGCGTCAGAGTAGCGCGTAGAATTTAGCGAAATAAATAAGGATCGCAGCGACCAGCAACAGGCCTACGATTCCGATTATTGACTGAGTCTTCGAAGCAGTACGCCTGCGGGCATAGTTTCCGTTACGGAAAGCACCCTGGATATATGAACCCGGAGCATGTTCCCCGGACTCCTGCTCTCTTTCGGCGCTTCCGTCAACTTTTCCGAACATCTGGCGGCGCTTCTCCTTCTCCTCGTCGTAGTAAATTGGCTTGTAATTGAAGACCCTGTGTTCCTGGTCTCCGAACCATCCGAATCCTGCCATAATCTGTTTTTTAATATCAATTAACAAAGATATGCATTTTTTCCGTATTTTTGTGTCAGGATCAAATCTGATATGTCATGGATAAGAACGTCTGCCCATTCAGGATAGGTAACGGTTACGATGTACACGCAATCGCAGAAGGTCTGCCGATGTGGCTCGGAGGAGTACGCATCGAAAGTCCCGTGGGATTCGTGGCGCACTCTGACGGAGACGTAGCCATCCATGCCCTCTGCGATGCAATCTTGGGCGCCCTGGCTCTCGGCGACATCGGCCACCACTTCCCCGACACGTCCGACGACTGGAAGGGAATCGACAGCAAGCTGCTTCTCGGTAAAGTCGTAAGCATGGCTGCAGGACTCGGCTGGTCCGTCGGCAATGTCGACATAACCATCGCTCTCCAGAAACCGAAGATTGGTTCATATGTCCCTCAGATGCGCGCCACTCTCGCCGGAGTTCTCGGCGTCGGAGAAGATTGCGTGTCCATAAAAGCGACCACTAACGAGCGTCTCGGCTTCGTAGGTCGCTGCGAAGGCTGCCAGGTCTGGGCAACTGCGCTCCTATACAGATAATCTTCCACTATAGGCGATCTTTTCTAATAGTATTCTTATCTTATGGCTGGATGACTGGTCTCTCCGGTGACCGTGGCCACCCTCGGCCACGTAAGAGGGAGGGGCCCGGCCGTGAGGCTGGGAGGGGTCGAGCGCAGCGAAGACGTCAGCCGGAGAGACCAGTCATCCAGCCATAAGATAAGAATACTATTAGAAAAGATCGCCTATAGTGGAAGATTATCTGTATAGGAGCGCAGTT
>JAFZTP010000099.1 GCA_017618815.1 Bacteroidales bacterium | reverse complement strand
GCTATGCTTAAAGTCTTGCCGCTGCCTCGCAGAAGGCGGCCTATAGTGCCCTGCAGGGTATCATCAGCGTCAGAATAGACCATTTCGCCCAGGATTTCCTTGAGTTCGGCAAAACGCCCTTCGATGCGTGAGACGTTATCTTTCTCTTCGCCTCCGTATACGGAGAGTCTCAACCTTATACCGGTGAGCTGGTTGGGCAGATATGCCAGGTGCATGTCGGAGGGGAGGGCATCCTCCCAAGGCTCTATGAGCTTGGAGAGGGCGGACTCCGCCATCCCGTATACCATTATGTTCCTGTGCGTTATATTTGATAAGCTATAGTGAGACTTTATGTCTGCCAGAACGTCCGGAACGGCGCCGAGAGCTTCGAAAGGTACACCCGGGAGGGAGTATAGGGTGGCAGGATGGCCGAACTCTTCAGCCCCGAAACGGAAGACCATAACCGGGGCTGTGCCCAGCCTGTTGACGATGACTTCACATCTGTCCGGGACTAAGGCCTGCTGCTCGTTGATGTCGAGCACTTCCAGGCCACGGGAGTGCAGGATGCGGTACACGACCTCCTTCTGCCCTTCATGGACGACATAGCGTGTGCTTCCGGACAGTTCCGCCAGAGCGGCCTTGGTGATGTCGTCCTTCGTAGGTCCCAGGCCTCCGGTGGTAATGACTATATCATTGTGTTCCAGCTCGTTGCGCAGTGCGCTCACGATGCGGTCATGATCGTCTCCGATGGAGACCATGCCGCTTATGCGTATGCCGATGGCGTTGAGTTCGCGTGAGATGTAAGAGGAATTGGTATCGACGATCTGGCCGATAAGGATCTCGTCTCCGATGGTGCAGATGGACGCAGTGGTCATGACGGATGGTTTACCAGGTATTTGAGTATCTTTTTCACGAGTTTCGGGCCCTCGTACACAAGTCCGGTGTGCAGCTGTATGAGCGAAGCGCCTGCAGAGAGCATTTCAGCGGCTTGTGCGGGCGACATGATGCCGCCGCAGCCTATGATGGGGAAACGCCCCTTGGTATGCTCGTGGATGTGCTTTACGACGGCCAGGCTGCGCTCGAAGAGGGGAGCGCCGGACAGGTATCCGAAAGTGGCTTTGTGGCTGTTCAGGAGCTCGATATGGCGCGAAGTATCTCCGGCTACGATGCCGTCGACGCCCGACAGCATGCAGTAATCTATCATCTCGTCCAGTTGCTCGAAAGGCGTATCGGGCGAGATCTTGACGAGTATGGGCTTGTACTGCTCGTAGCAGAGGCGCAGTTCGAGCAGCGGATCGATGATATCCGCCAGCGCATTGCGGTCCTGAACTTCGAGAAGCCCGTCAGAATTAGGACGCGAAACGCTGACTGTAAACATGTCCACGAAGTCGTAGAGCAGCGAAAATGCCTTCTGATAGTCGTTGGTGATCTCCTCGTCCTTATGGCTGGAGGAGTTGTAAGTGATGTTCGCGCAGAGAGGAATGCCCGGCCGGCGGGCCTGGATCCTATCTATGGCGTAGCGTATGCCTTTGTTCTTGGCTTCCAGGCGGTTAATCAGCGCCTTTTCCTTCTTGAAGCGGAGGATGCGCGGCCTCTGGCCGCTGTCCTGGGGCTCCGTGGAAAGGGAACCGATCTCAAGGAATCCGAAGCCGAAATTGGACATTTCGTTGATACGGTCGCCGTTGGAGTCGAATCCTCCGGCGAGACCGACGGGATTGCGGAAATCAAGCCCGAAAAGCTGGCGGTTCAGCGAAGGATCGTCGTAGCCATGCGTCAAACGAACCAGATAACGCAGCGGGAAATGACCTGAAATACGCACGAATGACATATATAGCCTGTGCGCGGTCTCCGGCTTGAAGCAGAACAGGTAAGGTCTGATAATCTGTTTGTACATGGCTCGGCTGCGAATGAACAAACAAATATAACAAATCTACTTCAATTCTTGATAAGTATTGTCGTCGTAAAAGACTATGATGCGTGAAATGGAGCGGCCTGAGGCCGGCAAATCTTCTGAAGGAGCGCTCTCACGTGCCTCAGGAGCGGTTTTTTCAGGGGGAGTAGGGATTTCCTCTTCCTTTTCTTCAGGCGCAAAGGAACTCTCTCCGAACAGCGTAGCGGCGGCTGCAGGCTCGGAAACGGCAGGAACGGGAGCAGATGCGGCAGGGTAGTCCTGCTTGTACATCTTGCCCTTGCCGGTGATGAGCCATTCGAGATTGAGCTTTGGATAATGCTCCGCTATGCTGCGTATGAAATCATAGCCGGGCCTGTTCCTTCCGGCAAGAACGTGCGAGACGCTCGCGCGGGCTACGTCGATGGAGTCGGCAAACTGTGCCTGGGAGATGTTTTCAGCCGAGAGGAATTGCTGCAGTCTTTGATTCATATTCTGAACTCTGTTTTTACAAATGTAGCAATCAGAATGGAAAGATGCAAGTGCCAAATGCAATTCACAGAAGTAAATAAGCAGTAGGGGAGAGTAGGTAGAGACACGACAAATATATAGAGTCTTAGATAAAGTAAAATACTATAAAATACTGAGTATAATCTACTTAAATATCAAATAACTATGTATTTTCTTTACTTATAGGAATTTCTATCCTAGCGGTTACAAGATTTTCTAAGCTTAAAATTAAGGTCAATTATAATAAATAGCTGATTATATTATACTTATAAAATGACCTAACTATGGATAAATCTATCTTATTTAACAAATGTAATTCTATTTGAATGGTTTACATTTTGAAACTCGAAAAAGTGGAAATTTTGAAATGTAACCGTACGATTCAGTTTTCAAAACCGAATTTCGACGCTCAGGAAAAGCCTCTACGAGTTTTCCGAATATCCTCCATATTGCTTAACTTTGTCGCGAATTTTGAAATCTCACGATGATACCCGACATACACATCAAAGATTACAATTATCCTCTCACTGACGACAGGATTGCCAAATATCCCCTTCCGGAGCGCGACGGATCGAAGCTTCTGCGCTACAAGGACGGTGTGGTCGATGAATTTCTTTTCCGCGACCTCCCCGATCTTCTGCCCGCTTCTTCCGTCATGGTATTCAACGATACCAAGGTTGTTCCTGCGCGCATGCATTTCCAGAGGGCGAGCGGGGCTCATATCGAGATTTTCTGCCTTCAGCCGGTCGAACCGGCCGAATACAGTACTGTCTTCACCTCCGTCGGACGCTGCGTATGGCGCTGTGTCATCGGCAATTCCAAGCGCTGGAAGGATGATATCCTGCGCTTGTACGGCCGTGACGGCGATCCGGCACTCGTCCGCATGGACCTCAAGGCCCGTTTGCTCTCCCGCGAGGGAGAGACCGGCATAGTTGAGTTCACCTGGGAAGGTGACATTCCCTTTTCTGCGGTTCTTGAGGCGTGTGGCACGGTCCCTATTCCGCCTTATCTCAACCGCGAGACCGAAGCCGTGGACTTTGAACGCTATCAGACGCTCTACGCGCGTTTCCGCGGGTCCGTGGCCGCCCCTACGGCCGGCCTTCACTTCACGGAAAACGTGCTCAACCGTATCCGCGCCAAGGGCATCGATACGGAGACAGTCTGCCTGCACGTCGGTGCAGGCACTTTCCTGCCTGTCAAGAGCGACAATGTCGCCGAGCATCCGATGCACAGCGAGCCCTTCGTCGTCAGGAAGTCTTTCATCCAGTCACTCATAGGTGGAAACAAAACTGTTATAGCTGTCGGGACCACTTCTGTACGCACTCTGGAGTCGCTTTTTTATCTCGGAGTGTCATGCATCGAGACCGGGAGGCCCGCCACTGTCGAGCAGTGGTGCCCTTACACACGTGACTATGCATATACGTTGGATGAATCCCTGGAGGCCATCGTGAAATATCTTGACGAAAACGGCTTGGACGAGCTTAAAGCGGATACCCGTATCATCATCGTCCCGGGCTTCCGTTTCCGTATCGTCGACATGCTCGTGACCAATTTCCATCAACCGGAGAGCACTCTTATCCTCCTAGTATCGGCATTTGTAAGCGGAGACTGGAGGACGATCTATGACTATGCCCTCGGTCACGGCTTCCGTTTCCTGAGCTACGGCGACAGCTCGCTTCTCTGCAGGGCTCGCTTGTAGTTCCGTTTTTTTTGCATAGATTTGTAACTGAATACTTTTAGTGTATTATATGGAAGAAGTTTCCCAGTTCGAAGCCATCTGCCCATACAGTGATGAGGAGGCCGCCAAGGCGTTGGCGGAAATCTCCCGCCATCCGGCCGTTCCGGTCATTTCAAAGGCCCTTTTCCCTGAGGAAAAGGCCAGTTTCCTGGCTGACGGACTCCGCAGCATCAACAGCATC
>JAFZTP010000098.1 GCA_017618815.1 Bacteroidales bacterium | reverse complement strand
GTATCCCCAATTGCGGTTGTAGAATCCGAGATACCCGAACTGGGCTCTCGTCCTGAGGACAAGGTCCTTGAACAATTTCTTGTAGACGTCAGCCTTGAACGACCACTTGTGATACTCGATCCATTTGTACCTGTCCCTTGCCGACCATTTGTCATAGTTGATGTCCTTCCAGCTGGAAACCTTGGTAGGATTGCCGTTTGCGTCAAGCACTCCCTTGTCAGTCTTCCTGAGAAGCGAGAACGGAGGAGTGAGCTGTACCGAGAAGGAAATGTCAGAACCTGAACGAGGGTAGATCTGCTGGTCGGTAGAGGTACGTGAGAGACCGAGAGTATAGCTGATATTGTGAGCTACACCATCATCGAAGATGAAATAGTTGGAATACCAGTTATTGAGCTTATATGTCTGCCAGCTGAGCTGGTTGTAAAGCACGAAGTAGTTGTCCGGCCATTTCAGACGGTTTCCAAGTCCTGCGGAGAAACCGTAGACTTCCATCTGGCGGTCATGGCTGAGAATGTTCCAGGCAAGATATGAGTTGGTCTGCCTGGTATAGTAAACCGAAAGGTTAAGCGAGGTAGGTTTCTTTCCGAAGAGCCATGGCTCGCTGAAGCTGGCGGAGATCGCAGTGTAGTATGTACCGCTGGTCTGGAACCTGATCGAGAGATTCTGGGCGTCTCCGAGAGGGACCGGTTTCCACGCGCCGCCCTCTACGAGTCTTCTTGTAGAGAAGTTGTTGAAGCTGAGTCCTACGGTACCCACGAAGGTCTTGCCGCCCCATCCTCCTGAGAGTTCAACCTGTGAGGAAGGTTTCTCGGTCACATTATAGACGATATCCACAGTGCTGCTGTTTCCGTCAGGAATGATAGAATAGCCCTTGGCCGGATCTGCGATAGACTCAGGGTCGAACTGGCCCAGGGAAGCAATCTCACGTATGGACCTCTCGAAGTCAGTCTGGCTGAACAGATATCCCGGACGAGTGAAGACCTGACGGCGGACAACCCTTTCGTTGGTAAGGTCGTTACCGTTGATCACGATGTTGTTCAGCGTGGCCTGCTTGCCTTCCACTACTCGCATCTCGACATCCACGGAGTCGCCTTCGATATTGAGCTCGACCGGCTGTACATTGAAGAACAGATATCCGTTGTCCCTATAGAGCTTGGAGACATCGATATCGCCCTGCTTGCCGCCTCCGAAAAGACGCTTCTGCATCGTCACCATGTCATAGACATTTCCCTTCTCGACCTGGATGATGGAATTCAGGGCCTCGGCAGAATAGACAGAGTTTCCTGTCCAGGTAACGTTCCTGAAATAGTAACGCTTTCCTTCGTCGATCTTGAAATCGATGCCGAGCCTGTTGGAATCCACATAATATACTGAGTCGCTGACGATCCTGGCATCCCTATAACCGGCCTCGTTGAAGGCGGTGATAAGGTTGCGCTTGTCGTTGGCGTATTCTTTTGCGTTGAATTTCTTGCTCCTGAGGAAGTTGTAGAACTTGTTCGATTTGGTCTTCTTCATGGACTTGGCGAGCTTGTAGTCAGATAGATGCTCGTTGCCGATGAAATTGATAGTGCGGATCTTGACCTTCTTGCCCTTGTCGATGTTGAATGTTACGCGGATGGCGTTCTTGATCACGGTATCCTTGACTACATCCACATCCACCTTGGCATTCATGAAGCCCTTCTCGTCGTAGTATCTCTTGATGATGCCGACGGAGGTCTTCTCGACATACTCGGAGAACTCGCCTCCCCTTCGCAGGTTCAGACGCTCCTGAAGATCCTTGCGTTCGCCGCTCTTGATGCCGGAAAAGCCCCAGCGGGATACCCTCGGGCGCTCTTTCAATGCAATGGTAAGATAGACGGAGTCCTTTGAGGCTGAAAGCGAATCGGCATAGACTGCTACATCTTCGAAGTATCTCTGAAGCCAGAGACGGCTTACTACAGACGAGATATCGTCGCCAGGAATTGTCACGGTCATGCCTTTCCTGAGGCCTGACACCTGGATGATCTGGTTCTCGCTATGGGTAGTATTGCCCTCGACCTTGACTCCCCCGACCACATATTTACGAGGGTTGGCATAATCTATATCCACGCCGCCCGATCTCTGCTGTGCGGAAACGGCCACTGACATGAACAAAAGGGCAGACAAACCCAATATCTTTTTGAATCTCATATTCTACAAATAATCCGCAAATATAGTTGTTTTATTTCACTTTTCCATATCGTCTGTCCCTGCCGGCATATTCGGCCAGAGCAGCCCTGAATTCCTCTTTCCTGAAGTCAGGCCAGAGCACATCGGTAAAATAGAACTCCGAATAAGCCCCCTGCCAGAGGAGGTAATTGCTGAGACGCTGCTCGCCTGAAGTACGGATGATGAGGTCCGGGTCAGGGATGCCCGCAGTTACAAGATAATCATCGAAATCCTCCAGCTTCATGTTACGCGCTTTCTCAAGGCCTTCCGGACTGGAAACAGCCTCCTCGACGACCTTCTTGAGAGCATGCATTATGTCCCATTTGCCGCTGTAGCTGATGAAAAGGATGAATGTCAGGGCCGTGTTGTGGCTCGTACCTTCCATCACATTGTCTATCGCGGCATTCAAAGTCGGATTGAGACGCTCCCTGTTGCCAAGCACCACGAAACGGACTCCATTCTTCATGAAGACTTCGAATTCCTTTCCGATGGACTCCAGCATAAGTTTCATGAGATAGCCGACTTCCTCTTCGGAGCGGCCCCAGTTTTCCTCAGAAAATGCGTAAAAGGAGAGATACTTGATACCCAGGTTGACACACTCCTCAGTCACGGCACGGACGCTCTCCACGCCATTGAGATGGCCATACACACGTTCTTTGCCTCTTTCCTGCGCCCATCGGCCGTTTCCATCCATAATTATGGAGACGTGAACCGGCAGTTTATTCGTTGATAATTCCATTCTATCCATTATTTCTCATATCCTCGCCCCAGAACAACCTGCCCGTAAGGGCCTTCACGAAATCTGAAGTGGCGAGCCGAATGCGTTTAAGCGAAAACTGTGCCATGGAAATATCCACCCTCCAAGACGGGTCGATGTCATAACTGCGGTTATCCATGGTCATGCGCACTTTCTCATCCCTGCTCTGAAGAGAAATGCTGATCTTGGAGTGGTCTGGGATGACCAGAGGCCGCACATTCAGGTTGTGAGGACATATAGGCGCGATAATGAGAACCTTGGTGTCCGGGAGACATATCGGACCGCCGACGCTGAGCGAATATGCAGTCGAGCCGGAGCTGGTTGCGAGCAGGAGTCCGTCGGCCCAGTATGTAGGCAGAGCCTCGCCGTTGAGAGATACGTCGATGCCGAGAACGCTGGACCCGATCCTGTGGAATGAAACCTCATTCAGCGCATACGGGAGAAGGCCTATTTCCTTGCGCGCATTGACGCCCCTTATGGTAGCGTTCAGCATGGTCCTGTATTCTACCGAGAATTCACCGGCCATCAGGGCCTCCATGACATCTTCGGGACGGTTCTCCGAGAGGAAGCCCAGCCTTCCGAAATTGACCCCGAGGATCGGAATCCCCACGTCCGCCACGGTCTGGGCAGCATTCAGAAAGGTACCGTCGCCGCCTGCGCTGAGCACGAGGTCGGTATCAGGACGGATGTCCGCCTTGGTGCCGATTTCATAGACTTCATATGAGGCTTCTTCAAGCTGGGATATAAGTTTTCCGAACTTCGGGTCCTTTCTCAGTTCGTCCTTTCTGATGTACAATCCGATTCTCATTTCTTCAATTCCTATTGTCTGCCAAAAATAACACTTTATTTGCTAATATTACATATTTATATTTATTTTTGTCTTCAATAAAACGCAACGACAATGACTAGACTGAGTGTTAACATCAACAAGATCGCAACCATCCGAAACGCCCGCGGCGGAAACATGCCGGATGTCAAGAAAGCCGCGCTGGATTGCGAGATTTTCGGAGCGGAGGGCATCACCGTCCATCCGCGTCCTGACGAAAGACACATTCGATACTCAGACGTACGCACAATCCGTCCCCTCGTAACGACTGAGTTCAACATAGAAGGCAATCCTATACCGTCGTTCACAGACCTGGTATGCGAGGTCGTGCCGGACCAGGTGACCCTCGTGCCGGACGCCCACGACGCAATCACGTCCAACGCCGGATGGGACACCATAGCCAACAGGGACTTCCTCACCGAAGTCTGCGGCATCTTCAAGAGCAAGGGAATACGTACGTCGATATTCATAGACCCGGATCCGAAGATGGCCGAGGGAGCCGCCCGATGCGGAGCAGACAGGGTCGAGCTCTATACTGCCGCCTATGCGGAGGAGTTCCCGCACGGGCCTGAGGCAGCCGTGGCAAGCTACCTGAAGACAGCCATCGCCGCAAGGGAATGCGGTCTCGGGCTGAACGCAGGCCATGACCTCAACCTCCAGAACCTGGAATATTTCATCCGCACGATCCCGTGGACCGACGAGGTCTCGATCGGACATGCAATAATATGCGACGCCCTCTACATGGGTCTGGAGAAAACAATACAGGCTTATCTGTCAAAGATTAAGATTTTTTAGTAACTTTGCATCCACGCCGTACGGCTACACATAATTGAAATATAAATCAACAATCAATAAAATGAAGAACACTCCATTAATTCTGAGCATCATCGCTCTCGTGGCAGTTGCCGCACTCTGCATCCTTCAGCTCACATCAGGCAAGGGCAAGAATGCCCCTGTAGCCGCAGGAGAAGTATCTGAAGCACAGCCTGGCGCCATCGTTTATTTCAACCTTGACAGGGTTCTCAAAGAGTACGACATGGCCAACGACCTCAGCTCCGTTGTCGAGACCAAGGTTCAGAGCATCCAGGAAGAGATCAACCGCAGGGGCAGCAAGCTCCAGAAGGATGTCAACGCATTCCAGGACAAGATCAACAAAGGAACTATCACCAGCGCTTCTGCAGCAGTACAGCAGGACAAGCTCCAGCAGCAGAACAACGCATTCCAGAGCTACGCAGCCCAGAAGCAGCAGGAAATCGCTGAGGAACAGCAGGTTATGATGAACCAGATCGGTGACGCAATCAAGACCTACCTTGACAAACTCAACGAGGAGAAGAAATATGGCATGATTATTTCAACACAAGGCGATGTCCTCCCTGCACCTGTTGTTACAGGCGACGCTTCTCTCGACATTACCGACGAGATTATCGCAGGTCTTAACGAGGAATACGTAAAGAATAAGAACAAAGCCGAATAAGGCATGCTGAAATTATTGAAAATAACAGTCCTACTGGGCATGGCGATCTCCGTTTCAGGAGGTCTCTATGCCCAGAATTATACTCAGACTCCGGTGACCATCTCCAAAGACAAGGTCAGGATCGGAGGCAAAGTGTATTATTCCCATGTCGTTCAGGAAAGGCAGACGCTTTTCTCTATCTGCAAGGCCTACGGAGTCACGATTGACGAAGTGTGCGAAGCCAATCCGGAACTTGACCTGAGGCATAACGGGACGAAGTTGAATTCATTAATCCTTATTCCTTTCAAGGAAGTCTCCGCCACTGTCCGGGAGGAGACGGCCCAAAAGGAACAGGCCATTGAAGAGGCCATCCAGCAGGGCTACATCGTCCATACCGTGAAATGGTATGAGGACATAAAGGACATCAGCCGGAAATATGGCGTTTCCGTCGAGAGCATCATGGAGGCGAACGGCCTTACCAAGAAGAAGCTCAAGAACCGCCAGAAAATCCGCATCCCTGTCGGAACCCCATCTTCTGCTATCGTCGAGGATACTGTCGTCAAGAAGGACTCGTCGATTACCGAGAAACCGGATTCCACCAGGACAGAAGAAGAAAGCGAAGATGATGTCATCTTTGCCAGGAACCATAATCTGAATGCAGTCCTGCTGCTGCCACTTACCGCCGGCAAGCCTGCAGGAAGCAATAACATGGACTTTTATTGCGGCGCCCTCCTTGCTGTCGAGGACCTCGCAAATTCGGGAATCAGCACGGAGTTGAGCGTCTATGACGTAAAACAGGGCAAGATTCCTGTGACCAAGGAAAGACTCGACGACGCAGACGTCGTGATAGGACCTATCTCGGCGAAAGATCTTGAGGCTACCCTGGAAATAGCAGGCAGCAAGACTCCGGTCGTATCTCCTCTCGACCAGCGCGCGGCTTCCCTTACCGAGAACCACCGCAACTTCATCCAGGTCCCTGCTACATATGCCAGCCAGTACGCTGACATGACGGACTGGATAAGGCAGGACTTCAGACGCGGGGACAAAGTGTTCGTGATATCCGAGCAGGATGCCGGTGAAACGGAAATGGGCAATGCGCTCAAGGAACTCCTGCCCCAGTCAAAGCTCGAATTCACGGAATACTCATACAACATCCTGGCTAACCGGAACGTTGTCAGTAGGTTCACGGAAATGATGACCAGGGATGGCATAAACAGAGTCATAATCGCCTCTGAAAACGAGGCCTTCGTCAATGACGCCGTCCGCAACCTCAACCTGATGGTCCACAACAAATTCAAGGTCATCCTCTACAGCCAGTCCAAGATCAGGTCGTATGACAACATCGACGTAGCCAACTTGCACAACCTCAACCTGCATGTATCGTCGTCATATCTTATCGACTATGACGATCCTATGGTAAAGGCTTTCCTTCTCAGGTACAGGGCTCTCTACAAGACCGAGCCTACACAGTTTGCGTACCAAGGCTATGACGTCACCCGTTTCTTCCTCGCCGCTGCTGCAGAATACGGCAAGAACTGGCGCCGCAAGCTCCCTAAGATGGAACTCACAAGGCTGCTCCAGGCAAACTACAGGTTCAGGGAGACAGGAGACGGCTACACCAACCAGGGCGTAAGACGCGTAGTCTATGGTCCTGATTTCTCAATGGATATCGAAAAGTAAAAAGATCAGGCTTCTTCCAGAAGTGCCTTGGCATTCTCACGTGCCTGGGCAGTAATCTGTGCGCCGCTAAGCATCCTTGCGATCTCCTGGATGCGGTCCTCTCCGCTGATGTTGCGGATTCCGGTGACGGTGCGGCCCTCTGAAGAGCTCTTGGTCACGAGATAATGGGCATCGCCCTTGGCTGCCACCTGAGGGAGATGGGTGATGGCGAACACTTGCATGTCCTTGCCCATTTCGCATATCATCGAACCCATCTTGTCAGCGACGCTTCCGGAGACTCCGGTGTCAATCTCATCGAAGATAAGGGTCGGCATGTTAGCGTATCTGGCCATCATTGCCTTCAGGCAAAGCATGATTCTGGACATCTCACCGCCGGAAGCGCACTTGGCCACATCGACAGGATTCTTGCCGGTAGACGAGAAAAGGAACTGAACGGCATCCGACCCGGATGCGCCTACTGCGACATCTGAAATCTCGACGTCGAAAACCGCATTGTCCAGCTCAAGGAAATGGATGGACTTCTCTATCGCTTCCGCAAAAGGCTTCCTGGCCTTGAGCCTGCTTTCATGAAGCTTTGCGGCAGCATCCTTCAAAGCTTTCTCCCCTTCCGCAAGAGATTTCTCGAGCCCGGCTTTTTCCTCCTCCAGAGCAGTGGAATCATACAGAGCCTGGGAGAGGGCATCCTTCTCGGCTATAAGCTCAGCGACTGTACGGCAACCATGTTTCTTGAGGAGATCATACAGCAGAGACATCCTGTCTTCGACAAACTCGAGCCTTTCTCCGGACACCTCGGTAGAACCTTCGAGATCCGTGACTTCTGCAAGGATATCCTCTATTTCCAGACGGGAGGACTCCAGCCTCTTGGAAAGATCGACGGCCTTCTCCACGAACTTCCCGGCCTTTTCAAGCTGGCGCGAGGCCTCTTTCAGCATGCTGTCCACGGAGTCCCTGTCATCACTGCCGGAGAGTATGTTCTCGGCGTTGAAGAAGTTCTCCTTCAGCTCCTCCGCATTGGCAAGGATTTTCTGCTCTTCCTCCAGTTCCTCAAGCTCACCATCCCTGAGATTGGCAGACTCAAGCTTGTCGAAAAGAGACTGGTTGAAGTCTTTCTCGAGCGAGAGCTTGCGCAGTTTCTCCTCGACCTCCGAGAGGCGGCCGCGGAGCGAGACCACGTTTCTGTAGGCCGATGAACATGAGTCCAGAAGTCCGGCGTTGCCGGCGTAATGGTCCAATATCGAAAGCTGGTATGATTTGTCTGCGAGAAGCAGAGTTTCGTGCTGGGAGTGGATGTCTATCAGGCGTCCCGCAATTTCGGAGAGCATGCCGACAGTGACAGGCTCGTCGTTTACGAATGACCTGGAGCGTCCGCTCTTTCCGAGCACTCGGCGGATTATGAAGTTGCCCCCGTTCCAGTCCATGCCGGAAGACTCGAGGACCTCGCGGATTGCAGGATCGTCCTTGACCTGGAATTCTCCTTCGACGATGCAGTTCTCCGCATTTTCTCCAACCATGGAAGCGTCCGCCTTTGCTCCCAGGAGAAGGGAAAGGGCACCCAGGATGATGGACTTGCCTGCTCCTGTCTGCCCTGTAATAATGACGAGACCCGCCGGAAAATCAATATCCAGCGAGTCTATCAGAACATAGTTCCGGATCTGTAAAGACCGTAACATCAGATACTATTCTGCCTGGTTGTCCTCCTCTCCCTCGTGCTTTGCCATACGATAGTGGAGCTCACCTTCGAGGAATTCCTCGACAGCCACAAGGCTAGGCTTCGGCTGGCGCTCGTAGAACTTTGAGATCTCGATCTGCTCGCGGTTCTCGAACATTTCCTCCATGGTGTCGCGGTCGTTCTTGAAGTCTTCGAGCTTCTTGTTAAGCTCTTTCTTCTCGGCGAGCGCGATCTGGTTGGCCCTCTTGTAGAGAACGACAACGGATTCGTAGACGTTGCCAGTAGGCTCTGCGATATACTTGATGTCTCTTGTGATCGTGTTTGTAGGTACTTTCTTCTTATCCATAATTTCCAACTTAGTTAACAGGGCTTTCTTGCCCCTCCATAACTATATACCGGAGCCTTTCCCGGATTGTTTCAAAACTTTTCTTTCCTTCTCGAAATCCTTGTCCTTCATATTGTCGGTCTCGTCTTCTCCGGTATATTTTCCAAGAGCCTTCTGAGCCCTTCTGTAAAGGGCGTTCAGCTGTCTGGTATACGGAGACTCGTCGATTTCGCTGATGAAGTTGAAATAGTCATCCTCGAAAGCAAGGTATCTTTCCTTCTGCTTTGAAGGGACGCTCAGGTACGCGTATTTATATGAGGACATCGCGATGTAATAGAGGATATCCTCCCTGTAGATGTTGTCGGCATCGTCTTTCAGGATGTTCTTGAACGCAACCCTCGCAGCTTTGTAGTCCTCCATCTTGTAGTAGAGGCGGGCGCCTTCGAAAGCCTTCCTGTCCAGTCTTGCATTGAGATCGGAAAGCATGCCCATGCACTCTGCAGCCCTGTCCGTGGAAGGATAGTCATGCAGGTACTGGTTGATGGCGTTTATGGCGTTGTATGTCGGGGTTGGATCCAGCTCATACCTGAGAGTACTGCGGTAGAGGCAGTCCAGCCTGAGGAACGAAGCCTCCGGAGCAAATTTGCTGAGAGGATAGTTCTCCACGAATTTGGAGAAGTTGGTCTCAGCTGTGACATAATCCTTGTACTTGTAGTTGCTGAGGCCCCAATAGTACTGGACAGAATCATCCTTTGCGGTACCGCTGGCCAATACGGCCATTGACTCGAAAAGTGTGGCAGCCTTGGAATACTTGCGGTTGTTGAAGTAATTCATCGCCGCCTTGAACTTGGCATCCACATCGTTGCTCTGAAGCAATGCATCATACTGGCTCTTGCATGAGAACAAAGTCAGGGATGCTGCAACCGCGATAATGCTGATCTTAAGATATTTCATTTTTCTACAATATTATTCTACCGAAAGCAGGAATCTCTCCGCATCGAGGGCGGCACGGCAACCGGAAGCGGCAGCGGTGACAGCCTGTCTGTAATGAGGGTCCTGGACATCGCCGGCCGCGAATACTCCCTCGACATTTGTCTTGGATGAGCGTCCGTCAGTCACGATGTAACCGTTTTCGTCTGTCTTGATCCATTCACTGAAAAGCTCGGAGTTCGGATGGTGTCCGATGGCCAGGAAGAATCCGTCAACCTTTATATCAAAAACCGAACCATCCTTGCGCAAAAGTCTCGCACCAGTCACGCCGGTCTTGTCGCCGAGCACTTCCTGGGTGTTGCAATTCCAGAGAATCTCTATGTTCGGAGTGTTCCTGACCTTCTCCTGCATGGCCTTGGAAGCACGGAAAACGTCGCGACGCACGATCATATAGACTTTATTGCAAAGGTTTGCGAGATATGTCGCTTCTTCGCACGCAGTATCGCCTCCGCCGACGACAGCCACGTCTTTTTTCCTGTAGAAGAACCCGTCGCAGGTTGCGCATGCAGAGACTCCGAATCCGCGGAACTTCTGTTCTGACGGAAGTCCGAGATAGCGGGCGGTGGCTCCGGTAGCGATGATCACGGTTTCGGCCTCGATCTCGTTGCCCTTGTCATCCTTCATCTTGAACGGACGGGAGGAGAGGTCAACCGAATCGATAGTTCCCCTGCGGATATCAGCGCCGAACCTGGCGGCCTGGGCCTTCATCTGAGCCATGAGGCTGTTAGCATCGACGCCATTCTCGAAGCCCGGGAAATTCTCGACGAGGGTCGTGGTGGTAAGCTGGCCTCCCGGCTCAAGCCCTTCATAGACCACAGGGCTGAGGGATGCGCGCGATGCGTAGATCGCAGCGGTATATCCGGCAGGGCCGGAACCGATTATCAATACTTTGACTTTCTCCATTTCTCTGAATCTGTTTTCATTTTTTTAGATTGCAAAGTTAATCATTTATTGAAATATTTATATCTTTGTGCGTATTTGAATTAATTCAAAATTAAGAACCTGCTTTCCACATGAATGCCACAATCCGAAAAGCCCCTTCCCTCGAAGAGTTCAAGACCGTACTGAAGAAGCACTCGCTCAAGGCTACGCCGCAGAGACTGGCCGTGCATGAGGCCATGCTTACCCTTGGCCACGCCTGCGCCGACATGGTCTCGGACTACATCAGGGCGAACGGGAAAGCCAAGGTCACCACGGCGTCTGTATATAACATCCTGGCCCAGCTGGCCCTCCTGGGGATTTATCAGCACAGGATGAGCTCCAACAACAAGATGTACTTTGACGTCAACAATTTCAAGCATATCCACCTTTACGACAAGGTCAATCATTATTTCAAGGACGTCCAGGACGACGAATTCATCGAAATGATAGAGTCGAAGCTTTCGCACAAGCGCTTCAAGGGCTACAAGATCGAGGGCTTTGACATGCAGATAATCTGCCGTCCGACCAGAAAGAAAGCTTCAGTTTAACAAGATATCAACCAAGCCACTACATCATGAAAAACTGTCTCAGAATCGCTCTGCTCGCCGGAGCCATTGCATTATTCTTCAGCATCCTTGCAGTTTCCTGCAAGAAAGACGACACAATTCTCTACAACTTCACTACCACCGGCAATGTCGTTGACGGCCAGTTCATCAGCGACGACGGAGATCTGTTCATAGTGACTGACCGCACATGCACGGGCAGTTTCGAAGGCATGGAAAGGGCCATGATTTCCTGCGACATACTCAGGAAGAACGGACCTAATTCATATGACATCCGCCTCAACGGCATAGTCAGGATGCTCGTCAAAGACGCCGTCCAGGCAAGCACGGCAGACGAGTCTGCCATCGGAAACGACCCGATATCGCTTGAGACAGGCTGGTTCTCCGGCGGATATATGAACATACATGGCCTCATCACCTATAAGAAGGATTCTGAGACCATGCACTTTATCAATCTGGTTTATGACGATATCAACTCCGGTGCCGACACGCTGCGTTTCACTTTGCGCCACAACGGCTATGGAGAGATATATGGAGCCCCTGAAGTGGAGAAGAAGGACCTCCTTTTGGGAAGGGTCTGCGCTTCATTCCCTGTGGAGCGGTATATCCCGGCCGGCGCCGAAAGCATTCCGGTCAAGGTCAGCTGGTCCTGGTACAAAACCGACGAGACCGGACGCCTGACCGTTGAGACCGAGACCTATTCGATCATAGGGACTTTATCCACTCGACCATAATTTCAAGCTCCTTCGGAGAGATCGTCTCTTCGATTTCTATATACTCCTCGGGGCGGCCTGTTTCGCAGGTCTGCTGCATGTGGTTCACGCTTTCCATTTTCTCCAGCCGCACCGACTTCGCATTCTTAAGGCCGTCGCGTAGGGCGCCGATATTGGACTCGCATTCCACCTGCTGGTCTTTCGTCCCGTTAAACGCAAGTACAGGGCACTCAATGTCGCCGAGCCGAGGGCGCAAATCCATGGCAACGAATGAGCTGAAGTATGGAGAACAGAGCTGAGGAGTCACGGTCTTGTAGCTCATCTGCAACTCTTCAGGGAGATCCTCCGCTACGGCAGGCAATGGCTGTCCGGCGACAACCGCATCCAAGGCATCTCCGAAGTTCTTGCAGAAACCGGCTATGATTTCTTCTGAATAGCCTGCTATCGTAAGAGACAGCCTGTTCTGGTAAAGCATGGTCTCTTTTCCTGAAACGGCCATGCCGGCAAGACTGATTATGAAGTCAGCCTTTTTCTCGGAAGCGAGCATGATCGCGATCGAGCCACCTTCGCTATGACCGATGACTCCGACATGATCGAACCTTTCCCTCAGCATCGTGATTCCGGCGAGGGCGTCATTTTTCAGATCCTCTTCGGTCATGTTGACGATGTCTCCGGTGGACTCGCCTAATCCCCTGTCGTCGTACCTGAGGGTAGCGATTCCGGCCCTGGCGAAGGCATCCGCGATGACTGCGAATGGCTTATGTTCAAACAGAGTCTCGTCCCTGTCCTGAAGGCCGCTGCCCGTAACCATTATGAGCACAGGAGTATTCCTGTCAGCGCCTTCTGGCATGGACAATGTTCCCTTGAGCACAGCGTCGCCGTTGGTGAATGAGACCTCTTCGGTCTTGTACGGGAATGGTGGCTGAGGGGTCTGAGGCCGGTTGTGCCTGACCTCGCCAGGAGTAAGGACCAGCGGGAGGGTCATCCCCATCTGTGAGAACGAGCCCTCGATCTTTTCTCCCTGCCACTGGCCTTCATATCTGGCTCCGATTGCAGGGATGCTTACGATCAGCTTGCCAGACGATTCTCTTTCAAGCTGGACAGGAATACCCTTGGCTCCCTGCATCGGGGAATCCATGGTAGGAGCCTCGTCATCGAGATGAAATACAAGAGGAAGTTTCATGCCCTGGACGTCAAGTTCTCCGGACCATGTGCCGGTCTGCGCATTGGCAGCGATGAATGTCCCCAACATGAGGGCAAGCACAGAAAAGATAGTTTTCATGACAGTTTATCAATTATTGCAGTTAAGATTTATCAATAGCAAAGATATTGTTAAATATGGAAAATCAAAAGGTTTTTAATAAAAACTTATCGAAATTCAATAAATACCGTATAGAAAACTTCATTCTGCGCAAGACAGTCGATGGACATGAGAAGCAGAAGACAAAGGAAAAGACGTGTTTTCAAATGAATCTATCAGAAGGCCCAGCCGAATCCGAAATATGGACAGAAGCCGAGGGTTTCATCGGAAAAGTTATAGCCGGTCAACAGACCTGTACGGAAAAGGAATCCACCCTTTATTACCAGACGATAACCAAGGCTGAGGTATGGAAATGCAGAGAATTCGGTTTCGGTTTCTTCATACCTGTAGTCTTCGTAATGATATATGTCCATTACAGGCATGATTCCCAGGCCGCTTTCAAACTGGGAACTTCCTTTGCCGACAAGATAATTGAGTTCGACCGGAGCGGAAAAACGGACCATTAAATCGAATACCCTATTTGTAAAGGATGAGTAAATTCCGTTTGAAGAATAGGTAGCGCCCACGCCTAGGCCAGCTCTCCACCCCAAACCATCCTTGGCCATCGGATTGAAACGGGCGTCATAGTTCACGCCGATTCCCTGGGATGCGCCAAATAATTCACCATAGACACTTCTGCTGCGGACTTTGTCCTGCGCATTCATCATGCCGGCCGAAAGACAAAAGGCCAGAATGAACAAAACGACAATACGTTTCATAATTCAAATGAATCAAAAAGGTTAGTATTACTATAAAATTAATATCATTTCTTCAGCCTGTCATTGAGAAGATTGCAGAACTCTTCCGGGGTAACGGACAGGTCAGAGGCGTTCAGCGCGTCCAGCGCGCCTACGGATCTGACATTGAAACGTCTGCAGAAGCGCTTTATCTTGCTTGAAGCATCGTACTTCTGCCGCGCAATCTCATCTTTATAGACTATTCCGATAAATGCCACTTCTTCCACGGAGGATACGGTAAATGATTCGACGTCGGAGAATTTGATCTCGAATGCCCTTAACGGCTGCAGGCACTTCACGGCGTCATCCGTAATGACATAAAACGGCTTATGAAAAAACACCTGCCGCAATATAAGGACCAGAAAAGAAACGAAGCCTAAACCAAAAAGGGCTAATCCTGCCCAGCCAGCAATGATTCTGATAATGCCCTTGACACTTGAAGCATGGGAATTGGTTATCATTAACGGCATAAAAGCGATGAAAAGCAGGCAAATCAGCATGATCACCAAATCTTTCTTGATTGACCGATAAATGTTGATTGTTTCCATTCTATAGTTTCAACTTGAAAAAGTGGTATTTGATTGACTTCTGAAATGTCAGAATACTGCTAAGTTAGCAATAATTATTCCAATTAAAAAAGTCGCCCCGTCCATTCGCCCGACCTTCCACCTGTTGCCCCGAAAACGTTGGCGGCCTGCTAAAAATTTGCAGACCACCAGCACCGCAGCCGGAATATACGCCCTCCGGCTGCTACAGATCGAGCGCTGCGGCGGGCTACATGAAACGGCCCTCCTCGCAGCGGCCGTCACCAACTGTTTTTTGCATCATTACCAGGGGAAACAAAAAAGCCTCCGGAAAAACCGGAGGCTTAAGGTGGGGTGGATGATGGGGCTCGAACCCACGACACTCGGAACCACAATCCGATGCTCTACCAACTGAACTACATCCACCATGTAAAGGGACTGCAAAGGTACAAATTTTTTCAATACCCGCAAGGGTTATGTCATTTTTTTCTCAATTTGTCGGGAATAGCGGATAAAATGAGTATCTTTGTCCGATTTTCGGCTTAAAAAGAGCCGATACCCGGATTAAAAGAACAAACACAAAGATATGGCACGTGAAATTAAATTTTCCCTCGTCTATAGAGACATGTGGCAGTCTTCCGGCAAGTACGTCCCAAGAGTTGACCAGCTTGTGGAAGTTGCACCGGCCATCATAGATATGGGCTGCTTCGACCGCGTCGAGACCAACGGCGGAGCATTCGAGCAAGTCAACCTGCTTTTCGGAGAGAATCCAAACGTTGCCGTCCGCAAATGGACTGCGCCTTTCCACAAGGCAGGCATCCAGACCCACATGCTCGAGAGAGGTCTCAACGCCCTGAGAATGAACCCGGTCCCTGCTGACGTCAGGGAACTCATGTTCAAAGTAAAGAAAAAACAGGGTACGGACATCGCACGTTCCTTCTGCGGACTTAACGACCACAGGAACCTCAAAGGCTCCGTGGAATTTGCCAAGAAAGGCGGAATGATTTCCCAGGTGGCTCTCTCAATCACCAACTCCCCAGTACACACAGTCGCCTACTACATGGGAATCGTTGACAAGGTTGTAGAATATGGGGCAGACGAGATCTGCCTCAAAGACATGGCCGGCATCGGCCGCCCGACCTTCCTCGCCGAGCTCACAAAGAACATCAAGACAAAGTATCCGCACATAAAGGTACAGTATCATGGCCACACAGGCCCGGGCTTCTCCCCTGCTTCAATGCTGGAAGTCGCCAGAGCCGGAGCCGACTACCTCGACGTCGCAGTAGAGCCTCTTTCATGGGGTAAGATCCATCCGGACGTTATCACCATCCGCGAGATGATGAAAGCCGACGGCTTCCTCGTGAAGGATCTCAACATGGACGCCTACATGGAGGTCCGCAGACTTACCCAGAAATTCATCGACGACTTCCTCGGCTACTGGATCAACGACAGCAACCACCTCATGACCTCGCTTCTCGTAGGCTGCGGCCTTCCTGGAGGAATGATGGGATCCATGATGGCAGACCTCAAGGGCTTCCAGGGTGCAATCAACGCCGCCCAGAGAGCTCACGGCCGTCCAGAGATGAGCCTTGACACTCTCATGGTCAAGCTTTTCGAAGAGGTTGAGTATGTATGGCCACGCCTCGGCTATCCGCCACTCGTGACCCCGTTCAGCCAGTACGTCAAGAACACCGCCCTGATGAACCTGTTCAACATGGTCAACGACAAGCCACGCTGGACAACCATCGACAAGGACACATGGGGCATGATTCTCGGAAACATGGGCAAGCTCCCCGGAGAGCTCGCTCCTGAAATCGTGGCTCTCGCAAAGGAGAAAGGCCTCGAGTTCACCACCAACAACCCTCAGGACAACTATCCTGACGAGCTTCCTAAGTTCCGCCAGATGATGAAAGAAGAGGGCTGGGACGAAGGCGAGGACGAGGAGGAACTCTTCGAGTTTGCAATGCACGAGCGCCAGTATCGCGATTACAAGAGCGGTATCGCTAAAGAGCGCTTCAACCAGGATCTCGAGGAAATGCGCAAGAAAGCAGGCGCTCCGATAATCGTGAAGAGACCGGTTGTGGAAATGCCTGAGTTCGATATAGACAAATATGTCAGCGAGCATCCTGACGCAGTGCCTGTACAGGCTCCTGCAAAGGGTCAGCTTCTCTGGCAGGTTGATGTCGCAGACGATTCAGCCGCTCCTGTCGTCGGAACCAAGGTCGAGGCAGGAAAGAGCATCGGTTTCGTGCAGACTTTCTATGGAATGGAGGAACTCATCCCGGCAGTTGACGGATTCGTGGTTGCCGTGACCGGAAAGCAGGGCAAGAATGTCGTCAAAGGCGAGATCGTAGCCTTCGTGGAACGCAAGAAATAAT
>JAFZTP010000097.1 GCA_017618815.1 Bacteroidales bacterium | reverse complement strand
CGCTCATGCTCCAGAACTCTTCAGGAGTAGAGCCGATAGCCTGGATGAATCCGAATTCCTGCATGTTGCCGGGCGACAGAGTCCCGTCGAAATCGTAGATAAGTGCTACAATCGGTTTCCGTTTCATACTCACTGGTTTAGGAGGCAAATATAATAAAAAACGATACAAATAAGACTATTTTTACTATATTTGTCAAGATTTATCAAATAATAAACTTACTTATGGATCATTATTTAGCCAGATTACAGAACGCGACTAAGAAATACTGGGACAAGCCAGCTCTTAACAACATAGGTGGAGAATCTTATACATATGGCCAGATGGCCCGTTCGATCGAGCGTTTCCATATCGTATTTGAAAAGGCAGGAATAGCCAAGGGTGACAAGATAGCCCTCTGCGCCCGCAACGGAGCAAGATGGGGTATCTCATATCTCGCAGTGAACACATACGAGGCTGTCATCGTTCCGATACTCTATGACTTCCTTCCTGACAGCGTCAGCTATCTCGTGGACCATTCCGAGAGCCGCATCCTGTTTACGGATTCCGAGAAATGGGAGAAGATGGACATCGCCAAGATGCCTGGAGTCCAGGTCGTGCTCGACATCGACAGCTGGAACCTCCTTTACTGCAGCGACAATGCTGTCAAGGAAGCGTATTCCAAGCTTGACGAGCTCTTCGCAGAGCGTTTCCCTAACGGCTTCGGCCCTGACGACGTGGCTTATCCTTCGGACAATTTCGACGATCTTTCCACAATCAACTATACTTCCGGCTCAACCGGCAGTCCTAAGGGCGTAATGCTTACATACAGGAATTTCAGCGCGAACATTGATTTCGCACAGAGATATATCCCAACTTCTGACAAGTGCAAGATGGTATCGATGCTCCCGATGGCCCATATGTACGGCCTTGCGTTCGAGTTCCTCTATCCGCTTGTCAATGGTACCGGAATCTACTGGCTCGGAAAGACCCCGACCCCGTCTGCCCTTCTCAAGGCATTCTCGGAGGTCAAGCCATACCTTCTCATCACCGTACCTCTCGTGATGGAGAAGATATTCAAGTCCAAGATCAAGCCTGTGCTCGACAAGCCTGCCGTGGCGTTCCTTGCCAAGGTTCCGCTTGTCAACCAGCTTCTGTTCAAGAAGATACGTCAGGGCCTTATCGACGCATTCGGAGGAAAGGTGCAGCAGTTCATCATGGGTGGCGCTGCAGTCAATCCTGAAGTTGAGAAATGGCTCCGCAAGATCAAGCTTCCTTATACGGTAGGTTACGGAATGACTGAGGCTTGTCCTCTGCTCGCATTCGAGAACTACCACAAGTATGTGGCAGGTTCATGCGGAAAGCCGGTAGACTGTGCAGTCGTAAGGATTGCTTCCGAGGACCCTCACAGCGTAGTGGGCGAGATCCAGGCCAAGGGCGAGAATATCTGCCTCGGCTACTTCAAGAACCCTGAGGCTTCTGCCAATGCGTTTACCGAGGACGGATTCCTCCGTACCGGAGACCTTGGCATAATCGACAACGACGGCAACCTCTTCATCAGGGGCCGCTCTAAGAACATGATCCTCGGACCTTCAGGCCAGAACATCTATCCTGAGGAAATCGAGGCCGTTGTCAACAACCAAGACTACGTGCTTGAATCTGTCGTAGTCGACAGGGGCGGCAAGCTCGTTGGTCTCGTATATCTTGACGAGCAGGCTATCGCCAAGTCTCTGCTTGACAGCGAGGCTATCTCCGAGATTCCGGAGAACATCCGTGTCGGAGCCAACAAGAAGCTCCCTTCATACAGCCAGATCGCCAAGGTTGAGGTGCAGAAGGAGCCGTTCGAGAAGACACCTAAGATGAGCATAAAGAGGTTTATGTATAAATAATGACATTTTGGCAGTAACGGCTGTCTGGAATGTATTTTGACTTATAGCGGACAGCAGCATATGCTGTCCGTTATTATTCAGAATAAGTGATATGAAAGGTAAAATTGGAGTAACCACCGAGAACATATTCCCGGTAATCAAACAGTTTCTTTATAGCGACCATGAGATTTTCCTGCGCGAACTCGTAGCCAACGCAGTCGATGCATCACAGAAGATGAAGGCTCTCGCCTCTACTGGCGATTTCAAGGGAGAGACAGGTGATATCCAGGTGCGTATTGAGCTGGATGAGGACAAGAAGGTACTCAAAGTCATTGACCGTGGTATCGGAATGACTGAGGAGGAAGTGGACAAATATATCAACCAGATTGCATTTTCATCAGCGGGAGAATTCCTTGAGAAATATAAAGACCAGATCGGAAGCATAATCGGCCACTTCGGCCTCGGATTCTATTCCGCATTCATGGTTTCCGAAAAGGTCACCATAGATACCCTCAGCTGGAAGGAGGGCGCCAAGGCCGTACGCTGGTCATGTGACGGAAGCCCTGAATACAAGATCGAGGATTCCGACAAGACTGACAGGGGTACGGAGATCACTCTCTATCTTGACAGCGACTCTGCAGAGTACGCCAACAAGGGAAAGATCGCTTCTCTGCTCCAGAAGTACTGCCGCTTCATGCCTGTACCGGTGATTTTCGGAAAGGAACAGGAGTGGAAGGACGGTAAATACGTCGATACCGACAAGGACAAGGTCATCAATGACGTGGAGCCTCTCTGGACAAAGGCTCCGTCTGAGCTCAAGGACGAGGATTACCTCGGCTTCTACAAGGCTCTCTATCCTATGAAAGAGGATCCGATGTTCTGGATCCATCTGAACGTGGACTATCCGTTCCAGCTCACAGGTATATTGTACTTCCCGAAGATCAAGCAGAGGATGGCGATCGAAAAGAACAACATCCAGCTCTTCTGCAATCAGATGTTCGTCACCGACCATGTCGACAACATCGTTCCGGACTTCCTTACCCTCCTTCATGGCGTCATCGATTCCCCTGACATCCCGCTGAACGTCTCCAGGAGCTATCTCCAGAGCGATACCAATGTCAAGAAGATCTCAGGGTACATCACCAAGAAAGTAGCCGACCGTCTCGAGGAAATCTTCAAGGACGAAAGGAAATCCCTCGAAAGCAAGTGGGACAACATAAAGCTCTTCATCGAATACGGCATGCTCTCCGACGAGAAGTTCGGGGAGAGGGGACTCAAGTTCGCCCTTCTCAAGAACACCGACGGCAAGTTCTTCAGCATCGATGAATACAAGAAGGCCGTCGAGGGCGAGCAGACCGACAAGGAAAAGAAGGTTGTCATGCTCTATGCCACCGATCTTGAAGGCCAGTACACTTTCATCGAGGCTGCCAAGAACAAGGGCTATGACGTGCTCCATATGGACTGCGAACTTGATTCGCACTTCGTGAACCTCCTCGAGCACAAGCTCGGAGATATCCGTTTCGCGAGGGTTGACTCAGATGCGGTAGAGAACCTCATCGTAAAGGAAGAGAAGATCCGTCCAGAGATGAACGAGGAGCAGAGATATGATCTCGAGAACCTGTTCAAGGCCGTGCTCCCGCAGGGAAAAGACTATTATGTGACCGGAGACAACCTTGGAGAGGATGCCGAGCCGATACTGATCACCCAGGGCGAATTCATGCGCCGTTACCGTGAGATGTCAGCTCTCGGCGGAGGCATGAACTTCTATGGAGAATTGCCGGAATCATACAACATCACCGTCAACATGCAGAATCCTCTTGTCGCCAAGATCATGGAGGCGGAGAAGGCTGAGGTCGCTCCTCAGGCACCACTTCCTGCAGAGGCTCCGGATTCCGCTACGGATGAAGAAAAGACTAAGGCGCGCGAAGCCCGCGAGGCTGTGCGCAGGGCCCATAAGGCCGATATAGAAGCATTTGCTTCGAAGAACGAAATCCTGCATCAGATCGCCGACCTGGCTCTGCTTGCCAATGGCATGCTCAAGGGAAAGGCCCTCAGCGACTTCATTGCGCGAAGCCGTAAGGTGGTGACTGACGCATACCTTAAATAGAATTATCTTATGTCAGAAACTTACAGACTTATTACAGAACAAGATTATGCTTTCATGAGAGAGGCTATACGCCTCTCCGAAGAAAGCGCAAACAGCGGCGGAGGTCCTTTCGGCGCTGTCATAGCCAAGGGTGGAAAGATCATAGCATCCGCTTCCAACTCGGTCACCCTCAACAATGACCCTACCGCCCATGCGGAAGTCAACTGTATCCGTAAAGCCTGCAAGGAACTTGGTACTTTCGACCTCTCAGGTTGCGATATCTACACTTCTTGCGAGCCATGTCCGATGTGTCTCGGTGCAATCTACTGGGCCCATCTTGACAGGATCTTCTATGCCAACAACAGGAAAGACGCCGCGGATATCCATTTCGACGACGATTTCATCTATCAGGAGCTCGACAAGAGCCTTGATGACAGGAAGACCCCGATGATTCCGCTTCTCCGCGAAGAAGGACTCGGCGCTTTCCGTATCTGGAAGAACAAGGAGGACAAGACGGAGTACTAGTAAATGACCGCGTTATTACTGGTACTTGTCTGCCTGATAGGAATGGCGACACCGGTCCAGACGGCTGTCAATGCACAATTGCAGACCCGCCTGGATTCATCGCTCGCGGCCTCGTTCGTCTCGTTCGTGATAGGAACGCTGGTCTTGCTTGCACTGAACATTACATCGCTCGGCTCCATCGTTGCCGGAATGTCTGACATTCCATGGTATGCGTGGATGGGCGGTGTTTTTGGTTTTGCGGCCCTCACCTCCTTCATAATACTTTTCCCGCGGATCGGAGGTATCCAGACAGTGCTGCTACCGATTCTCGGCCAGATTGCGATGAGCATGATCATAGATACGACAGGCATTTTCGGCGCTGAGGTCAAGGCCATGTCTCCGATGAGGCTGGTCGGGACTCTCGTAGTCGTAGCCGGAGCCGTCATGGTCGTTCTCAGGAAAGGGGAGAGCGGAGGCGAGAAACATGGCCATCGTCTGTTCTGGCAAGTTCTCGGCATTATTGCCGGTGCCCTGCTGGCGGCCCAGTCAGCCGTGAACGGGACCTTGGGCGTATGTCTCCATTCCCCAACCCAGGCTGCCTTTGTGTCATTCTTCATCTCGACCGTGATCCTGCTGGCGCTGGTGCTTGTCAGAAAGACAGACCGCCGGAGTCTCAGGAAACTGTTTCCGTTGAGGGGACCGTTCTGGATCTGGATCGGTGGAGCGATCGGAGTAGTCATTGTCATAGGCTATGCAGCCTTCGCCCCGATTCTCGGAATCGGCCTGCTGTCGGTGGTCAGCATCCTCGGCCAGCTAGGCGCGAGCGTAATGATCGACCGTTTCGGGCTTATCCGGGCCAGAAAGATCGATGTGTCGGCAGTGCAGTACCTCGGAATCCTGGTGGTGCTCGCCGGAGTGATATTGATATATCTTTGATATGCATCTGTTGAACAATTTTCTGCAGGGGTCTTCTTCCATCCAGGCCATAGTCGTCATCTTCCTCATAATGGCGGCCGGACATGCCTTGGGAAAGATCAAGGTTAAGGGGGTCTCCCTCGGAGTCACCTTCGTGTTCTTCTGCGGAATCATAGCCGGACATTTCGGCCTTACCGGCAATCCTGTGATGCTTCG
>JAFZTP010000096.1 GCA_017618815.1 Bacteroidales bacterium | reverse complement strand
GGGTCTCAGGCTTGAGGAAGCCAAGACAGATAAGCACTATATCGGCCTTGATTATCTCAGGTTCTCCGACCGGGACCATCTCAGGACGTACTCCAGGCCCCTTTGACTTCCATTCTATAGTCTGGACCTCTGCTCCGGTCACCTTGCCGTTCTCACCTATGAACCGGAGAGTGTTGATATTCCAGAGTCTCGTACAACCCTCCTCATGGGACGAAGACGTCCTAAGGGTGCGAGGCCAGTTCGGCCATGGATTGGCCGGATCGACCGGACCTACAGGAGGCTTCGGCATGATCTCTATCTGGGTAACGTTGTTGCAGCCGAGACGATGCACCGTGCCGATACAGTCCGAGCCGGTATCTCCGCCACCGATGACCAGTACGTCTTTTCCTTTGCAGTCTATACGGTCTTTCTTCGGGATTTCAGCCCCGTAGAGAACCCGGTTCTGCATCGAGAGCAGGTCAAGGGCGAAATATATTCCGGAGAGTTCCCTGCCCGGCACCTTGAGGTCTCTAGCCTGGGGTGCTCCGGTTGCGAGCACGAAGGCGTCATAGCCCTTCAGTTTCTTAGGATCGGCCTTTGTGTTGTACTTGAACTCGACGCCTTCCTTCTCCATAAGCTCTATCCTTCGGTCGATCACCTTCTTGTTGAGCTTGAAGTTCGGAATTCCGAAGCGGAGCAGGCCTCCGGCCTTTTCATGCTGCTCGAATACTGTTACGGTGTATCCCATACGGTTGAGCCTGTTGGCAGAAGCCAGACCGGCAGGGCCCGAACCGATGACAGCCACTTTCTTTCCGTTCCTTTCAGGAATCTCTACGCCTACGTAGTCTTCCCGGAAAGCGATTTCGGTAATCGCTGCCTCATTCTCCCTATTGGTCGTCGGCTCGTTAAGAGTCAGATTCAACACGCAGGCCTTCTCACAGAGGGCCGGACAGACTCGGCCGGTAAACTCCGGAAAATCATTCGTGGAATTCAACAGCTTGTAAGCCAGCTCGAAGTCACCCTTGAAGGCGGCGTCATTCCACTCCGGAGGACGGTTGCCCAGAGGACAGGCCCAGTTGCAGAATGGGACTCCGCAGTCCATGCAGCGCGAAGCCTGAAGCTTGCGGTCGTTTGTATTTAATGTCTGTTCCACCTCGCCGAAATCGTGGATCCTGTCAAGTACAGGACGATATCCGGCCTCTTTGCGCGGAATAGTCAGAAATGCCTTATAGTTGCCCATAGCTAATACTGAATTTGAATGTTTTCGATCTTTTCCTTAAGTCTGCGCTGACGTTCCTCCTGGAGGACATGCTTGTATTCGATAGGGATGACCTTGATGAAATCATCTACATAGCGGCTCCAGTTCTCCAGTATCCTGCCGGCCTTTGCGGAGCCGGTATGGAGGTGGTGCTGGCGGATAAGCTCGTAGAGCTCCTTGCGGTCAAGATTGTCGTCGACCAGACTGATTTCGACCATGTCCATGTTGCAGAAGTAGTCGAAATTGTGTTTCTCGTCGAGAACATAGGCGACTCCTCCGGACATTCCGGCGGCGAAGTTCCTGCCGACCTCTCCGAGCACTACTACCCGGCCGCCAGTCATGTATTCGCAGCAATGGTCTCCTGCTCCTTCGATGACTGCCGAAGCTCCGGAGTTCCTGACGGCGAATCTCTGGCCTACCCGGCCGTTTATGTAGACCTCTCCGGAAGTGGCTCCGTAAAGTCCTGTATTACCGGCGATTATGTTATCTTCCGGTTTGAACGGGACTCCGGCCGGCGGCAGGATGGTTATGCGGCCACCGCTAAGGCCTTTGCCGAAGTAGTCGTTGGTCTCGCCTTCGAGGCGAACGTTGACGCCCTTGGCAAGGAAGGCGCAGAAACTCTGGCCTGCCGAACCGCGGAAACGGATGTTGATAGTCGAATCCGGGAGCCCGGCTTCTCCGTATCTCTGGGCTATATATCCGCTGAGCATGGAGCAGAGGGTTCTGTCGGTATTGTGGATCTCGTACTCAAGACGGATTTCTTCTTTCCAGTCGAGAGCCGGACGGGCTGCGCGGATAATCTCAAAGTCTTTGACCTCAGGAAGGGCATGGAACGGACCTCCGGCATGACAAAGACAGCCATCGGCCGGAGTCTCCTTATAGAGGAGACGCGAGAAGTCCAGGGTGGAGGCCTTCAAGCCGGCCGGGATGTCTTTTTTGACAAGTAATTCAGTATGACCTATGATATCTTCCAGGCGGCGGAAGCCCATCTCGGCGAGATATTCGCGGACTTCTCTTGCGAGGAAAGTGAAATAGTTTACGAGGTAATCGCTCTTGCCGCGGAAATGCTCCCTGAGCGCCGGATCCTGGGTAGCTACGCCCATAGGGCAGGTATTCAGGTTGCACTTGCGCATCATTACGCAGCCGAGAACGATGAGCGCGAGGGTTCCGAAACCGAACTCATCAGCTCCGAGAAGGGCCATGAGGATGACATCCCGTCCGGTCTTCAGCTGACCGTCCACCTGCAGGCGGACTCCCCCTCTGAGGCTGTTGCGGACGAGGGTCTGCTGTGCTTCCGAAAGGCCTATCTCAGGACTTATTCCGGCGAATCTCATGGATGAGGCCGGGGCTGCTCCCGTACCGCCTTCGGCGCCGGAAATCACTATCAGGTCAGCCTTGGCTTTCGCTACTCCGGCAGCGATGGTGCCGACTCCGCTTTCGGAGACGAGCTTCACGCTTATGGCTGCCTTAGGATTGACATTCTTGAGGTCGAAGATAAGCTGTGAGAGGTCTTCGATCGAGTAGATATCGTGGTGCGGAGGTGGAGAGATAAGGGATATTCCGGGAATGGAGTTCCTTGTCTTGGCAATTATGCTGTTGACCTTGAAGCCTGGAAGCTGGCCGCCTTCTCCAGGTTTTGCGCCCTGGGCTACCTTTATCTGCAGTTCTTCTGCATTGACAAGGTATTCGGCAGTCACTCCGAAACGTCCCGAGGCAATCTGCTTGATCTTGCTTGAGAGGGAAACGCCCTCGATCGTGCGGTGGTACCTTTCGTTGTCCTCGCCGCCTTCTCCGGTGTTGGAACGGCATCCGAGCCGGTTCATCGCCAGTGCTATGGCCTCATGCGCCTCGATGCTGAGGGCGCCGAAACTCATGGCGCTGACAGTGAAGTGCTTGACAATCTCGGATTCAGGCTCGACTTCGCTGATATCTATAGGATTACGCTTAAAGTCGAGGTAGTTTCTGAGGAATATATTGTCCTTCCTGGAGTCCACATTTGCGGTAAACTCTTTGAATTTTTCGTAACTGCCGAGGCGGGTCGCAAGCTGGAGGGAGGTGATGGTCTCCGGATTCCAGGCATGGGTGGTGCCGTCCTTCCTGTAGTGGAAGAGGCCCTCGTTCTCGAGGAAGCCCTTGCTCAGCGGAGTCGAGTAGGCTTTCTTGTGGAAGCGGACGGCGTCGCGGGCGATAGTCTCCAGTCCGATGCCTCCGATAGTGCCGGAAGGGGTGCCGAAGTAGGTCTGCAGCAGCTCGTCGGACAATCCGATGCTCTCGAATATCTTGGCTCCGCGGTAGGATCGGATAGTTGAGATTCCCATCTTCGCCATGATCTTGAGCAGGCCTTTTTTCATGGCCTCGATGTAGTTGGTCCTGGCGGTCGCGTAGTTCAGCTGGACCTTGCCGCTGTGGGTAAGGTCGGAAATTACTGCGAAGGTCAGATAAGGATTGATGGCCGAAGCTCCATAGCCGAGCAGCAGGGCCGCATGCATGGTCTCGCGGATCTCGCCGCTTTCGACGATCAGGGCAGTCTGGACGCGCTTTCCGATCTCAATGAGATGGTGGTGGACGGCGCTCACAGCCAGCAGCGACGGTATGGCGGCATGTGTTTCGTCGACGCCACGGTCGGAGAGTATGATATAGTTGACGCCTTCGTTGACACAGTTGCCGGCCTTTTTGCAGAGGTCTTCAATTGCGTTCCTGAGGTTGGCCGCAGCTTTTTTCCCGTCGTCGGAAATCTCGAATAGAATCGGGAGCTTTACGGTCGAGAAACCCTTGTAGCGGATGTTGCAGAGCAGGTCGAGCTGGGTATTCGTCAGTATCGGATGCGGCAGACGGACCATCTTGCAGTTCTTGCTGTCAGGAGACAGGATTCCGGTACCGACCCGGCCGATGTATTCGTAGAGAGACATTACTGTCTGCTCGCGGATCGAGTCGATCGGAGGGTTGGTGACCTGAGCGAACTGCTGGCGGAAGTAGTTGAAGAAACTCTGCGGACGCTCGCTGATGACGGCCAGCGGCGTATCATTGCCCATGGACGAGACTGCTTCAATTCCTCTTTCGACCATTGGCTTGAGGGAATTTTCGACGTCTTCAGCCGTAAATCCGAAGAGAATTTCTTTACGCAGGAGATCCGGCTCTTTGTGTTCGATCTTACGTCCGCTCTGAAGGTCCTCCAACTGGATTCTGTTGCTGCTGAGCCACTGACGGTAAGGGTGTTCGAGGGAGAGACTCTCCTTGATCTGCGCATCATAGAGAATCTTACCTTCCTGCATGTCTACAAGGAGCATCTTGCCCGGTTCAAGGCGACCTTTCTCCGCGATGTCTTCAGGCGCGGTCTCGAGTACGCCGACCTCGCTGGCGACCACCAGCATGTTCTTTTTGGTGATGGCGTATCTTGCCGGACGGAGACCGTTGCGGTCGAGCATTCCGCCGGCATAGCGGCCGTCGGAAAAGAGCAGGGTCGCAGGGCCGTCCCATGGCTCCATGAGGATAGAATGATACTCATAGTAGGCCCTGAGTTCTTCGGAGATCGGGTTCTTTTCGTTGAAGCTTTCCGGGACGAGGACGGACATGGCCTGCGGAAGGCTGAGTCCGCTCATCGTCAGGAACTCCAGCACGTTGTCAAGGCTGGCGGAGTCGCTCATATCCGGCTGGAGCACAGGGGTTATGTCCCTTATGTCCCCGAGAATTTCCGAACTGAGGACAGACTCCCTGGCCTTCATCCAGTTGCGGTTGCCGCGGATAGTGTTGATCTCGCCGTTGTGGCAGAGCATGCGGAAAGGCTGGGCCAGACTCCACTGAGGGAATGTGTTTGTCGAGAAGCGGGAGTGCACTATCGCCATGGCGCTGGTGAGCCATCTGTCGGTCAGGTCCGGGTAGTAGTCGCGGAGCTGGAGACTGGTCAGCATGCCTTTGTAGACGATGTTGCGGGAGGAGAGCGAGCAGATGTAACAGTCCTCTCCAAGGCGCTCGATATGCTTCCTGATGCGGTATAGTTTCCGTTCCAGCTCGCCTTCGCCGATATGGGTATCGGAGGTGATGAAGAGCTGGGAGATATGAGGCTCGGTCTTCGCGGCCATCTCTCCGATGCATCCGGAGTTGACCGGAACGTCGCGGACATGGGAGAGAGTGCAGTTTTCGCACTCTACTTCCCTGCGTATTTTGGCGAGGATGGCCGTCCGCGCTTCTTCGTCCTTCGGAAGAAAGGCCATTCCAGTGCCATATCTGCCTCTCTCGGGAACCGGAATTCCCTGGAGGAGAATGAATTCATGAGGGATCTGGATCATGATTCCGGCGCCGTCGCCGGTCTTTCCATCCGCTCCCTCCGCTCCGCGGTGCCGCATGTTCTCGAGCACCGTCAGAGCATTTTCAACAAGTTCGTGAGTTTTGTCGCCGCTTATGTTTACGACCATACCCACCCCACAGGCATCATGTTCGTTGCCTGCATTGTATAGTCCTGCAGTCATTTTAATGATCTTTTAAAGTTAGCTGATGAAGAGAAGTTCGCGATATTTCGGAAGAGGCCAGGTCTTGTTGTCGACCAGCTCTTCGAGCCTGTCTATAGGCTTACGGATATCGTAGAGGCTGTCTGCAATCTTGTGGAAGGCTACGGCCTTGGAGTACTCGTTTCCGATTGCTTCGGCTTTTTCGCTCGCGGCTTTCATTGCCTCTGCCTTTGCGGCGACTTCGGTAACGAGGGAAGTCAGATCGCCGATTATCGATATCTCGGTGCTGTTTGCCCTGATGTCACCGAACACTTCCTTGGAAAGAGCCACCTCTTTGAGAAGCTTTGCCTTGTATTCGAGTGCGGCAGGGATTATATGGTTTATAGCCATTCTGGTCATGGCCTTGGCCTCGATCTGGACTTTCTTGCTGTAGATCTCCCACTTGACTTCATTCCTCGCCTCGAGTTCCTTCTCGGTATAGACTCCTGTCTTGAGGAACATGTCGACGGACTCGGGACGGGTAAAGGTCTTGATCATCTCAGGGACACTGATTTCCACGTCCAGACCTCTTCTCTTGGCTTCTTTCTTCCATTCTTCGGTATATCCGTTCCCGTCGAAGCAGACTACGTCGATTATGGATGCGATTATCGGCTTAAGAGTATCCATTATTGCGACCTGGAGTTTCTTTCCTTTTGACCGCTCCACGTCCAGGGCTGCCTTGAATTCCAAGAGCTGTTCGGCAACGGCAGCATTAAGTGTAGTCATGGCGCTGGCGCAGTTGGCTGAAGAGCCGACAGCCCTGAACTCGAAACGGTTTCCGGTAAATGCGAAAGGTGACGTCCTGTTACGGTCTGTGTTGTCCACGAATATCTCCGGAATCTCTACCAGGCCTACGCTCTTTCCTTTCTTGCCGGCGATTTCGATCGGAGTGTCGGAAGGCAGCTCGAGCAGTTTGTGCAGGACTTCGGTCATGGTCTTTCCGAGGAAGGCCGAAACAATTGCAGGAGGTGCTTCGTTGGCTCCAAGCCTGTGGGCGTTGGTCGCGCTGGCGATGGATGCTTTGAGAAGGCCGTTATGTCTTTGTACCGCCGCAAGGACGTTTACGAAAAATGTCAGAAACTGTAGGTTACCTTTGGCATCCTTACCAGGAGCAAGCAGCTGAGTGCCGCGGTCTGTTCCCAGAGACCAGTTGTTATGTTTACCCGAACCATTGACGCCTTCGAACGGTTTTTCGTGCAGCAGTACTACGAATCCGTGCTTGCGGGCAATCTTGGACATGAGGTTCATGACCATCTGGTTCTGATCATTTGCAAGATTTGTTTCTCCGTAGATCGGAGCGAGTTCGAACTGGTTAGGGGCAACTTCGTTGTGCCTTGTCTTGATAGGGATGCCAAGGCGGTGACCTGCTATCTCAAGATCCCTCATGAAGGCAGCGACTCTGGAAGGAATGGCACCAAAATAATGGTCATCAAGCTGCTGGTTTTTGGAAGAATTATGGCCCATCAGGGTACGTCCTGTAATCATCAGGTCGGTTCTGGCGGCATAGAGGGCTTCATCGACAAGGAAGTACTCCTGCTCCCAGCCCAGATAGGAAAGGACCTTCTTTACTGAGGGATCGAATAGTTTACAGATTGGGACTGCTGCGTCTGAAACGGCCTTGAGGGCTCTTTTCAGAGGGGTTTTGTAGTCGAGAGCTTCTCCGGTGTAGGAGATGAAGACAGTCGGAATGCAGAGGGTGTCGTCCTCGATGAAGACAGGAGATGGCGGGTCCCATGCCGTATATCCGCGGGCTTCGAGAGTGGCGCGGATTCCGCCGCTCGGGAAGGAGGAGGCGTCCGGCTCCTGCTGTGCGAGGGCCTTGCCGTCGAAGGTTTCGATTACTCCACCTTTTCCATCATAGTCGATCAGGGAGTCATGCTTTTCGGCCGTCCCTTCGGTAAGAGGCTGGAACCAGTGGGTTACGTGGGTTACGTGATGTTCCATTGCCCATGTCTTCATTCCTTCAGCTACTCCGTCGGCTGTCTTGCGGTCGAGGGCTTTACCTTCATCGATGCATTCGAGAAGGGCTTTGAGGGTTTCAGCGTCGAGGTATTTGTGCATTTTGCTGCGGTCGAATACCAGTTCGCCGTAATAGTCCGATGTCTTTTTCTCGGGACACTCTGCAGGAACAGCCTTCTTAATGAAGGACTCTTTTACCAGTTCAAATCTGTCGATACTCATTGCAATATGATTTTTGGGTTAAACATTCCGTAAAAAAAGAAGGCCGATCCTTTCGGACCAGCCTTCGCTATATCAAAATTTTCTCTTGCTCCTTATTTGTGTCTCACGACTGGAAATAAAACACGAAGTAGCCTCAGAGCCTGCTGCTGGTTCTGATTCTGCTGGTTCGAGTTATTATTTACAAACAAGTTGATCATTGTTTTTTTCGTATGTCTGGGACAAATGTAGAGAAAAAATTTTTTTCTCCTAACATTTTTTTAATTTTTTTTGCATGCGCCTGAATTTGGCACACTCTTCAGAAAAACGCGATTTTAAGGGCGTGCAGAGGAGGCTAAAACATTTTAGAAAATCTAAACTCTTCACGATTTTTCCGCATCGCGGATTTTCGCTTACAATTTGAAACTGGAAAAAAGTGCTTCGGAAGCGGAGTAGATGTCGTCGAATGCGGTCTCGAAATCGCCCGTGTACCAGGGATCGGCGACGGACCTGGAGAGACCGGCGTATTCCATCAGCATATGGACCTTTCCGCTGCGGTCGTCTCCGACAATGTAGCGGAGAAGGCGGCGGTTGGATTCGTCCATTATCAAGACCAAGTCTGCTTCAGCAAATTCTGCAGGGGATATCTTATGGGCAGAGTGCTTCCCGAAGGGGATTCCATGCGCCCTTAGGGTTGCCTGGGCAGGCGGATAGATCGGGTTACCCCATTCTTCGTCGGAAACTGCGGCGGAACTGATTTCGAAACGATCCTCGACTCCGGCGTCCCTCACAAGTTTCTTAAGAATGTATTCGCCCATCGGGCTCCGGCAGATATTGCCATGGCACACGTAAATAATCTTCATCTTTTTCATAATTCTGCAAAGATACTCCAAATATACTTGCCGCCCAAGACATGGGTGCAACGAAAAAAGGACAGCCAAACGGCTGTCCTTAGCGTGGTCCCAGCAGGGCATGATCCTGCGACCCCCTGATTATGAGTCAGATGCTCTAACCAACTGAGCTATGGGACCGGAATGCATCTGCGCCGCTATGCGACGCGGATGCAAATATAATACTTTTCCTTGTAATCTAAGGAAAGAAATTTAGACTTTGATCTCTACGCTTACTCCTGAAGGAAGCTCAAGCTTCATGAGGGAATCAACGGTCTTTGCGTTAGAATCGTCGATGTCCAGGAGACGGCAGTATGAATCGAGTTCGAACTGCTCACGAGCTTTCTTGTTGACGAAAGTAGAACGGTTCACAGTGAAGATTTTCTTGTCGGTAGGAAGCGGAATCGGGCCGCATACCTTGGCACCGGTAGCTGTCACTGTGTCGGCGATCTTCTTTGCTGACTTGTCGAGCAGCATATGATCGAATGATTTGAGTTTAATTCTGATTTTCTGACTCATATCAATACACTGTTTTATCCATTAAACATTAAACATCGTCATCAGAAGCCTTGTAACCACTCTTCTCGATGATGTCCTTAGCAAGGTTTGCAGGAACCTCTGAATAGTGGTCGAAGCTCATGGTGCTGGTAGCACGACCTGAAGAAAGGGTACGGAGTACGGTAACGTAGCCGAACTGCTCTGCGAGCGGAACGAACGCCCTGATGATACGTGCGCCGTTGGCGGTGGTATCCATTGCGTTGATCTGGCCGCGGCGACGGTTGAGGTCACCTACGATGTCTCCCATGTAATCCTCAGGAGTTACAACTTCAAGGTTCATGATAGGCTCAAGAAGAACCGGCTTAGCCTTAGGGCAAGCATGACGGAATGCCATGCGGGCAGCGAGTTCGAATGAAAGCTGGTCAGAGTCCACAGGGTGGAATGAACCGTCGAGGAGAGTAACCTTCATTGAAGGAACCTCGTAGCCGGCGAGCACACCATTTGCCATGGCTGACTCGAAACCCTTCTGGACTGACGGGATGAATTCCTTAGGAACGTTACCGCCCTTGACCTGGTTATCGAACTGAAGGCCTGTCTTGCCTTCATCGGCAGGACCGATTTCGACGATGATGTCAGCGAATTTACCACGACCACCGGACTGCTTCTTGAAGACTTCACGGTGCTGTACGGTACCTGTGATGGTCTCTTTGTAGTTAACCTGAGGTGCGCCCTGGTTGATTTCGACGTTGAACTCACGACGGAGACGGTCGACGATGATATCAAGGTGAAGCTCACCCATACCGCTGATGACGGTCTGGCCGGTCTCATGGTCTGACTTGACTGTGAAGGTCGGGTCCTCCTCAGCGAGTTTGGCGAGTGCTACGCCAAGCTTGTCGAGGTCGCCCTGAGTCTTAGGCTCAACGGCGATACCGATCACAGGATCAGGGAATTCCATGGATTCGAGAGTGATAGGATGATCCTCAGCGCAGATGGTATCACCTGTGCGGAGATCCTTGAAGCCGACTGCTGCGCAGATGTCTCCGGCCTCTACGAACTCGATAGGGTTCTGGTGGTTGGAGTGCATCTGGTAGAGACGGGCGATTCTCTCTTTCTTGCCAGTGCGGGTGTTGTAAACATATGAACCTGCGTCAACCCTACCAGAGTAAGCTCTGAGGAAGGCGAGACGGCCTACGAAAGGATCGGTTGCAATCTTGAACACGAGACCGCAGAACGGCTCGTCAGCACTTGGCTTGCGCTCAACCTCGTCGCCGGTCTTAGGATTTGTGCCGACAACTGAACCCTTGTCCAGAGGAGAAGGGAGGAAGCGCATGACAGCGTCGAGAAGGAACTGTACGCCCTTGTTCTTGAATGAAGAACCGCAGCATGCAGGAACGATCTGCATAGCGATGGTACCCTTGCGGAGTGCTGCTACGACCTCGTCGAGAGAAAGCGACTCAGGATCCTCGAAGTATTTCTCCATGAGGGTCTCGTCGCACTCGGCAGCGGCCTCGACAAGTTTCTCACGCCAATGCTTGGCCTCGTCGAGCATCTCTGCAGGGATGTCCGTTATTTCGTAGTTGACAAGCTCTTCCTTTGAATCATAGTAGATGGCCTTCATGTTGAGAAGGTCGATGATTCCCTTGAACTTGTCCTCTGCACCGATAGGGAGGCAGATTGGAACTGCGTTGGCACCGAGCTTGGTATGCATCTCTTCGACGCATGCGAGGAAGTCAGCACCTACACGGTCCATTTTGTTTACATAGGCTATTTTAGGTACGCCGTATTTATCGGCCTGACGCCATACGGTCTCAGACTGAGGCTGTACGCGGCCGACGGCACAGAAAGTAGCGATAGTTCCATCAAGCACACGGAGGGAGCGCTCCACCTCGACGGTGAAGTCAACGTGGCCCGGAGTATCGATGAGGTTGATCTGGTAGATCTGGTTGTTGTAGTGCCAGAACGCGGTGGTGGCAGCGGAAGTGATGGTGATACCACGCTCCTGCTCCTGAACCATCCAGTCCATTGTAGCGGCACCCTCATGAACCTCTCCGATCCTGTGGGTCTTTCCGGTGTAGAAAAGGATACGCTCAGACGTAGTCGTCTTTCCGGCATCGATGTGAGCCATGATGCCGATGTTTCTGGTGTATTTAAGATCTCTCTTTGCCATTCGACGTAACTATTAGAAACGGAAGTGAGCGAAGGCCTTGTTGGCCTCAGCCATCTTGTGCATATCCTCTTTTCTCTTGTATGCACCACCTTCGTTGTTATATGCAGCAACAATCTCTGCACAGAGTTTTTCAGCCATTGAGTGGCCGGAGCGCTTGCGGGCGAACAGTATCATATTCTTCATAGAAACTGAAATCTTCCTTTCCGGTCTCAACTCAGTAGGCACCTGGAAGTTAGCTCCACCTACACGACGTGACTTAACCTCAACCTGAGGTGTTACGTTTTCGAGAGCTTTCCTCCAAATATCTAGAGGAGCCTTGTCAGAATCTTTCATCTTCTCGCCTACCATGTCAATGGCATCGTAAAAAATAGAATACGCGATACTCTTCTTCCCCTGCAACATAAGGTTGTTCACGAAACGTGTAACGTTCACGTCGTGAAACTTTGGATCAGGAAGTAGAATCCTCTTCTTAGGCTTCGATTTTCTCATTGTTAAAAGAAATTAAGGTGATAAAATTGAATTACTTCTTAGATTTCTTTGGTCTCTTCGCACCGTAGAGTGAACGGGACTGAGTCCTGCCTTCTACGCCAGCGGTATCCAAAGCTCCTCTAAGGATGTGGTAACGTACACCAGGGAGGTCCTTAACACGACCGCCACGTACGAGCACGATGCTGTGCTCCTGGAGGTTGTGACCCTCTCCCGGGATGTATGCGTTGACCTCCTTTGAGTTGGTGAGACGTACACGCGCTACCTTACGCATTGCTGAGTTAGGTTTCTTAGGCGTTGTTGTGTAAACACGTACGCAAACACCCCTCTTCTGAGGGCAAGCATCCAACGCACGAGACTTGCTCTTTACCTCGAGTGTCTCGCGTCCTTTACGAACTAATTGTTGAATTGTTGGCATAAATGATTGTAAATCTATAATTTATGTTTTACCCCCGCATTTTGCGGGACCGCAAATGTACGAATAATATTTTAATTAACCAAGTTTATCTGTTCATATGCTGAAGGATAAGCTCTCTCTTGAGGTCATCGCCGAGGGCATATTCGCCATAGTCGATGTACCGGTCGACCATATAGAGGGTCTCCCATTTAAAAAGAGAACTCTCTCCGAGTTCGTTGAGACGCTCGAGGGATTCTTTTGGAATTATCAGGTGGCATGGGATGATCACGGAGACAGGGTTCAGGCCGACCGCATGGGCCACCGCCCTTACGCCGGGGGCCTTGCCTAGTTCTTCGGCGAGGTCCGTATAAGAAAGAAGGCGCGGAGTCCCGGGATGCGTGATCCCGAAAATCCTGCGCCATACAGTCTTTTGGAAAGGGGTTCCGAAGAGCATCAGGTCTTCCCACTCCACCCTGTCCGACAAGGCGAAAATCTCTTCGGTAGTGACCTTGGTACATGTTATCTCCCCGAAGCGGGAAGGAGGCTGGGAGGAGAGCCCGGTCAGAATCCGGGCCGCAGAGCGGTAATCGGTCGAAACCGATGCTATCTTTCCGTCAATCCTGGTAACGATCCATTGTCGGTCACTGTCTTTCATGTCTATATCATTTAAGTATATGCTCAAGTTCCTGCCAAGGCACGGTCACGGTGACCAGGCCGATGGCATATGGTCCGATCTCATACGGATTGTAAAGATAGGACAGGCCTTCCTCGGAGACCTCGAAGTTGCCGTTAGGCTCGATCTCCTTTACGAAGAGACAGTCATATGCCTCCGGATCGCCCATGGAATCATAGAGATGGTCTGTCAGAATCTTGGAGAGCTCTGCCCTGTAGTCAGGGACGAACAGGTCATCCTCAGTGACGACAGAACCGTCCTTGAGGCTGAAGTTGGTCACGAAATTGCCCCATGAGCCATGGGCTCCGCCCTGATATGAATATGAATAGAGCACATAGGAGATGACGTCGCCATGGGAGCCGTCGAAGGTTCCGATTATCTCGTCCTCCCAGCTGAGGCCCATGAAACTGACTCCTTCCTCCTTGCTTTCCTCCCAGTATGGAAGGTTGGTGTCTCGGTAGTTAGCCACGGTAGCCTCCACATATTTGTCGATGGCTGCCTCCATGTCAGGAGTCTCTCCCGTGTATTCGACGCTCTGGCCGAGGATAGACTTGGTCATGGCCTGGACAGCCTCGTCAGAAATACCTGAAACAGGATACTCGAGTTTCACTTTCATGGTGATGGAGTCTGCGGCATCTTCGGCGAGAGCCACTACGACTTCCCTTTCATAGGTGTCTGTCTTGAGTCCCCTTTCGCGGGAACATGACACTGCCACAGCTGCTGCGGCAAGGATAAGGAATACAATTCTTTTCATAGTCGTTCCTAGTCGTTATTAAGTTCTTTGATGTCTGTTTCAGGCCTGTGGGTGCCGTTCAGGAACCACTCGCTGTAATAGTCGGCCATTCTCCAGAAGAAATATTCGTTCATGTCCCCGAAGCCGTGTCTCTGGCCGGGGAGAATGAGCATGTCGAAACGTTTGTTGGCACGGATCAGGGCGTCAACGACGCGGATGGTGTTCGCCGGGTTGACATTGTTGTCGATGTCTCCATGGACGAGCATCAGATGGCCCTTGAGGTTGGAGGCGATCTCCTGGTTGGTGTCGATGTGATAGACGAAAGTGGTGTCCCCTTTGTCGATCTTCTCGAGGATGCCGTGATGCTGCTCGCTCCACCAGCGGTTGTAGATGCTGTTGTCGTGGTTGCCGGCACATGAGACCGCAACCTTGAAGAAGTCCGGATATTTCAGTATCGCTGCAGTGGACATGAATCCGCCTCCGGAGTGGCCATGGATGCCGACGCGGTTGATGTCGATGAACGGATGGCGCGCGGCGAGCTGCTGGATCGCATATTTCTGGTCTTCGAGACCATAGTCGCGCAGGTTGCCATATCCATAGTTATGGTACCATTTCGAACGGTTCGGATGGCCGCCGCGGTTGCCGACAGTGATCACGATCATCCCGATCTGGGCGAGACGGTCGACGCGGGTCATGCCCTTTGACCATGAGATGTTGTTGGCCTCGACCTGAGGGCCCGGATATACATAGTCGGCAATCGGATATACTTTGGTGGAATCGAAGTCGAAAGGCTTGTACATTACTCCGTAGAGGTCGGTCACTCCGTCGGCGGCCTTGACCTTGAAGCGCTCCGGGAACTTGTAGCCGGCCTCTAAGAGAAGGGAGAGATCTGCCTTTTCGAGGTCCATGACCTTGCGGCCTGAAGCATTGTAGAGGGCGACTGCAGGAGCATAATCCACGCGGGAATAGTTGGCCACGAAATACTTCGCATCGTCGCTGGCCGCCGGCATCACGTCCATGTCGTCCATGTCGAGCTTCTTCATGACTTTGCCGGAGAGCGAGAAGCGATAGGTGTGCATCTGGTAAGGATCTTCGCCCTTGTCCACTCCGCATGCGGCTACGAGCATATAGCCTTCAGCCTCGTTTACGGCAAGGATATCCTCGATATGGAAGGCGCCTTCGGTAAGGTTCTGCACCAGGCTTCCGTCAGAGTTATAGAGGTAGATGTTGGCCCAGCCGTTGCGCTCTGACCACCATAGAATCTGCTTTCCATCTTTGATGAGACGCGGTTCGCGGGTCTCCACATAAGTATTGAGACGCTCCTTGATGACTGCTCGGGTAGAGTCCGCACCGACGCCTACCCAGCAGAGGTCATTGCGCTTGAGGTCACGGCTGATACGGTCCAGATAGAATCCGGTCTCGTCTCCGAGCCATTTTGGAGAATAGAATTCGTCATGCCTGTCCTTGGCTGTCCTCGGGGCGGATACAATGGCGAGGTCCTGGTCCTTGAAAGCACGGTTCTTCACTTCATGATACTTGCCGTCAGGCATTGAGAACACATAGAGATAGCTTACCGGCCCCGGCTCTCCGGGCATCTGATATTTGTATGTCTCGAGTTTCGGGCGGGGGCTGCTGACGGAGTTGATCACCCAGAGTTCCTTGACAGGGCTCATGTCGAAGCGGAGGGCCGCGAAATGCCTTGAGTCCGGAGCCCATGCGATATTAGGGATCTCCCTGGCAGTGGTGTCAGCCTCCATGTCTCCCTTGTAGTTGTCTCCGTTCCAGCCGAATTCGGCCTTGCCGTCGAAGGTAAGGCGACGCTCCACCAGGGTGCTGTCCTTATCGTCCTCGACTGCCTTGGCGAGATTCTCGGCATCCATGCAGTAGAGGTCATGGTTCTTCACATATACGCCGGTCTTTCCGTCCGGGGAGACTGCTGCCCAGTGAGGATATTTGTCTTTCTGCCCGTCTTCCAGTTCGGTGAGCTTCCTGGAAGAGAGGTCATATCTGAAGTGGAATACTTTCTTTTCGGTCTTGGTGCTGTCTTTCTTGTCCTTGACATCAATGGTAGAGTTGATATCGAAGAGGAAATAGCTGTCGTCTTTGAGCTTGAGGTTGTCGATCGGAAGATGGGCGGCGTCGAACGGGTCGCGGACGATCTCCGATACCTGCATCGCGAGTTTCTCCATGTCGAAGATCCTGGTCTTGGTGCCGGCTGCCGGATCCACGATGTAGTATTCAGTACCTGCCGGGGTCTTCCAGGAGTACCAGAACTTATCTGAATTACGGAACCAGTTCGGTCTGAGCTGGGTGGAGAACACCATGGAATTGATCTTCTTTGCGGAGAATCTTTCCGCAAGTTCATAATTAGGAGCCTGGGCAGCCACGGTCACGGCTGCCGCGAAAGCCAGTGCAATAGCGAGTAATCTTTTCATAAAAAACTGAATGTCCTGCAAGATAGCAATTTTTCGCAGAAAACGATACAGATATCGGCCGGAATGGCAGCAAGCCGGCGGTGGACGGTGAGTGACAGAAAAAGCCGGCCCTGGCAGGGTCGGCTTATAAGTATAGGATGACCGAACAGGTCGGCCATGACACAGACTACTGGAGAGTACCGTTCTGGGCAGCGGCGATCATGTTCTCGTCGGCGGTGATGTAAATCTCCACGCGGCGGTTGAGGGCGCGGCCTTCAACAGTAGAGTTGTCAGCTACAGGATCAGTGTATGAGAGGCCCTGAGTCTTGAGGCGATCTCCAGCAATGCCGCAGCTCTTGAGGTATGCAGCCACTGATGCAGCTCTCTCTGCAGAAAGCTTCTCATTGACGGCAGCAGAACCGGTATTGTCGGTGTGGCCGTAAATCGTAATGTCGGTATCCTTAAGGTCGGACATCTTGTTGGCGAACTCTGCGAGCTCCTTCTTGGAAGCAGCTGAGAGGTCAGCTTTGTTGGTCTTGAAGAGGATACCGCTTGAGAAGGTGACCTTGAGGCCTTCGAGACCGTTGGCGTCATATACTTTCTCAACCTTGGCATCTTCAAGGGCAGCCAGTTCGGCAGCCTTCTTGTCCATCTTCTTTCCGATGATAGCTCCAGTACCACCGCCGACGGCAGTACCGATAGCGGCTCCGATGAGAGCGCCCTTGGCGTCCTTACCGATGAGAGCACCTACAGCGGCACCCACGGCAGCGCCAGCGCCACCACCAATGAGAGAATCTTTTGCAAGATTAGACATGTTACCGCAACCTGGAACAAGGACCAGTGCGCACAATACGATAGGAATTAACTTTTTCATAATATAAATTTAAATTATCGGTGTCATTACACCGTGTAAATTTATACTATTTTTTGCGAATTACAAAATACTCAGGCGCTTAAAAGAGTTTCAGGAACACTTCCATTGCCTGGTATTCTGCCATTCCGAGCTCATCGTAGAGGCGTGCGGTATTCTGGGTCCTCTCCTCTGCACGCTGCCAGAACTCACGAGGATCGTCTCCAGGGAATGGAACGATATCCTTCTGGCTGAGGTGACGGAAGATAGCGTGACGCTTGCTTACGACCTCTCCCGGGCTGAGCGGAACTGCCATGTCCACGCGTCCGAGCTCCCACTCCATCCATGCGCCCCTGTAGAGCCAGATGTGGGCGTTTTCAGTCCACTTGGCACCTTCTTCGCGGAGCTGCTCGAAAGCATCCATGGCTGCCTCTGTGCAGACCCTGTGGGTTCCGTGAGGATCGGCGAGGTCGCCGGCCATGAAGATCATGTCAGGCTTGAGCTCGTTCATGAGCTTTTTGATTATGTCGACGTCCACCTGGGTCCTTGGCATCTTCTTGACACCGCCGGACTCATAGAACGGAAGATTCAGGAAGTGGGCGTTGGTCTTGTCGTTGAGACCGAATGAGCGTACGGCGCTTCTGGCTTCGCTGCGACGGATGGCCGCCTTGATGTCGAGAAGGGCGCGTGGCTCAGCCTCTCCAGGACGCTTGGAGTCGATGAGGGCCTTCACTTCGTCGAACTTGTCGGCGAATCCGAGCTGGTATGCGGCATCCATGTGCTGGAGTACCACGTCGTCATAGACTGCTACGTCTCCGGAGGTCTCGTATGCTACATGGACATTGTGGCCCTGGGCGACGAGACGGATGAATGTACCACCCATGGAGATCACGTCGTCATCCGGATGCGGAGAGAAGATCAGGACGGTCTTAGGGAACGGTTCGGCGCTGACAGGACGGGTTGAATCGTCTGCATTCGGCTTTCCGCCCGGCCATCCTGTGATGGTGTGCTGGAGATCGTTGAAGACGTTTATGTTGATCTTGTCGAACGGTCCGTATTTTTCGATGAGCTCGCCGAGGGAGTTTTCAAGATAGTCGCGCTCGGTGAGTTTGAGGATAGGCTTTCCAACCTGCTGGCAGAGCCATACGACGGCTTTGCGGATGAACTTAGGAGTCCAGTCGCAGCTGCCAACGAGCCAAGGGGCACTCACGCGGGTGAGCAGGGATCCGGCGGTCTCGTCTACGAAGATGGATGCGTTATCATGGAGCTGGAGATATGAAGCCGGGCAGAGAGGGGTTACTTCGCCCTCGGTGATGGCTTTCACTGCTTCTGCCTTGTCCTCGCCCCATGCCATTACGATGATCCTGGATGCGCTGAGCATCGTGCTGATACCGATGGTGATGGCGGCTGACGGGGTTGCAGAGATGTCTCCGTTGAAGTTATGTGCCTGTCTCTTGCGTGACTTGTATGGAAGCGGAACAGTGCGGGTGCGGCTCTTTTCGTTGGCACCAGCCTCGTTGAAGCCGAGCTGGCCCTGTTCGCCTACGCCGATCACGAGGAGGTCGAGTCCGCGTGCGAGTTTGTCGAATTCGGCGCAATATGCTGAGATCTTGTCGGCAGGGACGGTTCCGTCAGGGATATGAACGTTCTCCTTGAGGATGTCTACTTTGTCGATAAGAGCTTCGTGGATACGACTGTTACGGCTCTGGTGCTGGTCAGCACTGAACGGGTAATATTCGTCGATTGATACGATCTCGACGTTCTTGAATGAAACCTCGCCTGCAGCGCAGCGGCGTGCGAGTTCGTTGTAAAGGGAGATAGGGGTAACTCCAGTTGTAAGGCCAAGACGGAAAAGACGGCCTTTGGTCGATTTGATAGAGTCTACGATGACGTCCGCTACTTTTGAGCTTGCTTCGCGAGACTCGGTGAAAATTTCGGCATTTACCTTCTCATAGCTGTGTAAAATGTCCTCGGGCAGCTTATCCGTAATCAGCCCGCCCTCATAAGGTAGTACAAAGTGCTTCATTTTTGTGTTGTGTTAGCTTATGAGCCGGCAAATTTAAACATATTTCAAGATTTCTCCAATACCTACTTTTAGGGATGGCGCATTAATTTGCTATTCAAGCTCATGCTGGGTCCATATGGTTTCCGTGCCGGAGGTGCTGACACCCTCCCAGATACCATCCACACTGGTTTTTACGCCGGTCATCACTCCTTTCAGATATGCAGTATACCTGACAGCAATACGATATCTTTTTATACTGACTGTGACATTCACTCTGCTGTAAGGAGGGGTGTTCAGGGAGACTTCAACGTTCCTGACATCGGATGTCGTCGAGTCTTCTCCCCACGTATTGTAGCGCGGTTCCGTCAAATATATGGAATTTGTATCCGGCATCAGATACGGAATCGGCGCATAAAACCCTTCCGGGACGGACATGTCCCCGGAGTTTAAGAAGGAAGAACTTTCCTTAACTTCAAAGGTGAAAGTCCTACTTGCCAAAATGAGCTCGGGAGTATTATTCCACAACTGATCCTCGGCAACGTAGTCGGGCAGCTGTTCAATGACGGCGGAATCGTCAAGATGATACTCTATCCTGGTTACGACATAATCTTCGTTCTGTACGGTCGTACCGGACTCCTGGTCGGGGTTTTCTTTTCCGCAAGACGCAATAGCGAGCGACAAAATGACAAACAATACGGTTTTCTTCATAAGGAATCAGTAGTTTTATATGCGAAAATAAAAAAAACCGGGCAATCCGCCAAGGTTGCCCGGCCTTTTTCTTATGTCAGACTATTTCCAGCCAGTGTACTGGGCGGAAGCGGCGTCGGTCCAGCCTTCATTCTGCTTGAGGACACCGTTGGAGAGGCTGATCTCGGAACGAGGGATAGGCCTGAAGCCGTAGGTTGCCTCGTAGCGGGCCTTGTAGCCTGCACCCTGGTCTTTCATTACTGTAGGACCGCCTGCGTTGCGGATATCCTGACCGAGCTGGGTCTCGAGGGCGGCGATAGCATAAGCCTTGCCATAACGTCTCATGTCACCCCATCTTACGGCCTCGAATGCGAGCTCATGCTTTCTCTCCATACGGAGGGCTTCATCGGTGTAAGCGAGTATAGAGCCGAGGTTGACCCTTGCGCGAACCTTGTTGATGCCATCCACGGTCTTGGTAAGCTCGGAGTGCATCAGGAGCACGTCAGCGAAGCGGAGGAGCTGGATGTTCTGAGGAGAATGGCCGCGGCCGAGGTCGGTACCGGTACCGCCGTACTCAGGAACAGATGAGAATTCATAGAAGAATTTGCCGTCGACCATGGCACCCCAGGTCTGGTATTTCTTCTGCCAGAGTCCGGTCTCTTCATACTGCTGGTCGTTGCCCCATGTATATGCGGATGCAGGAACGCACTCGTCTTCGTAGTTGTAAATCGAAGCCACCTTGCGGAGGTCGCCCGGCTCCTCGATATCCCACTGTTTCCATACATATGGATTGACAGTTGCCCATCCGTATCCGCGGCCGAACGGGAAGGCGTTGACCTCCCAGTTAGAGCGCTTGCGGACTCCGAGATACTGGTCGTACT
>JAFZTP010000095.1 GCA_017618815.1 Bacteroidales bacterium | reverse complement strand
GGAGGCATTCCGTCGAACTCGAAGACGGCGTTTCCCGTCTCTATGAATGGTACCTCGCGTCTCTGTAGAGGTTTTTATACGCAAATCAGAAAAATATCATTAACTTAGCCTTTTAGATTAAATTGTGATTTTATGCCTAAAATATCGAAAAGGGGAGTAAGGCTTCCCGCATCGCCTATCAGAAAACTTGTGCCGTTTGCAGACGGGGCAAAGAAGCGTGGTGTGAAGGTATATCACCTCAATATCGGCCAGCCAGACCTGCCGACCCCGCAGAAAGCCCTCGATGCGCTCAAGAACATCGATAGGAAAACCCTCGAATATACTCATTCCCAAGGACTTCTGTCTCTTCGTGAGAAATTCGCGAGTTATTACGCGAAATGCGGAATCAGCGTTACTCCGGAGGAGATAATGGTTACCACGGGTGGGTCTGAAGCCCTTCTGATGCTTTTCCTTTCCTGCCTCGATCCCGGTGACGAAATCATAATGGTCGAGCCGGGATATGCCAATTATCTCAGCTTTGCAGAGTCTGCGGGAGTAATCGTCAAGACCGTGCGCTCATATATCGAGGACGGCTTCGCTCTTCCTCCTGTCGAGGCTTTCGAAAAAGCCATAACTCCGAAGACCAGGGCGATCCTGCTTTGCAATCCGAACAATCCTACCGGCTATCTTTATCCGGACGAAGAACTCCTGAGCATACGCGACATTGTCAAGAAGCATGACCTTTTCCTCATCTCGGATGAGGCATATCGCGAATTCTGCTATACCGGAGTTCCGTATAAGTCAGCCATGACCCTCGAAGGTATAGAGCAGAACGTGATTCTCGTGGACTCCGTATCCAAGCGTTATTCCGAGTGCGGAATAAGGATCGGAATGATTGTCACCCATAACAAGGAAGTGATAGAATGCGCCATGAAAGTGGCCCAGAGCCGTCTTTGCCCTCCTCTTCTCGGCCAGATCGTGGCTGAGGCCTCCATTGATGGGACAGAGGAGTATTCGAAGGCTTGCTACGATGAATACAAGGCCCGCCGTGATTTCATAATCGCCGGACTCAACAAGATTCCGGGCGTTTACAGCCCGATGCCGGAAGGCGCGTTCTACACGCTTGCCAGCCTGCCTGTCGAAGATGCCGAGGATTTCTGCCGCTGGTGCCTGACGGACTTCGAATACGAAGGGGCTACCGTGATGATGGCTCCTGCTGCCGGATTCTACAGTACTCCAGGGCTCGGTAAAAACGAAGTCAGGATCGCGTATGTGCTCTGCATCGAAGATCTCGCGAAGGCTCTCGAATGTCTGGAGCATGCGCTGAAAGAGTACAATTCGAAGAAGTAATGAAAAAGACTGTATACGTAGGGATGAGCGCAGACATGATTCATCCCGGACATCTCAATATCATCCGTCACGCTGCCGAACTTGGCAGCGTGACTGTCGGTGTGCTTACCGACGCAGCGATAGCCAGTTACAAGAGGCTTCCGTACCTCGATTACAACCAGCGCGCGGAGATTGTGTCCAACATAAAAGGCGTCGACCGAGTAGTCGAGCAGACCACCTTGGACTATGTGCCGAATCTGCTCAAGCTCAAGCCGGACTACGTCGTCCACGGCGATGACTGGAAAGAAGGGGTCCAGAAGCAGACCAGGCAGAGGATAATCGACTGCATGGCAGTCTGGGGCGGACAGGTCATCGACATCCCTTACACCAAGGGCATATCTTCCACCGCCATGAACCAGAGGCTGAAGGAGATCGGAACGACTCCGGAGATAAGGCTGAGAAGGCTTCGCCGCCTCATCGGGGCGAAGAAGATCGTCCGTATCATGGAGTCTCACGACGGCCTCACCGGGCTCATCATCGAAAATACCTCCGTCCAGAAGAACGGAATGAAACTGGAATTTGACGGCATGTGGGCCAGCTCGCTGACCGACTCGACTTCGAAAGGAAAGCCTGACACGGAGTCAGTGGACCTCACCAACCGTCTCCAGGGACTTAACGATGCCCTCGAAGTGACCACCAAGCCGGTAATCTTCGACGGCGACACTGGCGGAAAGCCATCCCAGTTCAGGTTTACCGTAAGGACTCTCGAGAGACTCGGAGTATCGGCCGTCATCATAGAGGACAAGGTGGGGGACAAGCATAATTCCCTCTTCGGCACCGATGCCGGGCAGGATCAGGACAGCATCGAGAATTTCTGCGAGAAGATCCGCACCGGCAAGGCTGCCCAGGTCACTGATGATTTCATGGTCATCGCAAGGATTGAGAGCCTGATTGCCGGAAAGAGCATCGAGGACGCTCTCGAAAGGGCCGCAGCATACGTTGAGGCCGGAGCTGACGGAATCATGATCCACAGCAAGGAGACCTCGGGCGAGGACATCAGGGAATTCTGCCTGCGCTTCAAGGCGGACTATCCGGACATCCCGGTCGTTGCTGTGCCTACCACTTACGACGCCATCACTGAAGACGAGCTCGCCTCATGGGGCGTCAACATAGTGATCTACGCCAACCATCTTCTCAGGGCGGCATATCCGGCCATGGTGGCATGTGCGACATCGATCCTGGAACATGGCCGCTGCAAAGAGGCGTCGGAGCAGTATTGCATGTCCGTCAAGGAGATACTCTCGCTGCTCCCGAATAACAACTGAAACATCATCAAATGACTGAACAATACCACTTCATCGGAAACGAGTCCCTGGAAGGACTGTCCAAGATACTCTCCGACCTGGCGCCGCGCGGGATTTTCCTGGTCCATGGCCACAAATCCTACGT